>NZ_JARVTC010000007.1:0-500579 GCF_030208875.1 Pseudarthrobacter sp. MEB009
TGCCGCTGTAGCCGTAGATTTTGATGTAGGCCCGGCCTGCGGGCAGGAACGTGCCTTGGCTGGCGAGCCAGGTGCCGTCGGCGTTGTTGCCGGTGAGGTCGAAGTTGTAGAGGGTGGTGCCGTTGGCGCTGAGGATGCTGAGTGTGTAGGCGGATCCGGCTCCGAGTCCGGTGGGGAATTTGAAGTTCAGCCCTGCCCTGCCTGCTTTGGGCAGGTCGACAGCGTAGTAGTCGGTGTCGGAGGAGTTTGCGCTGAGGGTTGACCCGGAGATTGTGGTTGCCAAGGGAACCACCGTGGCAGTCGACATGCTGCTGTTGGGCTCAGTCTCCGTCGTCGCAGCCAGAGCCGGTGCAGGCACAAGAAGTGAGAAAAGCACCACAATGAGTGCTGTGAACGCTATGCGGGCCGGACTGAAAACGCGGTCCAAAGCGATGCCCCTATTTGATGCCAATTTATCCCCTGGAATTGTGTGTACACCATATGCAGTCGCCAAAGTATATGGAGCGCTTCCCCGCAGGAAAACGAAGTTCCCGAACTGTCATGAATGCTTTGTCTTAATGACGTGGGTAGTCACTTCAAAACAAAGTCCGTCATGAATATTCGCCCGCAATATCGAGCGGGAACGGACCAGCCGGAAGCAGTCGAGGAATTCCTTTGGGATCTCACCCTCCCGCCAGGCATTAAACGCAGCGAACCCCGTCCCTGACGGGACGGGGTTCGCTGTGAAGAACCGGTTCACTGCCGTGCTGAAGTAAATTCAGCGGGCAGGTGCCGGTCCAATGCACCGGGTGGTGGTGGGTTAGACCTTGTTGGCTGCTTCGGCGTCGGATTCGACCTGGCCGGCGCCGAGGTTGGCGCGGAGTTTGGCGCCGAGTTCGGTGTCGACGTTGGTCCAGTACTGGATGGCGCGTTCCTTGATGCCGGGGTTTTTCACGCCGCTGACTGCTCCGGTGATGGTTTCGAGGAGGCGTGCCTTGGCGCCGTCGTCGTAGACCTCGCGGTAGAGCGCGCCGGCCTGGACGAAGTCGCTGTCCTCGGTGTGGAGGGTGTGCGCGGCGAGGGTCAGTTCGCCGTCGTTCTCCCAGCCACCTGCGGGGGAGGCGGGCTCAACTGCTGCCGGGCCACCCACGGAGTTGGGGGCGTAGACCGGGACGGTCGGGGCGTTGAAGTGGTACCGGCCTGCCCCGTCCTGGCTGTAGTTGTTGACCTGGTTTTTGGGCAGGTTCACCGGGATCTGGGCGTGGTTGGTGCCTACCCGGTAGCGGTGCGCGTCGGCGTAGGAGAAGATGCGGGCCTGGAGCATCTTGTCCGGGGACGCGGCGATGCCGGGCACGAAGTTCGAGGGCGCGAAGGTGGCCTGTTCGATCTGCGCGAAGTAGTTCTCCGGGTTTTTGTTCAGCTCCATGGTGCCGACGTGGATCAGCGGGTAATCGCTGTGCGGCCAGACCTTGGTGAGGTCGAACGGGTTGAACCGGTAGGTTTTGGCGTCCTCGTAGGGCATGACCTGGACGTGCAGTTCCCAGGACGGGAAGTTCCCGGCGCCGATGTTTTCCTGCAGGTCGCGGATGTAGAAGTCCGCGTCGGAACCGGCGAGCTGTTCGGCCTGGTCCCCGGACATGGACTGCACACCCTGGTTGGACTTGAAGTGGTACTTGACCCAGAACCGTTCGCCTTCGGCGTTGATCCACTGGTAGGTGTGTGAGCCGTAGCCCTGCATTTCGCGCCAGGAGGCGGGCAGACCGCGGTCGCCCATGAGCCAGGTGACCTGGTGGGCGGACTCGGGGGACAGGGTCCAGAAGTCCCACTGCATGTCCGCGTCACGCAGGTGCGTGCCCGGCAGGCGCTTCTGGGAGTGGATGAAGTCGGGGAACTTGATCCCGTCGCGGATGAAGAAGACCGGGGTGTTGTTGCCCACGAGGTCGTAGTTGCCCTCGGAGGTGTAGAACTTCACGGCGAACCCGCGCGGGTCCCGCCAGGTGTCCGGGGAGCCGCTCTCGCCGGCGACCGAGGAGAACCGGATCAGCATCTCGGTCTCAACACCGGGCTGCAGGAACGCGGCCTTGGTGTACTTGGAGATATCCGAGGTGGTCTTGAACGTACCGAACGCGCCGCCGCCCTTGGCATGCACTACACGCTCCGGCACGCGCTCACGGTTGAACTGGGCCAGCTTCTCGATCAGGTAGTGATCGGTCAGGATGATGGCACCATCGGCACCAACTGACTGGGAATGCGCGTCGGACGTAACCGGTGCACCTGACTGGGTGGTCGAAATGGCAGTCATTGTTCTCCTATTTCTTTATTTCTGGTGAGGGACGTTCAGAAGGAAGTTGTTGGGACTGCTGGCAGTCCTGGCAGATGCCTTGGTACATCACATCGGCGATCTGGATGGTCATCGGCTTGGCGCCGTCGTTCCAGTGCGGGGTGAGGCAGGGGGCATGTCCGACGGCGCAATCGACGTCCTCCACGCGGCCGCAGCTGATGCAGATGGCATGGTGGTGGTTGTCGCCAACGCGGGTTTCGTACAGCGCCGGGGAGTGGGGCGGCTCGAACCGACGGAGCATGTGCAGGTCCGTCAAGTCGCCCAGCACCACATAAACGGACTGTGCCGTCAGTTCAGGCAGCTCGGCACGCGCAGCCGCGAGGATGCTTTCGGCCGGCGAGTGGGGATGGTTCTCCACGGCTGACAGCACCGCAAGGCGCTGTTTGGTCACGCGGCGGCCATGCGCGCGCAGGGACGCTGCCCATGCGTTGTGGCCATCCAGGTGCTCCGTCATGGCTCCATTGAACCACTTATTATGAACATCTCACAATAAGGCTCCACTTACCTTGCACCCCGCCGGGTTGAGGGGGCGGGAAGCCCCATTAGGGTTGCAAGGTGGGGAAAATACTGGCAGACATCACTCCGTTGCGGGAAAGCCCTGCCTTCCGTCGGCTGTGGCTGGGGTCAGCCGTGTCCGCTGTCGGCAGCCAGCTCACACTCGTCGCCGTCAGCCTGGAGGTCTACCGGCTGACCCAGGACAGCTTCTACGTCGGCCTGCTGGGGATTTTTGCCCTCGTGCCCCTGGTGGTGGGCGGGCTGCTGGGCGGTTCCATCGCTGACTCCCACGACCGCCGCAGGGTTGCCCTGCTGGCCAGCTCCGTCCTGTGGTTGACCACGGGACTGATCGCCCTGCAGTCCTGGTTCCAGCTGGGCAACGTGTGGGTCCTCTACCTGCTGGTGGCGTTGCAGAGCGGCGCCCAGGCCATCAACCAGCCCGCCCGCAGCGCCATTATCCCCATGCTGATCCGCAAGGAACTCCTCCCCGCCGCCAACGCCCTGAGCATGATGTCGTTCGGCCTGGCCATGACCGCCGGGCCGCTGCTGGCGGGCGTGCTGGTGGCCTGGGTGGGGTTTGGCTGGACGTACACCATTGACTTTGCGTCCTTCGCGTTTGTGGTGTGGGCCGTGTACCGGCTCCCGCCCATGCGCCCCGCCGGTGGCAGCGGGAAAGCGGGCCTCCGGTCCGTAGTTGAGGGCTTCAGGTTCCTGCGCACCCGCCCCAACCTGCGCATGACCTTTGTGATCGACCTGGTTGCCATGATCCTTGCCCAACCCCGGGCCCTTCTGCCGGCAATCGGCGCCATCATGATCGGCGGCGGCGAATCCACCGTGGGCATCCTGCTCGCGGCAACCGCCGTCGGAGCGTTCCTGGCCGGGCTGTTCTCCGGCCCGCTGGGTGGCGTCCGCAGGCAGGGCAGCGCCGTGGTCTTTTCGATCATGGGCTGGGGCGCCTCCATCGCCGCATTCGGGCTGGTGGTGCTGCTGGCCGGCCCCTCCCCGGACGGCCGCGTGACACTGTGGCTGGTGCCCGCCGTGCTGTGCTGCATCCTGGCAGGCATCACCGACTCCGTCAGCAGCGTCTTCCGCAACACCATCCTCCAGGCCGCCACCCCGGACCACCTGCGCGGCCGGCTGCAGGGCGTGTTCATCGTGGTGGTGGCGGGCGGACCCAGGGTGGGCGACCTCCTGGCCGGTGGCGGCACTAAGCTTTTGAGTGAGGGCTGGGTCCTGCTGCTGGGCGGCGTGCTGTGCATCGCGGGAGCCTGGCTGGCGTCCGCACTGCAGCCGGGGTTCCGGAAGTACGACTCCCACCACCCGGTCCCGTAGGCCACGAAGGGAAGCGACCATGCACAAACACCATAACGGGATGAAAACGGCGGCTCTTTTTGGTGTGCTCTGGGCCGTACTCCTGGTGCTCGGCGCGCTGATCGGCGCAGGAACCCGCAGCACGGCGCCCATCTGGATCATGGCGCTGGTCGGGGTGGCCACCACCGCCTACGGTTACTGGAACTCGGACAAGATCGCCATCCGCTCCATGCAGGCTTTCCCGGTCACGGAGTCCCAGGCGCCACAACTGCACCAGATTGTCCGGGAGCTGTCCACCCGCGCCAACCAGCCCATGCCGCGCATCTACGTCTCGCCCACCATGAATCCCAATGCCTTCGCCACCGGCCGCAACCCGAAAAACGCCGCCGTGTGCTGCACCGAGGGGATCCTGCAGCTGCTGGATGCCCGCGAGCTCCGCGGTGTGCTGGGCCACGAACTGATGCACGTCTACAACCGGGACATCCTGACCTCCTCCGTGGCAGCTGCCGTGGCCGGTGTAATCACCTCCGTGGGCCAGATGCTGCTGTTTTTCGGCGGCGACCGGCGCAACTCCAACCCGCTGGCCATGATCGCCATGGCCCTGCTGGCCCCGTTTGCGGCCTCCCTGATCCAGATGGCCATCTCCCGGACCAGGGAGTACGACGCCGACGAGGACGGTTCGGAGCTGACGGGAGATCCGCTGGCCCTAGCCTCAGCCCTGCGCAAGATCGAGCAGGGCGTCACCATGGTTCCGCTGCCGCCGGACCAGAACCTGGTCAACGCCTCGCACCTGATGATCGCCAACCCGTTCCGCGGCGGGGCCATGAACAAGCTGTTCGCCACGCATCCGCCCATGCGCGACCGGATTGCCCGGCTGGAACGGATGGCCGGCCGGCCCCTGCAGTAACCCTTCCGGGCGGGTGCAGCCGGGTGGTTAGCTGAACAGGCCGGAGCCCAGGTAGCCGCCCGGCTGGACCCCGCCGGGAACAGCGAACAGGCCCGAGCCGGTGTGCTCCAGGTACTCCACGGCCAGGGTGTCTGTTTTGGCCATGGCCATCTGCATGGGGACGTAGTGGGTTCGGGGGTCGTTGACAAAGGCGATGAAGAACAGCCCGGCATCCAGGTGGCCCAGCCCGTCGGAACCGTCCGTGTAGTTGTAGCCCCGGCGCAGCATCCTGACCCCGCCGTTTTGTGCCGGATGGGCAATGCGCACATGGGCGTCCAAAGGAATCAGCGGCTTGTCCGCACGCCCCGTCAGGGCAAAGTCCGGGTCGGTGAACTCCCCGCCGCCGGACAGCGGCGCCCCGGTGCCCTTGGTGCGGCCGATCAGGCCTTCCTGCTCGCCCAGGGACGTCCGGTCCCAGATTTCGATGTGCATCCGGATCCGCCGGGCCACCAGGTAGCTGCCGCCGGCCAGCCACGCATCCTGCGGCCGGGTGGAGTCCGCCCACACGTGCTCGTCCAGCAGCTGTGCGTCCTCGACCTTGAGGTTGTTGGTGCCGTCCTTGAAACCAAACAGGTTCCGGGGCGTTTGCTGGGCCCGTGACGTGGAGGATGTCCGGCCGAAGCCCAGCTGCGACCAGCGGACACGGGCCCTACCGAACCCGATCCGGGCCAGGTTGCGGATGGCATGGACCGCCACCTGCGGGTCGTCCGCGCAGGCCTGGACCACCAGGTCACCGCCGCTGCGGGCCGGGTCCAGGTCGTCGCCGGGGAAATGGGGCAGGTCGATCAGGGCCTCCGGCCGCCGGCCGTCCAGGCCAAAGCGGGCCACGCCGTCCTTTTCGAAGAGGCTGGCGCCGAACCCGAAGGTCAGGGTCAGCCGGCCTGCGTTGAGGTCCAGCGCCTCGCCGGTGTCCTCGGGCGGGGCGCCGTAGGGTCCGTCGACGGCGCCGGTGGCGCCGGCCGGCAGGCCCTTGGTGAGGGCCTCAGCCGCTTCGGTCCAGTCCTTCAGCAGCGCAATGAGGTCTTCGCGCTTGGTGGTGGTCACGTCGAAGGCCGCCATGTGCAGCCGGTCCTGGGCCGCGGTGGTGATGCCGGCCTGGTGGTCGCCGTGGAACGGCACCACTGAATCGTCCGCGGGCGCGGGGGTGGTGTCAGCGGCCATGGCTGCCACGGTGTCGTGCCCGAAGAAGCCGGCGGCCAGACCTGCTGCTGCGCCGCCCACGCCTGCCAGGCTCAGGAGGTTCCGCCGGCTCAGGCGCGAGGCGGGCAGGTCAGCAGGGGCTGAGTCAGGCCCGGTGGGCGGGTGCCCGCCCATGGGGCAGCCGCTCACAGGACCACGGCCGCGGTGAGTTTGGACAGCGGCTCGCCCAGGGCATCCACCAGCCCGGCGAGGCGCTGGATCTGGTCTTCGCTGAGCTGGTCGTAGTAGGTGAAGCCGTCGCCCTGGGCATGCGTGGCCAGCTCGGCCTGGAGCGCGGCGAACTGTTCGTCGAGGCTTCCGGCGAGGGCAGCGTCTTTTTGGAGCAACGCGGGCTTGAGGTTCTCGAAGGCGATCCGGGCGCCGTCCACGTTGGCCTGGAAGTCCCAGAGGTCGGTGTGGGACCAGATTTCCTCTTCGCCGGTGACCTTGCCGGTGGCCACCTCGTCCAGCAGTTCCTTGGCGCCGTTGCCCAGTTTGTCGGCAGTGAACTCCAGGGTCCGGGTACGTTCCAGCAGGTCCTTGGTGTCAGCCACCATGCGGTCGGCGATGGTGGTCCGCTCGGCGGCGGTCAAGGCGGTGTATTCCGCCGGCGGGTACAGGTCCTTCTCCGCGCGGTGCCAGCCGGTCCACTCCTGGCCGGGCTCAAGGTCCGCCTCGCGGGCGTCCAGCTGTGGGTCCAGGTCGCCGAAGGATTCTGCGACGGGTTCGATGCGTTCCCAGTGCAGCCGCGTGGCGGCGTACAGCGAGCGGGCCTTGTCCGCGTCCCCGGCGGCGAAGGCAGCCGCGAATTCCTCCGTGCCGGCCAGGAGCTGCTCGGTCTGGTCCTTGACGTACGCGGAGTACTGCGCCGTGGCGGTGTCCAGGAGCTGCTGGAAGTCCGCATCCGCTGAGGGTTCGTTGCCGGACTGAGTCACTTCCAGGTCTGCCCGGATCCCGTCGCCCTGCATGCCCGGCTTGCAGGCGGTGGTGTAGGACCCTGCCGGTGCGGTGACCACCAGGTTGCGGGTCAGGCCCGGACCGATGTTTTCCACTTCGCCCAGGATGCGGAGCCCGTCGGACGCCAGCAGGTAGAACTCGGTGACCTGGTCGCCGTCGTTCTTTACGGCGAAGTTCAGGTTTCCGCTGGGCACGCTGCCAACCGAGACCCTGCACTCTGTGCTGGAGCTGACCACCTGGATCACGCCGGAGGCGTCGTCCGCGGCTTTGGTGTTATCGGTGCAGCCGGCCAGCAGCAGCGGGACGGTTACGGCTGCGGCCAGCAGGCCCAGGGGAGTGAAGCGGCGTGCGGATTTAGGCAGGGGGAAGCCGGACATGGTGTTCCTGTTCGTGAAAGGGCAGTGGGGGTTCAGAAAGCCGTGGTGGCTGGGGTGGGGATGGTGCGGGGCGCCGCGGGCGCCGCGGGCGCTGCCGGTCTGCGGTTGACCTTCAGGTAGAGGACCAGCACCGGCACCACGTAGAGCAGCCAGGCGGCAGCTTCCAGCCATGTGGTGGCAGGGGAAAAGTTTAGGGTGCCCTTCAGGAGGGTGCCGTACCAGGACGACGGCGGGATGGCGCCGCTGACGTCGAAAGCCAGCGAGTTCAGCCCCGGCAGGATCCCGGCCTCCTGGAGGTCGTGGATGCCGTAGGCCAGGACTCCGCCGGCGATAACGACCAGGGTGGCGCCGGTCCAGGTGAAGAACCTGGCGAGATTGACTTTGAGGACCCCGCGGTGGAGGAGGTAGCCCAGGACCGCTGCGGTGGCCAGGCCCAGCAGCGCGCCAACAAGGGGCTGCGTGGTTTGGCCGGTGGCCTGTGCTGCGGCCCAGAGGAACAGCGCGGTTTCGAGGCCTTCCCGGCCCACTGCCACCGCGGCCACAACCACCAAACCCCAGCCTGCACCGCCGCTGAATTTGTCGACTTTGGACTTCAGGTCGGTGCCCAGGGTGCGGGCAGTGCGCGCCATCCAGAAAATCATCCAGGTCACCAGGCCGACGGCGACAATCGACAAGGAACCGCCGATCGCCTCCTGCGCCTCAAAGGTCAGCCCGCGCGGGCCAAATGTCAGGAGGGCGCCAAACCCGATGGAGACGGCCACTGCCGCGGCGACGCCGGCCCAGAGGCGGGGGATGAGGTGCCGGCGGTCAGTTTTGACCAGGTACGCCATCAGGAGGACCACCACCAGGGTGGCTTCGAGGCCCTCGCGCAGGCCGATCAGATAGTTGGCTGTCATGGATTTCTTTCGCTTAGGGCGCTGTATGTTAGGCAGGCCTAAGGAAGAGGGTACCGCGGGCAGGCAATTACGCAAACCAAATATGCGCTAATGCGTGCAGGTTACGCCATGACGGCCCGGGGGGTTCCCGGGGCCGTCATGGGCGCAGAATCAGCTGCGGAAGTTCACAAACTGCAGGTCGGCCTCGTCGAAGTCCTTCAGCAACGCCATAACGGCCTGGAGGTCGTCGCGGGATTTGGAGGAAACGCGGAGCTCGTCGCCCTGGATCTGGGACTTGACGCCCTTGGGGCCTTCGTCGCGGATCTTTTTGTTGATTTTTTTGGCCAGGTCCTGCTCGATGCCTTCCTTGATGGAGGCTTCCAGACGGAATTCCTTTCCGGAGGGGAAAGGCTCTCCGGTGTCCAGGGACTTCAGTGAGATGCCGCGGCGGATGAGCTTGGACTGCAGGACATCCAGGACTGCCAGGACGCGTTCCTCGGAGTTGGCCTTCATCAGGATCTTCTCACCGCTGAAATCCACCTCCGCGCCGACGCCCTTGAAGTCGTAGCGCTGCACCAGTTCCTTCTGCGCCTGGTTCAGCGCGTTGGCCACTTCCTGCTTGTCCACTTTGCTTACGACGTCGAACGTTGACTCGCCTGCCATGACTCTCCTTTTGATGGTTATCACCCTGCGCACAGGGCACGGAACTCTGCCAGCAAGCCTAGTACGGATGGTCCTGCCGAGGGGGTGGGCTTTTCACAGTTCCCTCACAGCGGACGCAGGGCGGGAACGAAGCCGGCGCGGACAGAGTTGGACTCATTGGGAAGTTTGCTCGAAGGGAACACCATGCACCGCAAGGCCGTCGCCTATGTCACCCGCACCACTTCGGCTGCCGTAGGCGCAGCCGCAACCTCAGTGGCTGCCGCCGCTATTGCCGCGTCCGTCATTTTCACCCCGGTGGCGGATGCCTCCGCCCGCATGAGCGGTGTGAGCGATGACCTGCTGCGGGCCGTCCAGTTGAACCAGATCACCGAGGAACAGGCCGTCAAGTTCGAGGCCCGGCTCGCCGGCCGGATCCTGGGCGGAGCCTGACCCGCCCCACCCTGGGTCGCCGGGCGGTGGATCGCTTGCCGTTTTTCCCGCCGTTCCGCGGGTTTTCTGCCCGCGCCGCGCCCGATTCGATTCTTCGGCGGAAGTTCTGTAAAGTTGTCTTGCCCGCGGTTACTGGGAGCGGAACGGTTCACGCCGGTCCACAAGCTGCAGCCGGGGGTGATCTTCTTTTGAAGTTCGGCAGATTACCCGAGCGGCCAAAGGGGGCTGACTGTAAATCAGCTGGCAACGCCTACGGGGGTTCGAATCCCTCATCTGCCACATTTTGAAGAAAAACACCCTGGTCTTCGGACCGGGGTGTTTTTCTTTGCCCTGATTACCATGGGCTTTTTCCTGCAGATATGACCAAGGACCGGACGGGACAGGTCCTGGCCTTGTCCGCAGATCCCACCCAGGCCGGGTCCGGATCCGCGGACAAGCTGGGGATGCTTCAGTTCAGCGCAATCAGCAGCATCTGGCTGGTTCCCGGGATGCAGGTCTGCAGGATGGCCCGGGGGAAGCCGCCGAAGACGTTGACCACATCGTTGGTGGTGCCTGGATTCGGTACCTGCCCGCGCCCGGTCACCGTGTACGTGCCGTAGCCGGGAATGCTCACGGTTTCTCCTACGCTGATGCCGGAGAACCGGCCCCAGCCGCCGCAGAAGTCATGTTCGGTGATGAACAGCGAGTAGCCGTCATTCGGGGTGAAGTGGATGGGGCCGATGCAGGCATCCACCATTGACTGCCCGCCGGCGCCGGCCACGTAGATGGTCCGCACAGCGGGAGCGGGTGCCGGAGCCGGGGCGGCCGCGGGTGCAGGGGCGGAAACGGCGGCGGTGAATTGCGCCGCTGGGGGAGCGCCCGGGGCCTGGATAACCACCGGAGCCTCCGGGACCGGCAAGGCGGGGCCGGTGAGGAGCAGTGTCTGGCCTGGAACGATGAGGCTGTAGGCGGCAAGGCCGTTGGCCGCGAGCATGGCATTCATGTCCACGCCGTGGCCGGCGGCAATCGCACCGACCGTGTCGCCGGGCCGGACGGTGTACAGGTTGGGGTCGCCCGCAGGAGCGGGTGCCGCCTCCACTGGTGCCGGTTCCGCAGCCACTGGTTCAACCGGCGCAGCTTCAACCGGTGTGGGAACGTCGGCCGCCGGGACGTCGGCAGCCGGCGCGTCAGCGGCGGGAACGTCGACTGCGGGTCCCGCCGGGTCCGCCCCCGGACCGGTGTCGTTCGTCCCGGCACCGGCCGCCGCATCAGCGGCCGGTACGTCGGAAACGGTAGCCGCCGCCGTCGTGCGTTCCGGGAACCACGTGGGGGCGTTGAGGGCCCCAACGCCCACCACCGCCATCACGGCGGCGGTGGCGACGCCGGCCCATAATTTCCGGTGACCGGCAGGTTTGCTGGAAATCAGGTCGGTCCGGGGTTCGTCGGTGACGAAGCTCCGGCTTTCGGCGTCGGGGACGGCGGGGTTTGGCTGGTTCATGTGGTGTGTCCATCCGGGTCCAGTCCTGCACGGCACCGCGGACGCGGGGCAGCCAAAACGGAGAATCATGTGATGCGCCGCCGGGCGCCGGTGCACGCCGGATGCCAGATGGTGCGGGATGGAGCATCCGCAACCCAGAAAAATACGGAGGCCCTGCAGGGAGGCGGGACCGCGGGGAGCCAACCCGGGGGACCCGCCAGCGCGTCAATCGGTCCTAGGAATCCCGAGTCTAGGAACCGGGCGCGGGGACCAGCACCAGTAGGAATTACCCGACTTTCGGCGGGGACTACTGGTGTTGGCTACTCAGGCGGCGGCGTTGCACTACCTGACCTGCGGACTTTGCTACGGCGTGGGGTCATCCCGCAGGCCGGCAATTTCGCGGCGGAGCAGGGCGATCTGGGCCGTCAGGTCGGCAACCTCGGCCCGCAGCGGCTCCTCAACGGCGTTGGCGGCGGTTTCCGCGGTGTCCTCCACACGCTGCACCAGCCAGGACGCGATCGATGCGGTGACCACGCCCAGCACGGCGATGCCGCTCATCATCAGCGCGGCGGCCACCATCCTGCCGATGGGGGTGACCGGGTACAGGTCGCCGTAGCCCACCGTGGTGATGGTGGTGATGGCCCACCACAGCGCGTCGCCAAACGTCACGATCTTGGCGTCCGGCGCGGACTGCTCAACGTCCAGCACGGCGAGCGAGCCCACAAAAACCAGCAGGGCGGCGGAGCCTGCCACATACGTGACCACCCGGCCGCGGAGGGTTTCACCCACGGTCCGGTGCAGGACGGACAGCAGCGTCACCAGGCGGAGCAGGCGCAGGGGGCGGAAGAACGGCAGCGCCACAATGATCAGCTCGTGCAGGTTGCGGAAGAACCAGCGGCGGCGGTCCGGCGCGAGCCGGAGGTTTGCGGCGTAGTCCAGGGCGAAGACGACCCAGGTGGCCCACATAAGGGCCTCGAGCCAGGCGGCGCCACTGCCTTCGACGCGCCCGATCACCTGCCATGCGTACGCTGCCAGGAACACCAGGGCCGTCGCCATCAGCGGCCACTCCGCAAGGTCCCGGTAGCGTTGTTGCGTCATGCAGGAATCCTACGCGGCGCTGCGCGCAACAACGGGCACGCGATGTTACCGGCGGGTAGCATTGTGGCATGCACCTGCTTCTGAGGACCCTGCTCCTGCTGCTCCGTTCCACCCGACGGCCGCCGCTCACCGTGTGGGACGCCGGCTCGCTGAACCTCCGGGTCCTGCCCACGGACATCGACATTGCGCTGCACGTCAACAACGGCATGTACCTGTCGCTGATGGACCTGGGCCGGTTCGACCTGATGGTCCGCAGCCGGGTGTGGAAGCGGATGCGCCGCCGCGGCTGGGGCCCGGTGGTGGCCAGCGAAACCATCACCTTCCGCCGCTCCCTGCAGCTGTGGCAGCGGTACAGCATCGAAACCCGCATCATCGGACTGGACGCCAAGGCCATCTACTTCGAACAGCGGATGGTGGCCGACGGCGAAATTTACGCCAGTGCCTACATCGCCACCCGGCTGGTCACCAGGGGCGGCCCCGTCAGCCAGGAAGAGATCCTGAAGGAATTCGGCGAACCTCCCGCAGACCTGGTCCTCCCCGAATGGATTCCCGCATGGCGGGCCGCCAGCGCACTGCCAGGGGCCCGCACCCCGGCCCCGCACGCCTGGGCAGGCCGGGACTAAGCGCCCACGTCGCGGCGGTCCAGCGCGACGGCGGCCAGTGCCACCAGGGCAGCGGAAAGGCCCCACAGCAGGCCGGCAGCACCCCAGTCCGCGCCGTTGGTGACCGGCGAGTTCCCGTAGGCCCAGTGGTACGGGCTCAGGGTCAGCAGCCACTCCACGTCCGGTGACTGACGGCCCACGGCATTAAAGACATAGCCCAGCACCCCCACGGCGGCACCTGCGGCCAGGCCGTAGGTCCGGCGCCCCGACACGGCGCCCGCGCACAGGGCTGCCGTCCCGCTCAGCAACGCCAGCCCGGCGAACAGGACCGCCGCCCCGGCCACGTTGCCGGCGTCGATCCCCAGCTGGGCCGGCCCGTTCAGCCCCAGCACCAGCAGCAGGACCAGGACGGCCAGCAGCACCACGCGCAGCAGCAGCGCCAGGGCCCGTTCCAGGACCACCTGGATCCGCCGGACGCCGTGGGCCAGGGTGAGTTCCAGCTGGCCGGACTCCTCATCCCCGCCCACGGCCGCCGCGCCCCAGCCCACCGACGCGATGGTCATCAGGAGGAAGCCGAGCAGGCCGAACAAGGTGGCCTGCGTATACCCGGGACCGGTGGCAATCTGGTCGTAGTTGAGGGCCTTTGTCATTTCGGCGGGAAGCGCGTTGATCATGTCCTGCATCTGGGCGCTGCCGCCGATGGAGGGGTACAGCGGCAGGTACAGCAGCGCCGCCCCCGTCAGGCCTGCCGCCCAGGCCAGGGTGGAACGCCATGAATCGAAGAAGGCGCGGCGGAACAGGGGGAGCGTTGTCACCGCGGCTCCTCCTGTCCGCCTTCGTAGAGTTTCAGCACGGCTTCCTCCAGGTCCGGTTCCCCGATCACCAGGTCCGTCAGCGGAAGCTGCCCCAGCGTCCGGACCAGCGGCTGGATGGCCCCCTCCAGGACGGCGGCGAGCGTCACCCCGCCGTCCGACTCCAGCACCTGCACCTGCCCAACCCCGGGCACTCCCGCCAGCAGCGCCACGGCGTCGTCCGCTGTAAGGCCCGACGCCGTGCTGGCGGTGAGCCGGATCCGTCGGATTGCCCCTGCCTGGAGGCCGCCCACGGATTCCACCGCGATGATGCGCCCGTCCCGCAGGATGCCCACGGTGTCCGCCGTCTGCTGGATTTCGCTGAGCACATGGGAGCTGAGGAAGATGGTCTGGCCGCGGTGCCGGGCCTCCCGGACCATGCCGTGGAACTCCTGCTGCACCAGCGGGTCCAGGCCGCTGGTGGGCTCGTCGAGGATCAGCAGCTCCGGCTGGTGCATAAAAGCCTGCACCAGGCCGAGCTTCTGCTTGTTGCCCTTGGAGAGCTTGCGGGTGTGCCGGTCAAGGTCAAGGCCCAGGCGTTCCGCGAGCGCATCGATCCGGCCCGGCGGGACCGGCCCGCTGATGGCCTGGTAATGCGCCAGCAGTTTCCGGCCCGTGACCCGGCCCTCCAGGAACAGTTCACCGGGCAGGTAGCCGATGCGGCGCCGGAGCCCCGGACCGCCCGTCCTCGGGTCCACCCCCAGTACCCGGACCTGGCCGCTGCTGGGCCGGATGATATCCAGCAGGCAGCGCATGGTGGTGGTTTTGCCCGCGCCGTTGGGCCCGATCACGCCGAACACTGACCCGGCAGCCACCGAGAAGTCCACACCGTGCAGGACCTCCCGGCGGCCGAAACTCTTGGTCAGGGACTGCGCCGAAACCGCCACGGACATGGGCCCTCCTGGGTGCGCTCAACTGCGCTGCTGACCCCAAGGGTAGGCGCCGGAAGTGCTTATGTATACGGTGGTGGGCACGTTATTCCCGATCACGCGGGGAGCGAACAACAGGGGGCCCGCCGCGACGCGCACGCCCATCGCGCGTACCGTAGTTCCATGGCTACCCTTGACATCACCGGAGAACAGTTCGCATCCACCATTGAGGGCAACGACATTGTCCTGGTAGATTTCTGGGCCGAATGGTGCGGCCCGTGCAAGCAGTTCGGCCCCACGTACTCGTCCGTCTCGGAGAAGCACCCGGATGTCCTCTTCACCAAGGTGGACACCGAGGCTGAGCAGCAGCTCGCCGCCGAGGCCGGCATCTCCTCCATCCCCACCCTGATGGCGTTCCGCGAAAAGGTGCTGGTCTTCTCCCAGCCCGGTGCCCTGAACGCCCAGCAGCTGGAACAGGTGGTGGACGCGGTGAAGGCCCTGGACATGGACGAGGTGCACGCCCACGTGGCGCGCTCGCAGGCCGAGGCCGAGGCCGGCAACCAGGCCGGCACCACCCAGTCGGGCCCCCAGGACGGATCGCAGATCCCGGGCGCCTAAGCCGCCAGCATTGACAAAGCCTCCCCCTCCACCGGAATCCGGTGGGTGGGGGAGGCTTTTTTTGCTGACTGTGGGCTGGCTAGATGCGTTCCACCTTGGCGGGTTCGGCCAGCAATGCGCTGAGGGACTCATTGAGGTCCTGGACCGCAATGCCCTTGGAGTGCTTCGCCAGGTCCTCCTCGGAAGCCCACTGCTCCGTCAGGACCAGCTTCTCCTCCGTGGCTTCGGTGAGTTCGTACCGGATGCAGCCCGGTTCGGTCACCACCTCGTCAATGGCGATTTCCAGGGCCAGCTTCACGCGGAAGAACTCGCCCTCGTTGGGGATGAACGTTGCCTGCAGGTCGATCGGTGCACTCATGCTGCCCACATTACCGGCCGCGGCAGCTGGCCGTGTTCTGTTGCGCCGCGCACCGCCTTGCGAAACGGGCCGGATGCTTTCAAAGCCGCAGGCCTGTTGGTAGCGTGCCATCATGCGCGCTTACACAGCCGGGGACACTGACGTTCCGCTGCTTGAGGAAACCATCGGCCAGCAGTTCGAGGGCGTGGTGGCCAGGTTCCCCTATCACGACGCGCTGATTGAGGCCGCGCCGGTGCCGGGCGCGGACGCCCGCCGCTGGAGCTACGCCAAAATGAATGACGACGTCGACCGGCTGGCGCGTGCGCTCCTCGCCCTGGGCATCGCCCGAGGGGACCGGGTGGGGATCTGGAGCCCCAACTGTGCCGAGTGGACGCTGCTGCAGTATGCCACCGCCAAAGCCGGGGCCATCCTGGTGAACGTCAACCCCGCGTACCGCAGCCACGAACTGGAGTTTGTGGTCCGGCAGAATGGGATGCGGCTGCTGGTGACCGCACCCTCGGACCGGACCAGCGACTTTGTGGCCATGGCCCGGCAGGCGCTGGCCGGCTGCCCGGACCTTGAGCAGCTGGTTTTCCTGCCCGCCCCCGGCGGCGACGGACCTGATTCGGTGGCCCCGCTCAGCGACGCGGAACTGACCTACGCCGAACTGCTCAAGCGCGCGGACGCCGTCGGGCATTCCGCCTTGAAAGCCAGAATGGCGGAACTGGACCCGCACGATCCCATCAACCTGCAATACACCTCAGGTACCACGGGCTTCCCCAAAGGCGCCACCCTTACGCACCACAACATCCTCAACAACGGCTACGCCATCGGGGAGTTGCTGGGCTACACCGAGCACGACAGGGTGGTGATCCCGGTGCCGTTCTACCACTGCTTCGGCATGGTGATAGGCAACTTGAACGCGCTCAGCCACGGTGCTGCCACGATCATTCCCGGCCGCGGATTCTCACCGGCGGCGGCGCTCGAGGCAGTGCAGGACTTCGGCGGGACGTCCCTGTACGGGGTCCCCACCATGTTCATCGCCGAACTGGCCCTGCCCGACTTCGCCTCCTACGACCTGTCCACCCTGCGCACCGGGGTCATGGCAGGGTCAGTGTGCCCCATCGAGGTGATGAACCGGGTGATCACCGACATGAACATGGTGGACGTGGCCATTTGCTACGGCATGACCGAAACGTCGCCGGTGTCCACCATGACGCGGCACGGCGACACGCTGCAGCACCGCACGGAAACCGTGGGCCGGACCATGCCGCACCTGGAGAACCGCATCACCGACCCCGTCACCGGGGCAGACCTGGACCGCGGCGGGATCGGCGAGCTGTGCACGCGGGGCTACTCCGTGATGTCCGGGTACTGGGGCCTGCCCGGGGAAACCGCCGAAGCCATCGACGCCGACGGCTGGATGCACACCGGCGACCTGGCCCGGATGGATGCCGAGGGGTACGTAGCCATCGAGGGCCGGATCAAGGACATGGTGATCCGGGGCGGCGAGAACGTGTATCCCCGCGAAATCGAGGATTTCCTTTTCACCCATCCCTCGGTGCAGGACGTCCAGGTGATCGGCGTCCCGGACCCGCGCTACGGCGAAGAGCTGATGGCGTGCATCATCCTCAAGCCCGGCGCCGCGCCCCTCGACGAAGCCGGGGTGGCCGAGTTTTGCCGCGGCCACCTGGCCCACTACAAGATCCCTCGGTACGTCGATGTCCGGGACAGTTTCCCCATGACAGTTTCCGGGAAGGTCCGTAAGGTCCAGATGCGGGAGGAAGCGGCCTCCCGGCTGGGCCTGTAGCTACGCCAGGTGCCGGCTGAGGGACAGGTTTCAGTGCCCCCGGTGGTCCTGGATGGTCATCCGCGGACCGAACGTGGGCTTCCTGTAACCGGTGCTCTTGATCATCCGGACCACCCGTTGCCGGTGCCCCCGCCACGGTTCGAGCAGCCGGATCATGCCGTCGTCGTCCGTCCGGCGGCCGGTGAGGGCCGCGCCCACGTAGGCGGCCAGGTGATAGTCGCCCACCGCGATGGAGTCAGGGCAGCCGTGTGTCCGCTGCACCACTTCCGCGGCGGTCCACACCCCGATCCCGGGGATGGTCTGCATCTTCAGGCCGGCCTCCGCTGCGGGCAGCGCGGCGAGGCGCTCCAGCGCGGCGGCGGACCGCAGCGCCCGCATCACGGTGGCGGACCGCTGCGGGCCCACTCCCGCCCGGTGCCATTCCCAGCTGGGGACCTGCAGCCACTGCGCGGCGGTGGGTGCCACGGTCAGTCCCGGGGGCGTGGCTGCGCCGGCCTGCGGGGCGGGTGAGCCGAAGCGGTGCATCAGGTAGCGGTAGGCGCGCCGGGCCTCAATGACAGTGACTTTCTGCTCCAGGATGATGGGCACCAGTTGGTCCACCATCCGCCCGCTGGCAGGCAGCCGGAGGGACAGGTTGCGGCGCCGCGCCTCCCGGACCATGTCCGGCAGCGTCGCGGAAAAGCCGGGCTCGTCAAAACCGGACCAGTCGTCGTCCACGCCCAGCAGCCGCGGAACCGTGGCCAGGGCAGCTGCCGCCCCCGGACCCCACGCCTGGACGTCCACCAGGGGTTCCGTCGCGGTGCCACCGGCCGGGCTGAACCGGAGCGTCGCAGGGCCTTCCGTGGTGGTGAAGGCGTTCCAGATGTCGTTGCCCTGGCTGCTGAAGGAGGGGTCGCTGGCACCCCTGAGCAGCGGCCCGAGCGTCCGGGCAAGGCTGTACGGGCCGCCCGGATACCAGCGCAGGGCTGCGTCCGCCGCGGCGGCGAGCCGGGGGGAAGCCTCTGCGATGGTCATGCCTTCCATGGTCCCACGCTCCGCCGACACCGCCCTGCGCCCCCTCCCAACTAGGTCGCAGTTGTTGTCGTTTTGAGGGCTCATAACGACAACAACTGCGACCTAGTTGGGCCGGGAGGGGCGGCGGGTCAGTGCTTCGGCGGGTCCTGCGGCACTGGGGGTTGGATGGCCGCCGGGGGCATGAGCCGCGTGCGCGGCCGCAAGGCACCCCGGAGGAGGGCCGTCGTGATGAGGCTGGCCCGGTTGCGGACGTTCCAGGTGCGCATCGCGCGGCCCAGATGCCACTTGACCGCGTGCGGGCTGTACGCGGTGGCCTGGGCGATTTCCTCGTTCGAGCGGCCCTGCGCAGCCAGCAGCACCATGTCGAGGTCGGCGTCGTCCAGATGTCCCGGCACCGCGACGAGGTCCGGGACGTGCACTTCAGTGTCCGCACCGGCAGGAACGCCGGCTGCCGGCTCCGACGATCCTGCGGTGGACGCGGCGGTGGACGCGGCACGGGACGGTGCGCTGGACCAGGCGTGGGCCCAGCAGGCGCCCAGTTCCGTGGCCACCACTGACGCCCGCCCCAGGATCGACGCCAGCTCGGCGCTGGTGAGCCGCGAATGATGCGGTTGCAGGAACGCGGCAAACACCCGTAGGGCAGGAATTCCGCCATGAAGGACAGTGTGCAGCGGCACGCGGCCGGCCAGGATTCCCTCCGCCGAGGTCCGCACTGCCGCCACGCTGCGCGGGGCGAGCGGCTCCCCGGTGTCCAGGCAGTGGAGCACATCAGGCAGGATCACGGGGACGATCTCCCGGTAGCGTTCCGCCAGCCATTGTCCGCTCGGGGATGGCTCAAAATTCTGCGGGTGCAGGAGTGAGGATTCCAGTTCACTGCAGTGTTCGACCAGGAAGCCCATCGCTGCGTTGCCTGCCTTCAGTTAGTCCGTCCCCCGGCACGAGTCTAGGGCGGGGCCGGGATGTTAGCCATCCGGCTAACCCTTCACCGCAGCCGTTGCCGGACCAACCCGAGGCGGGGAAGAGTGGTGGCAGTGCCAGAGGGTACGCAGGAATGACTAATGGGGAGTTGAAGAGCATGTCCAATCGAATGAAGAAGATCGGCTCACGAACCGGAATCATCACCGCAGCGGCGCTGCTGGGCGTCGGGTTCCTCGGACCCGTTTCGCCGGCCCAGGCCGAGGATCGGCCGCCGACCATTGAGGAGCTGCAGGGCGACTGCGACGGAACTGCCTACCTCCCGGACGGTCACACCACGGGCAACACCATGGCCCTGGACGGTTGCACGTTCGAAGAGGAAAGCAGCAACACCTTCCTTGACTGGAAGGCCGTGGGCGAGACTGTCACCAACTGCACCTCCGACAGGGGAGTGATTGACCAGGCTCTCACAGGCAGCGAATCGTGGTCATCAGGCGGTTCGATCGGCGGCACCGCCAGCGCGGTCAAGAGCTTCTTCACCGGCGGGCTGTCCGGCGAATACAACTGGAGCCATACCGTCACCGAATCAAACGCCTCCACCATCCACATCGAGCCGGGCCGCAAGGCCACGCTGACCGCTGGTGCCGAGATCCACGAGAAGAAGGGCCGGATCCGGGTCAACTACTCATCCCAGCTGGCCGGGCACTACATCTGGTACATCAACGATGTCACCATCAGCACCCCCACCGGCTACACCGAAAGGGGCCAGGACAACAAGGACTGCAGCGAAACCCTGCTCAACGGGCGCTGAGCACCCAAAAAGCCCCTGCGGCGGACCAGGACGGTCCGCCGGCAGGGGCTTTTGTGCCGGGCCTGGCCGGTGCAAAACGTCAGCTGGGGCCGGTGAGTGACGCGGTGGCCAGCAACGCGGCAGCGGGACCGCCGGCCCAGGCGCCGGTGAGGGCTGCGCCGAGATGCGTGCCGTCGTCGTCCGCCAGGGACCGGACCACGGCGATGCTGAGGCCACCCGAGCGGATGGTGGTCACCCCGCCAACGGTATGCGCGGTGACGGACTGGACGGCCGGGACGGCTGTCCCCAGGGTTCCGGTGCTGGTGAGCGTGATGGTGGCCGGCAGCGGGATCCGTTCTTCGCCGCGGTGCTCCACCTGGTTGGCCTGCGGGTCCCCGGCCAGCACGGCGCCGGCAAGGGCTGCCGCATAGAGGGGATCCCCGGTGGCGTCGTACACCCAGCGCGTACCCAGCACCGAGTGCAGAGTGGTGCCCAGCAGGAAATCTTCCGCACCTGCCAGCGGTTCGTTCCGGTACGCCAGCGGCACCTGGTACGTGTGCGCACCGGAGCGGATCAGCAGCGTCTCCATCCCCACCTGCCCGGCAGGATCGTCAAAGCGGAAGGATGCCACCCGCTCCAGTGCCAGCGGCTCCGTGCCGGTGAACCAGTCCTGCTGCGGCAGCCACGCCGCCATCATGTCCAGCTTGGACGGGGTAATGGTCGCTTCGTAAATGATTGACATGGGCCAAGCCTAAAGGCGTCGCCTGCCCCTTATCCTGGCGCCGTGCCGGGACTAGACTCCTTGCTGTGGCGCGGAACCGCCGCGCTGGACACACGGAGGGCCAGGTCAGGCGATGGGCGCAGTGGTGCATTTCGAAATTCCGGCGGACGACGGCGAGCGCGCCAGGGCGTTCTACGAACAGGCGCTCGGCTGGAGGATCGATCCGGTTCCCGGGATGGACTACAGCGCAATGGTCACCACGCCCATGGACGAAAAAACGGGCCAGCCCACCGTCCCCGGTGCCATCAACGGCGGCATGATGACCCGGGCCCAGGACCTCCAGCACCCCGTCATCACCGTGGACGTCCCGGACATCGACGCCACCCTCCACAGCGTGGAAGCCGCGGGCGGCTCCGTGGTGCGGGTCAAGGAAACCATCCCCGGAATGGGTGCCTTCGCGTACTTCCGCGACACGGAGGGTAACGTCATGGGCCTCTGGGAGAACCTGCCGGCGGAAGAGTCCGGGCCCGCGGACGGATAGGGCCGTCACAAAGCGGTAGTTTGGTGGTTATGAAGTATGCCCAGTCCATCCTGGACCTCATCGGCAACACGCCGCTTATCAAACTCAACCACGTCACGGGTGACACCAAGGCCACCGTCCTGGTCAAACTCGAGTACCTGAACCCCGGCGGCTCCATCAAGGACCGCATCGCCGCCCAGATGATCGAGGACGCCGAGCGGGACGGCAAACTCCAGCCTGGGGCCACCATCGTGGAACCCACGTCCGGCAACACCGGGGTGGGACTGGCGCTGGTAGCCCAGCAAAAGGGCTACAAGTGCGTTTTTGTAGTCCCGGACAAGGTGGGCGAGGACAAGCGCGCCGTGCTGCGCGCCTACGGGGCCGAGGTGGTGGTCACGCCCACCGCCGTGCCGCCCGACAGCCCGCAAAGCTACTACGGCGTCTCGGACCGGATCGTGCGCGAGACCCCCGGCGCCTACAAGCCGGACCAGTTCTCCAACCCCGCAGCCCCGGAGAGCCACTACCGCACCACCGGGCCCGAAATCTGGAACGATACGGACGGCCGCGTCACCCACTGCGTGATCGGCGCCGGCACCGGCGGTACCATCACGGGCACCGGCCGGTACCTCAAGGAAGTCTCGGCGGACCGGGCAGCGGCCGACGGCGGCCGGGTCAGGATAATCGGCGCGGACCCGGAAGGTTCGGTCTACTCGGGCGGTACCGGACGGCCGTATTTCGTCGAAGGCGTGGGGGAGGACATGTGGCCCGGAAACTATGACAAGTCCATCCCGGACCAGGTGATCGCCGTCAGCGATGCCGACTCGTTCGACATGACCCGCCGGCTGGCCCGGGAGGAAGGCCTGCTGGTGGGCGGCTCCTCGGGCATGGCTGTGGTGGCCGCGCTGAAAGCCGCGAAGGACCTGCCCGAGTCTGCCGTCGTCGTCGTGATCCTGCCCGACTCCGGCCGCGGCTACCTGGCGAAAATCTTCAACGACCAGTGGATGCGCTCCTACGGCTTCCTCTCCGGCGGCGAGGAAACCTCCGTGGGCGAGGTCATCAAAACCAAAAACGGCGAACTGCCTGACCTGGTGCACATCCATCCCAACGAATCCGTCCGCGATGTCATCAACATCATGAACGAGTTCGGCGTCAGCCACATCCCCGTCCTGTCGCAGGAACCGCCGGTGGTGATGGGCGAGGTCCTCGGTGCCGTGGACGAACGGACCCTTACCGCCAAGCTGTTCCGCGGCGAGGCGAAGCTCGCGGACAAGATCTCCCAGCACATGGGCCCCAAACTGCCGGTGATCGGGTCCCTGGAAACCATCTCCGCGGCCAGGGAGATGCTCTCCGACGTGGATACGGTCATGGTCACGTTTGTGGGCGCGCCGGTGGGCATCCTCACCCGGCACGACCTCCTGGCCTATCTCAGCAACTGACCTGCACCCGAAAAGGAGCAACATGTCCCTCCCGGAAAACCAAGGCTTCAACACCCGCGCCGTGCACGCCGGCCAGGCTTTCGAGCCGCGCACCGGCGCCGTGGTCCCGCCCCTGCACTTCAGCTCGACCTATGCGCAGGACGGCATCGGCGGCCTCCGCGCCGGCTACGAATACGGCCGCGGCGGCAACCCCACCCGCGACGCCCTCCAGGAACAGCTCGCTGCCCTGGAACGCGGCACGCACGCGTACAGCTTCAGCTCAGGGCTCGCCGCAGAGGACTCCCTGATCCGTGCCCTCACCCGCCCTGGCGACCATATTGTGCTCGGAAACGACGCCTACGGGGGCACCTACCGGCTCATCAGCCGGGTGTTGGGCGACTGGGGAATCGGAAACACCCCGGTGGACATGGCCAACCTGGACGCCGTCCGGCAGGCCGTCGAAGCCAACAACACCCGGCTCCTCTGGGTGGAGACGCCGTCGAACCCCATGATGAAGATCACGGACATCGCCGCGCTCGCAGAGATCGCCCATGCCGCGGGGATCCTGCTGGTGGTGGACAACACGTTCGCGTCCCCCTACCTGCAGACCCCGCTGGACCTGGGGGCTGACGTGGTGGTCCACTCCACCACCAAGTACATCGGCGGCCACTCGGACGTGGTGGGCGGTGCGCTGGTGGTGAAGGATGCGGAGCTGGCGGAAAAGATCGGTTTTGTGCAGTTTGCCGTGGGCGCGGTGTCCGGACCCATGGATGCCTTCCTCACCACGCGCGGGCTCAAAACCCTGGGCGTCAGGATGGACCGGCACAGCGACAACGGCCAGGCCGTGGCCGAGTGGCTGCTGGGCCGGCCCGAGGTGGAGGCGGTCCTGTACCCGGGCCTGCCGGACCACCCAGGGCACGAGCTGGCCCGGAAACAGATGCGGAAGTTCGGCGGCATGGTTTCGGTGCAGTTCAAGGGCGGCGAGGCGGCGGCGCGGAAAGTGGCCGAGTCCACGTCCGTCTTCACCCTCGCCGAGTCCCTGGGTGGCATCGAGTCGCTGATGAACTACCCGTCCGAAATGACGCACGCCTCCGTGAAGGGGACCGAACTTGCCGTCCCGGTCAACCTCCTGCGGCTTTCCTGCGGCATCGAGGACGCCGAGGACCTGATCGCGGACCTGGAACGGGCCTTCGCCACCCTGCGCTGACAACGGGGCCCGCCCGGACCGTCTTGTGATCGACTCTGGCTTTCTTCAAGAAAGTCAGCTACGGTGCCGTCATGGTACTTCGATCCGACCTTTCCGGGCGGGCCTGCAGCATGGCCCGGGGCCTGGACATCCTGGGTGATCCCTGGAGCGTTTTGGTCCTGCGTGAGGTGTTTTTTGGCAACGGCCGCTTCGGCGCCATCAAGGCCAAGGTCCAGGTGGCAGACTCGGTGCTCACCCGGCGTCTGACAGGCCTCGTGGCTGCCGGGCTGCTGGCCAGGCAGGAGTATTCCGACGGCGGCCGCACCAGGACAGAGTACGTCCTCACGCCCATGGGCGAGGACGCCCTCCCGGTGCTGAACGCCGTCGCGATCTGGTCGGAGAAGCACCTTCCGGCGCCGGCTGCCGACGCGCACATGTACGTGGTCCATTCCGGTTGCGGGCAGCGCACCGTATCGGCAGACACCTGCACCGCGTGCGGGGAACCGCTCACGGCCGCCACCACCAGCTGGCACAGCCTGTCCCGGTCCGCTCAGCCCACCGGGCTGGCCACTGCGGCCTCCGGTGCACCCGCGTGAGCACGCCGCCGAAAGACAGGTCCCAACCCGGCGCCGCCGTGGGCAGGCGACAGCTCCATCCGGCCTGGATTGTGGCCGCCGTCGCGTTCCTGGCGCTGGTGGGGGCCGCAGGGTTCCGCGCCGCGCCCGGCGTGCTGATGGTTCCCCTGCAGCAGGAGTTCGGCTGGTCCCTGACCGTCCTGTCCGCAGCGGTCAGCATCAACCTCGTCCTGTTCGGGCTCACGGCCCCTTTTGCCGCTGCGCTGATGGAACGCTTTGGCATCCGGGGCGTCACGGCTACGGCCCTGGTGCTGATCGGCCTCGGCAGTGCCCTGACAGTGTTCGTCAACCAGTCCTGGCAGATCCTGCTGACCTGGGGCGTCCTGATCGGGTTGGGGACCGGCTCCATGGCGCTGGTGTTTGCGGCCACCATCGCCAACACGTGGTTCGTCAAAAGCCGGGGCCTGGTGATTGGCATCCTCACGGCCGGCAGCGCCGCGGGCCAGCTGGTG
Source organism: Pseudarthrobacter sp. MEB009 (assembly GCF_030208875.1). Lineage (NCBI taxonomy): Bacteria > Bacillati > Actinomycetota > Actinomycetes > Micrococcales > Micrococcaceae > Pseudarthrobacter > Pseudarthrobacter sp. MEB009. The sequence continues at coordinate 24,842 of NZ_JARVTC010000007.1, forward strand.
TTCCTGCCGTTCATTGCCATGCTGGCGCAGGATCCCGGCTGGCGGCAGGCCTCCCTGCTGATTGCCGCCGGAGCCCTGGCCGTGGTGCCCCTGGTGCTGAAGTTCCTGAAGAACTCCCCGGCGGACGCGGGGGTGCTGCCTTACGGCCAGGACCCGGCCGCCGTACAGGAGCCGGCGCCGCAGGACGGGCCACGGGTCAACGCCGCAGTCCGGGCACTGCAGGCACTGCGCCGGGCCAGCAGGGTCCGGACATTCTGGGCGCTGGTGGCTGGCTTCGCCATTTGCGGTGCCACCACCAACGGCCTGATCGGCACCCACTTCATCCCCTCAGCCCATGACCACGGCATGCCGGAAACCACCGCGGCGGGCCTGCTCGCCGTCGTCGGCATCTTTGACATTGTGGGGACCATCGCGTCCGGCTGGCTGACCGACCGGTTCAACCCGCGGGTCCTGCTGGCCGTCTATTACCAGTTCCGCGGAATTGGCCTGCTGGTGCTGCCGCTGCTCCTGAACGCGGAAATCCAGCCCAGCATGATCGTGTTTGTGGTGATCTACGGGCTGGACTGGGTGGCCACCGTGCCGCCCACGGCCGCCATCTGCCGCGAGACGTTCGGCGCGGACGGCAGTGTGGTGTTTGGCTGGGTCTTCGCGGCGCACCAGCTGGGTGCCGCGGCTGCGGCGCTCGGTGCCGGGGCCATCCGCGAAGCCACCGGGCAGTACACCTACGCGTGGCTGGGGGCGGCAGCGATGTGCACGGTGGCTGCGGTCATCAGCGCCACCATCAGGAAGCCTGCGCCCAGCCGGGAGCCCGAGCCCGCCCCCACCCCCTAGTTGCGCTATCACTTATGGTCCCTAAACCGGGGGTTTAGGGACCATAAGTGATAGCGCAACGGGAGGGGAGGGGGGTTACTTGACCGAGCCTTCCGTCAGCCCGCCGCGCCAGAACCGCTGCAGGACCACCATGGCGATGCCCAGCGGGATGATGGACAGCAGGACGCCGCCGGTGGTGAGTTCGTAGAACTCGGGCAGCCTGTCAACCTGGCTGAGCCAGTTGTTCAGTCCCAGGGTGATGGGATAGAGGCCGGAATCGGAGAGCATCACCAGGGGCAGGAAGTAGTTGTTCCAGATGCCCACCAGCTGGAACAGGAACACGGTGACCAGCGCCGGGGTCAGCACCCGCAGGCCGATGGTGTGGAAGATCCGCAGCTCACTGGCCCCGTCCAGCCGGGCGGCTTCGATGAGGGACGTGTCCACAGTGGCTTGGGAGTAGATCCGGCACAGGAACAGCCCGAATGGCGAGACCAGGGAGGGCAGCAGCACGCTCCAGTAGGTATTGGCGATCCCCATCTGGCTGAACAGCAGGAACAACGGCAGTGCGGTGGCCGTTCCCGGGACGAGGACGCCGCCCAGGATGGTGCCGAACACCAGGTTCCGGCCGCGGAATTCGTACTTGGCCAGGGCGTACCCGCCGGCGGCAGCGAAGTAGGTGGCTGCCAGGGCGCCGACGCCGGCATACAGTACCGAGTTCAGGAACCACTGGAGGAAGATGCCGTTGTCGTAGGCCAGGACGCGGGAGATGTTTTCCCACAGGGAGAACGTGGGGGCGAACCAGAAGCCGTTGGTGCCGAACAGATCCTCGGTGGATTTGGTGGCGGCAACCACCACCCAGTACACCGGGACCAGGAAGTAGAGGGCCACCACCACCAGCAGGGAGGTGACGATGATGGTGGAGGATCGCCGCTTGCCGGCGGAACGGTCCGGTGAACTGGCTGGCGCGGTCAGCTTGCGCGGGCGGGTGGCGGTGGTGGTCATGATGACTTCCTGTTCGAGAATTTGAGGAAGGCGAAGGAGAGCGTAAAGGCGGCAATGGCAATCAGGACGGCCTGGGCTGCGGCGACGTTGTAGTCGTTGTAAGCGAAGGCAGTGGTGTAGGCGCTCAGGTTGGGCGTGTACTGGCTGTCAATGGCCGGTGCCACGGTCTTGAGCACCTGGGCTTCGGCGAAGAGCTGCAGGGTGCCGATGATGGAAAACACGGTGGTCAGGACCAGGGCCGGCCGGATCAGGGGCAGCTGGATGCTCAGCGCCACCCGGAGCGTGGAGGCTCCGTCCACTTTGGCGGCTTCGTAGAGTTCCACGGGGATGGACTTGAGCTGGGCCACGATGATCAGCATGTTGTAGCCCGTGTAGCTCCAGATCACGATGTTGGCGATGGACCACAGTACGGTGTCAGGGCCCAGGAAATCCGGTGTGAGCCCAAAGGTTCCGGCAAGGTCCACCAGCGGGCTCAGGCCCGGCACGTAGAGGAAGGACCACAGGATGGTGGCGATCACGCCTGGGACGCCGTACGGGAGGAAGTAGGCCGCCCGGAAGAATCCGGGCCATTTGGCGGAAGCGGATTCCAGCATGAGTGCCAGCACGGTGCAGAGGACAATCATCACCGGGACCTGCACCACGCCGAAGAGCAGCATGCGCCCGATCGAGGCGACGAAGCTTCCATCGGCCAGGGCCTGGGCGTAGTTGCCGAACCCGGCGAAGCTGGTGGTCACACCGGCCTCGCCGAAGAGTCCGCCGCGGGTCACCTTGGTGAAGCTGGACCCTATTGCCACAACGATGGGCAGCAGGAAGGTAAGGATGAACAGGGCGAGGAACGGTGCCAGGAGGAGCCAGGGTGCCCGCGCTGCTGCGCCATTCCGGCGGCCGCGGCTGGGCACGGGCGAGGGGGTGGCTGCCGGGGATGCCCGGCGCTTCTCGGTCTGCGGCGTCGCGGTCATGACGCCTCCTTTCGGATGCTGAGGCCCTTGTTCCGGAAAACGGTCATGATCTGCTGTTCAGCGCTCACCACGGAATCCACCAGGCTGATGCCTGAGGGTTTCCTGCGGAACCCGTCGCTGAGGATGTTGAAGGACTGTTCGGTGACCGGCCACCAGGACCAGTCCTGGTTTTGCCGGGTAGCGGCGGGGAGGAAGACTTCCTCGTTGTAGCGCTGGCCGCTGAAGAACGGCGACGGTTCAAGCCGCGGGCTGCCGATGAAGCCGGGGGAGGGGGACCAGCCGATGCCGCTGTTCTTGATCTCGGCGTCGATGCCTTCCTTGGAGGAGGTCATCCAGACGGCGAATTCCAGTGCCTCCCGGGGGTGCTTGCTGTTGGCGAAGACCGCCGCGGTGGAGCCACCCAGGAAGGTGGAGCCGAACCCTGTGGTGCCCCACGTGGGCATGGGCGCCACCCGCCATTTGCCTTCGCCGCCGCTGACGCCCTGGACCAGGGCATCACCCCAACTGCCGGAGGTGGCCGCAGCGATGGTGCCTTTGGACGCCGCAGCGAACCAGCCGGGAGTGAAGGCGCCGAATCCGGTTTCCACGAGGTCATCCGTGATGGCTTTGTCGAAGAAGCGGGCAGTGTTGAGGGTGGCGTCGTCCGTCATGTTGATGACCCAGCCGTCCTCCTCCGCCCGGAGCCACCTCGCGCCGGCCTGGGTGGCGAACGCGGTGAACACTGACGCGTCGCCCAGCGGGAAGGTTTCCAGGTAGGCGCCGCGGCTGCGCAGTTCACGCGCGACGGCGGCCCACTCGTCCCAGGTGGTGGGCGGCGTGGCACCCACGGTTTCCAGGACGGCCGGCTGGTAAAACGTGGCCATCGGACCGGAGTCCTGCGGGATGCCGAAAACGCCGCCCGCGTAGCTGACCTGGCCCCAGAGGGTGGGGTCGTAGCGGGGAGCGAATTCCTGAGCGCCGTACCGGGAGATGTCCACCAAGCCGTTGACCAGCATAAATTCCGGCAGGGAGCGCAGCTCAACCTGCCCCAGGTCCGGTCCGCCGCCGGCTGCGAGCGCTGAGTACAGCTTCTGGTAGCCGCCCACGTTGCCGCCGGGGATCCATTCCACCTTGACCTGGACGCGGGGGTTGGCGGCATTCCAGATGTCCACAACGTTCTGGATGTCCTTCAACCAGGCCCAGTAGGTCAGGGTGATGGTTTCCCCGGCAGCGGCGGGAATCACCGGCTGGGTGTTCACGGATGCGGTACCCGGTGTTGCGCAGCCAGTGAGGAACGCCATGGTGGCGGTCCCCAGGCCAGCTCCCAGGAGTTGTCGTCGCGATAGTTGTTGCGCCATCTGCCTTCACCTCGTTGTGTCCGAAAAAGGGCCCTCGAGTGTGAAGTGCAGCACCCCCGGTGGCAAGTGGAAGACACGCTAGCACAAATTCGAGTAGCCGCTCGAATTTCGCGGGGCACCTTTTGCTGCGCGCCTGTACACTCGCTTTTTATGAGCACAAAGACGGGCAGCGACCCTGCCCGGCGCGGCCCTTACGCGAAATCCACCCAACGGCGGGAGGCCATCCTCGCCGCCGCCCACTCGGTGTTCGCTGCCCGGGGCTACCGCGGTGGGACCCTGCAGGACGTCGCGGACCGGGCAGGGATGAGCCAGACCAGCCTGCTGCACTACTTTCCGTCAAAGAGCAGCCTGCTGATGGCGGTGCTCACCTGGCGTGACTTCATCAGCGGGGACGGGACGCCGGTAGCCGGCCTCGAGGAGACCATCGTGGATGCGGTGCTCCGGCAGGTCCGGTTCAACGAAGGAGTGCCCGGCGTCCTGGAGCTCTACACGGTCCTGTGCGCGGAGTCACTGACGGACGCCAACCCGGGCCGGCAGTTTTTTGTGGACCGGTTCGAGCGGCTCCGCAGCAGCTATGCCCGCCAGTTCAACGGACTCGCCGCGGACGGGCGCCTCCGTCCGGGGGTGGACCCGGAGGTTGCGGCAGCGTCCCTGATTGCGCTGTGGGACGGAATCCAGACCCAATGGCTGCTGGCCCCGGGCAGCGTAGATATGTCCGAGTGCCTCAGCGGGTACCTCCGGCTGGTGATGCTGCCGGACTGACGGCCGGGCACCGAACGGCCACGCGCGGTCCTACTAGGCTGGAACCATGGACTCTCCCGCAGAAGGCGCCCTCCGCAAGACTGCCCTGGTCACCGGCGCGGGAAGGCTGGCAGGCATCGGCGCCGGCATCGCCCGGCAGCTCGCGGCTGACGGCTGGGACCTGGTGCTGTCCTACTGGCAGGCGTACGACGCCCGGATGCCGTGGGGCAGCGAACCGGAGGATGTGGTCCGGCTGACGGCGGAGCTGGAGGCCATCGGAGCGCAGGTCCACCTGCTGCCCGTGGACCTGGAGGATCCGGCCGGTCCGGGACAGCTGATGGCAGCGGCCGTGCAGGCTGCCGGGCCGCTGCAGGGGATGGTGCTCAGCCACACCGAATCGGTGGACTCCGGAATCCTGGACACCACTGTCGAGTCCTTCGACCGACATTTCGCCGTCAACACCCGCGCCAGCTGGCAGCTCATCGCGGCGTTCGCCCGGCAGGCACCGGACGACGGCGGCGCCATCGTTGCCCTGACCAGCGACCACACAGCGTTCAACCTCCCCTACGGGGCATCCAAGGGCGCCCTGGACCGGATCGTCATCGCCGCCGCCCGCGAACTCGGTGCGCAGGGCATCTCAGCGAATGTCCTCAACCCCGGCCCCGTGGATACCGGCTGGATGGACGACACGGTGCGGGACGCCGTCGTGCGTCAACAGCCCACCGGCAGGCTGGGCACCCCGGCGGACGTCGCCGGGACCGTGGCGTTCCTGCTGTCGCCGGCGGGCCGGTGGGTGTCGGGCCAGCTGATCAAGTCCGACGGCGGCTTCTCGGCGTAGCCACCCAACTGGCTCGCAGTTGTTGTCGTTTTGAGCCCCCAAAACGACAACAACTGCGAGTTACTTGGGGCGGGCGGACCCCGTGAAGTACCCCCGCGTCGACGGCAGGAACCGGCACACCACGGCCAGCACCACACCCAGGGCCAGCAGCACCACGCCGCTGATGAAGGCGCCGCCGACGCCGAAGATGCTGGTGTCGCCATACGCGGGGTCCCACATCTGCACCGCCGAGATGAAGAACGCGGCGGTCAGGACCAGTGCGCCCAGCAGCGGCAGGATGCCGCGGAACCACAGGTTCCGGGCCGAATCGGGCAGGGTGCCGCGGAAGTACCAGAAGCAGGCGAAGCCGGTGAGCGCGTAGTAGAAGGCGATGAACAGGCTGATGGCGCTGATGGAATCGGCCAGCAGGTTCTCGCTGAGGAAGCTCATGGCCACGTAGTACACCGCCGCCGCGCCGCCCATCACCTGGGTGGAGAATCCGGGCGTCTGGTTCTTCGAATGAACCTCGCCGAATTTCGCCGGCAGCGCCCCGTGCACACCCATGGACAGGGTGCCGCGCGCGGTGGGCAGGATGGTGGTCTGCGTGGAGGACAGCACCGACGCCAGCACGGCCACCACCATCAGCCAGCCCCACGGCCCCAGCACCACGTCCTTCATGGCAAGGAAAACATCCGCCTGGTTGGCTTCGTTGCCCAGCCCGATGCCGTCCGGGCCCACCGTCGCATACATCATCACCAGCAGCGCCACGGAGACGTAAATGGCCACCAGTACGACGGCGGAAATCACCGCGCCGCGGCCCGGTGTGGTGGCGGGGTTCTCGGTTTCCTCGTTGACGGCCAGGCAGGTATCCCACCCCCAGTAGATGAACAGGGCCAGCAGGGCGCCATGCACCACGGCCCCTGGATCGGCAAAGGCGCCGGCCGGGTTGAACCACTCGAAGTCGAACGCCTGGCCCTCCGGCGGACCGGCCGTGATGCGGATGACGATGGCCAGGGCGAAGATGCCCAGCGCGATGTACTGGACGTAGGTCAGGACCCGCTGGACGTGTTCGCCCAGCCGGATGCCGCGGTAGTTCACCAGGGTCATCAGGACGATGAACAGCAGGCCGGTGCCCGTGACCACCACTTTGTTGCCCGCCAGGGAGCCGTCGCCGATCAGCAGCCACAGGTACTGCCCGGCCACCTGGGCCAGGTTGGCCAGGACCACAATCCCGGCGAGCGCCACACCCCAGCCGCCCAGCCAGCCGGCCCAGGGCCCGAAGGCATGCCGGGACCAGGTGAAGGTGGTGCCGCAGTCCGGCATGGCGCTGTTCAGTTCCCGGAACGCGAAGGCGATGAACAGGACGGGGATGAACCCCAGCAGCAGGATCAGCGGCGTGTAGTTGCCGTTGATGGCCACGATGAGGCCCAGGGTTGCGGCCAGGGAGTAGACCGGGGCCGTGGACGCCAGCCCCAGCATGACGGAGTCGCCCAGGTCCAGGATGCCTGCCCGGAGGCCCTTGGCGGGGACGCCGGCGCCGGGCGCACCGCCCGGGCCTCCCGCCGTCGTGGTTTCCGTGCTCATAGTGCGATCCCTGCCTTGCTGGTGTTGGCCTGGGCCGAAAGCGGCGCGGGCGCGTCGATGGTGTTGGGCACAAAGCGGCAGAAGTAGTCGGTGATGGGGCCGTCCGATTCGCGGATGCCGCAGCCCACCGATTCGCCGTCCACCACCCACAGGCCCAGGACCGGGTGGTTGCCGTCAAAATCCGGGAGCTGGTGGTACTGCTGGTAGCACCAGCCCTCACGGCCGTAATCGCCGGGCTGGTCCAGGCTGATGCCGTTGGCCTGGATCCGGATGTTGTCCCCTTCGCGGCCGTGCAGCGGCTTGGCCACCCACTCCTTCAGCGGGCCGGGCCCGTCCAGGTAGGCCGGGAGCAGGTTGGGGTGGTCCGGGTAGAGATGCCAGAGGGCGGCCAGCAGGGCCTTGTTGGAGAGCAGCATCTTCCACGCGGGTTCCACCCAGCGCGGGTTGTGCGCGCGTTCCAGCAGGCGGTGCCCGAACGGCTCCTTCATCATGAGCTCCCAGGGGTACAGCTTGAACATGGTGCTGATCATGAAGTTGTCCATGTCCACGAACCGGTTCAGGTTGGGGTCCCAGCCGATGTCCGACATGTTGATGCCGATGGTGGTCCACCCGGCCTGGCTGGCCACGTCCCGCATGTACGCGGCGGTCATCCAGTCCTCACCGGATTCCTCCACCTCGGAATGGGCAATGTGCAGGGTGCTCATGCCCGTGCGGTACTGCACCTTTTTCCACTGCCGGATGAGGGCCTCGTGGATGCCGTTCCACTGGTCCTTGGCAGGGAACACGTCCTGCAGCCAGAACCACTGCGCCACGGATGCCTCGATCAGGCCCGTGGGAGTGTCGGCGTTGTACTCGAGCATCTTGGCCGGTCCGCCGCGGCCGTCATAGATGAAGTCGAAACGGCCGTAGACGTCCACGTCCGCGGCCAGCAGCGACTCGCCGGCAAGCTCGAGGGCCTGTTGGCCGATGCCGATCCCGCCCATGGCACCAGTGGCCAGGTACTTGGCGGCTTCCAGGCACATCCGGTGCATTTCTTCGGCAGTGTTTTCGAGGGTTTCCACCTCGTCCGCGGTGAACTCGTAGTACGCGGACTCGTTCCAGTATTCGATCTTCCGCCCGTCGTCCATGGTGGTGGTGGAGAAAACCAGGCCCTGCTCCTCGATCTTCTCTTTCCAGCCGGGTCGGGGCACGGAGGCAATCCGCCGCACGTTCAGCCGCCCACTTTGGTGCCGCCGCTTTTGGCGGAGGTGCCGAATCCGCCCCGGTCAACGGTCCCGCCGCTGGACTTGTAGCCCGTGGCGGCCTTGGCGCCGCTGGGAACGGTGCGCGTGTAGTTGGGGGCGGTGGACCGGTTCTGGCCCACCGACGGGACGGTGGCCCCCCGGGAGTAGAAGTACCAGGCGTAGATCCCGCCGCTGCGGCCGGCAGAGCTGTCGCAGCTCCTGTCCTCCACGCGCTCGCCGGTTTCGTCGTTGAAGCAGACCTGCGCGTATTCGGGATCGTCCTGGTTGCTGGCCACCACGGCGGTGATGGTGCCGGCCAGCAGCGCGGTCACGCCCAGGCCCACCACCACGGTGCGCCGCTGGGACCGCTTCTTGCGGGCGGCGCCCTCCTTGGCTTCCTTCTCCCGGTCCTGCGCAAACGGGTCCACCGTGGCCACGGGTTCGTTCAGCAGGTCGGGGCGAAGCTCAGGCTTGGGGACCTGCCACGGCGGTGGCTTGGGGGAGCTGCCCTTGCCGGCCTGGGCGTCGCCGCCACCAGCCTGGCCGGGTTCCGGATCTTTGTTCGGGTCCAATGGTCCCCCTCTGTAGTCCACGCGAAACGGGCACAGCGCTGCACCCCCAATAGCAATCCTGAAATCAGCGTAGTCCCTGGGGGTTCAGGCGGCGAGCAGGAAACAGGGGAGAACTGCCCATAGTTGCCGGGACCTACACTGGAGCCATGGAAACCCCGTCCCTCCTTGCCGTGTGCCGAGTCCATCAGCTCCTGCCCGACGCTTCAAGTGTTGGCGTGACTGCCATCGACAAGCGGGCGGCGGACGGCCCGGTCAAGGTCCACCGGCTGGGCCTGCAGGGCGACATCCAGGCCAACCGGGTCCACCACGGCGGCCCGGACCAGGCCCTTTACGCCTACTCCCAGGCGGACGCTGACTTCTGGGCAGACGAGCTGCAGCGGGACATGCCGCCCGGAGTTTTCGGCGAGAACCTGCGGGTGGCGGGCCTGGACGCCACCGGAGCCGTGATCGGCGAACGCTGGAAGATCGGCCTGGATGTTGAGGTGGAGGTTACCTCCCCCCGCACGCCCTGCGCCACGTTCCAGCGGCGCCTGGGCGAGGCCCGGCTCGTCAAGCGGTTCACCGAGGCGGGCCGGGTGGGCGCGTACCTCCGGGTCCTCCGCACCGGCACCATCCAGGCGGGGGACCACATCCACCGCACTTTCATCCCCACCCACGGCATCACGGTGGGCCAGTGGTTCAGCGCGCCGGACGCCGAGGCCATGGAGGCCTTGAAGGATGCAGACGCCGACGGCGAGATCCGGCTCCAGCAGCCCGAGTTCAGGAAGAAGTTCGAGGCGCTGCAGCGGCAGCTTTCGTCCTGACTCCGCCCCCCTCCACTGCGCGAGATGGCACTTCGCGGCAATGTCCGCGCCGGACATTGCCGCGAAGTGCCATCTCGCGGGCGTGAGGCGGGGCGGCGGGCTGCGCCGGGACCCTGCCGCAGCCGTGTGGCCAAGCTCACCGGCGCCGTCGTGCCCGCTGATTACCGTACCTGCGGGTCCGTCCCGTACACTTGAAATATCCCCCACTCCGGAAATCCCTTATTCCTGCCCAATTTTTGAGGCAGGACTGGCAAGTGTTGGGGCCCGCGCAAGCGATGCGGGCATTTTCATAGGGAGAGCCGGCTAAAGAAAACGCTGTACAGACTGCTGGGATAGCAGCCAAGAGATGCAGCGGGAAGTCCTGCCACGGGATTGCGAAAGCGCCGGACTTCCAGTGACCGGCCGGTCAACGTTTGCCCGGCCGCATCGTGTCACACGCACTGCGGCTCCGCTCACCTCGGGTTGTGCCGCCTGGCCCCCTATGGATGAGGAACACTTCCCTATGCCCGAAAATCACAACGAACACGTCGACGCCGCTGCCACCTTCATCGAAGCCGGCGACGCCCCCGCGTTGAACACCCCCGCCGCTGAAGAAGCACCGGCTGCTGAAGCACCGGCCGCCGAAGAGGCACCGGCCGCTGAAGAAGCACCCGCTGCCGAAGAGGCTCCGGCTGCACAGGCACCCGTCGAAGAAGCGCCGGCTGCTGAAGAAGCGCCGGCCGCTCAGGCTCCCGTCGCCGAAGAGGCCCCCGCCGCCGCCCCGGAAGCCGGCGACGACGAGGACGGCATCAAGTTCGCCGACCTCGGCATCGACGGCCGCGTCCTGGCCGCCCTGCAGGATGTTGGCTACGAGAAGCCCTCACCCATCCAGGCCGCCACCATCCCGCTGCTGCTCGAGGGCCGCGACGTTGTGGGCCTGGCGCAGACCGGTACCGGCAAGACTGCAGCATTCGCAGTGCCGGCCCTGTCCCGCCTTGCTGAACTGCACGACCTGAACGGCCCGTCCCGCAAGACCCAGGCCCTGGTCCTGGCACCCACCCGCGAGCTCGCGCTCCAGGTTGCCGAAGCCTTCACCTCCTACGCCAAGCACATCGACGACTTCACCGTCCTGCCCGTGTACGGCGGCTCGGCCTACGGCCCGCAGCTTGCCGGCCTGCGCCGCGGTGCCCAGGTTGTTGTGGGTACCCCCGGCCGCGTGATCGACCACATCTCCAAGGGTTCCCTGGACCTGTCCGAACTCCAGTACCTGGTGCTGGATGAAGCCGACGAAATGCTCCGCATGGGCTTCGCCGAGGACGTTGAGCAGATCTTCCAGCAGACCCCCTCGGACCGCCAGGTGGCTCTGTTCTCCGCCACCATGCCGAGCCAGATCCGCCGGATGTCCAAGCAGTACCTGAACAACCCGGCCGAGATCTCGGTGAAGTCCAAGACCACCACCGGCGCCAACACCCGCCAGCGGTACCTGCAGGTCATGGGCCCGCACAAGCTCGATGCCCTGACCCGCATCCTCGAGGTTGAAGAGTTCGACGGCGTCATCGCCTTCGTCCGCACCAAGATGGCCACCGAGGACCTCGCCGACAAGCTGAAGGCGCGGGGCTTCCAGGCCGCCGCCATCAACGGTGACATCCCGCAGCAGCAGCGCGAGCGCACCGTTGACGCACTCAAGGAAGGCCGCATCGACATCCTTGTGGCCACCGACGTCGCCGCCCGCGGGCTTGACGTGGAGCGCATCAGCCACGTGGTCAACTACGACATCCCGCACGACACCGAGTCCTACGTGCACCGCATCGGCCGCACGGGCCGTGCAGGCCGCTCCGGCGACGCCATCCTGTTCATGACCCCGCGCGAGAAGTACCTGCTGCGGTCCATTGAAAAGGCCACCCGCCAGCCGGTGGAGCAGATGCACCTGCCCACCGCCGAGACGGTCAACACCCTGCGCCTGGGCAAGTTCGCCGAAAAGATCACCGAAACCCTGGCGTCGCAGGACGTCTCGGCCTTCCGCGACCTGATCTCCTCCTACGAGGAAGAGCACAACGTGCCGGCAGCGGAGATCGCCGCTGCACTGGCCGTTATGGCACAGGGCGGCCAGCCGCTCCTGGTCAAAGAACTGCCCGCAGCTCCCGAGTTCCAGAAGCGCGAACGCGCCAAGGACGGCTTCGGCTCCCGCGGCCCCACCCGCACCCTCACCGAGGGCAACGCCACCTACCGGATCGCCGTGGGACGCCGCCAGCGCGTTATGCCCGGTTCGATCGTTGGCGCCATTGCCAACGAAGGCGGCATCTCCTCCGCACAGATCGGCGGCATCGACATCCGCTCGGACCACTCCCTGGTGGAGCTCCCCGCAGACCTCAGCGCCGACCAGCTGAAGGCACTGTCCCGCACCCGGATCGGCGGCGAGCTGATCCACCTCGAACTGGACAACGGACGTAAGCCGTCCGGCGGCGGCGAGCGAGGCGCGTACCAGGGCAACCGTGGCGGCGACCGCGGCGGTTACTCCGGCGGCGGCAGCGGCGGCGGAAACTTCAAGGGCAACGGCGGGTTCAAAAAGGACTTCCGCAAGAACGACGGCGAGCGCTCCTCCGCTGACCGTGGCGGCCGCACGTACAGCGAGCGTTCGCAGAGCTCCTTCGGTTCCGAGTCCGGTGCCAGCCGCGGCCAGGCCAGCGACTCCCGCTTCGGCGGCCACGGCGACGGTTCACGCAAGCCGCGTGGCGAGGGCGGCCAGCGCGATTTCAACCGCAAGGGCAAGTGGTAAACGCCAGCTAGTCTGACGCTGCCAGGATGGGCCGGCTTTCGAGCCGGCCCATCCTTTTGCGTTAAACCAGATCTTCAAGCGGCCGACGGCGCCCTGCCGCGCGGGTGCCGGGGCACGGGCACCCGGCGGCTCGGTGTGTGGCTCGCCACATCCCGCGGCCGGATCGCCGCCGTCGGACGTCTTTTGACGGCGCGGCACGTCGGTGCGGGGCGCCACCAGCGGTCCCGAACGCCTGTATTGGCGCGGAAAGCGGGCCCAAGGCAGGCCGCCGGCGCGACTGTTGCGGACCCGGGGGACGGGTCCCGATGCCGATTTGTTGGGAGCTGAAACTTCCGGTAGAGTATTTCTTCGTTGCCCCCCTAGCTCAGTGGTAGAGCGCGTTCTTGGTAAGAACGAGGTCACCGGATCGATTCCGGTGGGGGGCTCTGAATGAGGGCCTGTGTCAAGGCGGTTTTGACCGGCTTGGCGCAGGTTTTTCTCATTCGTGGCGGTGTAGCTCAGTTGGTTAGAGCGCACGACTCATAATCGTGAGGTCGGGAGATCGAGCCTCCCCACCGCTACAGGACAAGACCCCCGGATCCGTCAAGGATGCCGGGGGTTTTTGCTGTCCGGCCGGAGCCGCAGCCGTGACAAGCGCCCGGATCCGCAGTAGCTTGGCAGCAACCGGCGGCGGGGGGACTGGGTGGACTTTGCTGATGCGGTGCTGGCGCCGTTCAGGTGGCTTGTATCCGGCGCGTTGCTGCTTTTTCACGACGGCCTGGCCGCCGTGGGGCTGCCGGCAGAAAGCGGCTGGACGTGGACCCTGGCCATCATCGGTGTGGTGCTGGCGCTCCGGGCGGTTCTGCTTCCCTTGTTCCTGGCCCAGGTCCGGGCGCAGGAGGGGATGCGAGAACTGCAGCCACGGCTGAAAGCCCTCCAGGACGGCTATGCTGGCCGCACGGATCCGGCCTCCCGGCAGGCGCTGGCAAAGGAGCAGATGGCGCTCTACAAGGAGCACAGCACCAATCCGTTTGCGGCGTGCCTGCCGTTGCTGCTCCAGGCGCCCTTCTTCCTGGCAGCATTCCAGGTGCTGTCCGGGATCCCCGTTGCAGCACGCAGCGGGGCAGGACTCGCAGCGCTGGACGCCGCGCGAGTGGTCCAGTTCGATGCCGCCGCCATTTTCGGTGCTCCGCTGTCCGCGTCCCTCCTTCATGGTGGCGGTGCGGCAGGCGCCGTTGCCCTGCTTGCTGTGGGCATGATCGTGGTGATGGCCGCCTGCCAGGTGTTGGCCCAGCGTGCTGTCCTCTCCAGGGCGTTGCCTGGCAGTGCCCTGGATCCGGCCGGGCGGCTGCAACGGCGCCTGCTGTTTGTCCTGCCTCTGGTGTTCGCCGTGGGCGGGGTGTACTTCCATCTCGGAGTGCTGGTGTACTGGACGGCTTCGAACGCCTGGACCCTGGCCCAGCAGCTGGTGATGGCCCGCAGGGCCTGAGGCGGGCACAATGGGCGCATGGGCCAGCTGATCTACTCCACCATCGCCTCCCTGGACGGCTACACCGCGGACCGGCAGGGCAAGTTCGACTGGGGCGCCCCGGACGCCGAGGTTCACTCCTTCATCAACGACCTTGAGCGGGAGGTGGGGACCTACCTCTTTGGCCGCCGCATGTACGCGGTCATGTCGGTCTGGGAGGACATGGGCGGCCCGGCGGATGCACCCCAGATCCAGGACTACGCCCGGATCTGGCAGGCGGCGGACAAAACCGTGTACTCGGCCACGCTGGACGCCGTGACCACCGCCCGGACCCACCTGGAGCGGGAGTTCCGCCCGGACGACATCCGCAGGCTCAAGGACGCCACGGAGGGGACCATCGGCATCGGCGGGCCCACCCTTGCCGGTGCGGCGCTCTCAGCCGGGCTGGTGGACGAATGCCGGTTCTTCATTGTTCCGGTGGCCGTGGGCGGCGGGCTGCCGTTCCTGCCCGCAGGCCTGGCGGCCTGGTTTGAGCTGCTGGAACAGCGGCGGTTCGCCAGCGGCGTACTTTATCTGCGCTACGCTGTCCGTCCCTGAGGGCAGAATGGGTCAATGACCCGAATCGCAATCATCGGCGGCCACGGCAAAGTGGCCCTCCACCTGTCCACCCTCCTGGCGGCCGAAGGCCACACCGTCACCTCATTCATCCGCAACCCCGACCATGGCGCCGACGTCGAGGCGACGGGCGCAACGCCGTCGGTCCTTGACGTTGAAAACTCGACGACGGCGGACCTCGCCGCCGCGTTCCAGGGCCTTGACGCCGTGGTCTGGTCCGCCGGGGCCGGCGGGGGCAGCCCGGAACGGACCTATGCGGTGGACCGTGATGCCGCCATCCGGTCCATGGACGCGGCGGCGGAGGCCGGCGTCGACCGCTACGTCATGGTGTCCTACCTGGGCGCCGGCAAGGACCACGGCGTCCCCGAAAGCAACAGCTTCTTCGCTTACGCCGAGGCCAAGGCGGACGCTGACGAATACCTGCGCGGCACGGAGCTGGCCTGGACCATCCTGGGCCCCGGCACCCTGACTGAAGGCCCCGGCACCGGCCGGATCGAGGTGGATCCGGATCCCGAGGGCGGCGGCGACACGTCCCGCACCAACGTGGCCATCGTCGCGGCCGCCGTACTGGACCTGCCCGCAACGGCCAAGCGGACCATCAGCTTCCGTGACGGCTCACTGCCCGTGTCCTCGGCGCTGGAGTCGGTGGACTAACCACCGGCGCCCCGGCCCGGCGGATAGGGTGGACGGGGCGGCCGGAGGTTCCACCGCCTGCAGGCAGCCCCGGCTGCAGGAAGTGGGCACATGGGCCAGTTGGCACTTATCATCGGACTTCTGCTGGCCACGGTGCTCGCTGTGGGACTGGGCGACAGGCTGCGACTTCCCTACCCGGTCCTGATGCTCCTGCTCGCCGTGGGGCTGACGTTCATCCCGGGGTTCCCGGACCTGGACATCGCGCCGGAACTGATCCTGCCGATCTTTTTGCCGCCCCTGCTGTTCGCCACCGCCCAGCGAAGTTCGTGGGCCGTTTTCCGGGTCCGCTGGCGGACACTCATCATGATGGCGGTGGCCCTGGTGGTCATCAGCACCGCCGTGGTGGCCGGCGCCGCGTGGCTGATGATCCCGGGCATCGGCATCCCCGCCGCGATCGCCCTGGGCGCCATGGTGGCCCCGCCCGACCCGGTCGCCGTTGAATCCGTGGCCGGCCGGGTCCACATGCCACGCCGGCTCATCACCGTCCTGCAGAGTGAAGGCCTCTTCAACGATGCCGCCGCCATCGTCATCTTCCAGGCCGCCGTGGCTGCTGCCGTGGGCGGCACCCGGATATCGCCCGACGTCGTCCTGCAGTTTGTGATCGGTGCGGCACTTGCGGTGGTGGTGGGCGTCGCCATGGGCTGGCTGATTGCCCTGGTCACCAGGCTGGTGACCTCCATGGTGGCCCGCACCGCCGTCACCCTGGTGGTGCCGTTTGCCGCCTACATCCTCGCGGAGGAGGTGCACGCCTCGGGTGTGATCGCCGTGGTGGTCACGGCCCTGGAGATGCAGCGGCATTCCCGGCCGCAGGACGCCGCTGAGCGGGTCACCCGGACCGCGTTCTGGGACGTGGTGGAACTGCTGGTCACGGGCCTGGCGTTCGGGCTGGTGGGGCTGGAGATCCGGCAGGTCATCCACGCCGAGGGGTCCGCCATCTACGGGATGCTGGGGGTGGCCGCCGTGGTCTGCGTCCTGGTGTTTGCTGCCCGTTTCCTGTGGCTGGCCATCCTGGCCATGGGGGCCCGGAAACGGCAGAACCTGCTGCAACCCACTTCGGCCAAGGAAGTCCTGATCCTCACCTGGTGCGGCATGCGTGGCCTGGCCACCCTGGCACTCGCCCTGGCCCTGCCGCTGACCCTGGCGGACGGGACGCCGTTCCCGGCCCGGGACCACCTGCTGGTGATTGCCTGCGCCGTGCTGCTGGCCACCCTGGTCCTGCCCGGGCTGACGCTGCCGTGGCTGATGCGGGTGCTGAACGCCTCCCAGGACGGATCCGAGGAGCGGGACGCCGCCCGGGTGCTGGCCAAGCGGGCCCAGACGGCCGCCGTCGCTGCCCTGAAGCAGCACGACCTGATGAAGGACCTGCCGCCGGAGAAGGTGGCACTGGTCCGGGAACGGATGAAGCGGCTGCACGCCGAACTGCTGGACGGCAGTTTGCGCAACGAGCCGCTGGCGGACAAACGCGAACGTGGGCGGGAGCTGGCCATCGCCGTGCAGACCATCGCCCTGGACGCGGCCCGGCAGGAAGTGGTGCTGGCCCGGAACGAGCCGGACATGGATCCGGAAGTGGCGGACAGGGTGCTGCGGCAGCTGGACCTGCGCACCATGATCATGCCCGAATAGGACTTGATCGAATGAGGCCCGGGCGGGCTCAGGCTCCGATGTTTGCCGCCAGCTCCAGGTCCAGGGAGTTGGACTCCACATGGTCCAGGGCGCAGCGCACAGCACCCACGGTGACGATCGCGTCGCCCAGCGGCGAGACGGCCACCCGCGGGGGAGTGGCGGTGAATTCCGCCAGCCGCTCCGTGATGGGGGCCAGGAGTACACCGGCCGAGCCGGCCACGGCACCGCCGATGACCACCAGCTCGGGGTTCAGGAATGTGCCCACGGCGCCTACCACCCGGGCCATCCGGTCTGCGATCCGGTCCAGGATTAGTACCGCCACGGCGTCCCCCGCCGCAGCGGCGGCGAAAACCTGCTCCGCGCCGGCATGCCGGCGCAGGCTGGTGCTGGCGCCGGCGGCCAATTCCGCCGCTGCCCAGTCCCTGGCGAGGGCGGCGATGCCGAACGTGTCGCCCACGCCTTCCACCATGTCCAGGAACGCCAGCTCGCCGGCGCCGCCGGACAGGCCGTGCAACAGCCGCCCGCCGTCCACAATGCCGGCGCCCAGCCGCTCGCTGCCCAGGATGACCACCACGTCCTCCACGCCCATGGCTGCCCCGCGCCACCGGTCGCCGAGTGCCGCGAGGTTGGCGTCATTTTCCAGCAGGACCTTCCAGCCGTGCCGGTCGCGCAGGGCGTCGCGGAGCCCGACGTCGAACAATCCCCAGAACCGCTGGCTGAGCAACACCTCACCGTGGCGGTCCACGGGGGCGGCGATGCCGGCGCACACGGCCAAGACCGAGTCCGGGGTGGCGCCCACGGACTCGAGAACCCGCAGGGCGGTGCTGTCAATGACGGCGATGCGTTCCCCGGCGGAGATTTCCGCCCCGGCAAAGGCCGAGGTGGCACGGCCCAGGACGTTACCGCGGAGATCGGCCACCACCACGGTGGCTTTGGAGATACCTACGTCCATGCCCAGCACGCAGCCGGCTTGTTCATCCAGCTCGAAGCGGCGGGCAGGCCGGCCTTTGCGGTAGTCCCCGTGGGCGCGCTGGTTCTCGAGTTCCCGGAGCCAGCCGCGCTGGACCAGCTCGTCGCACACGGAGATGGCCGTGGCCCGGGTCAGGCCGGTGGCGGCCATGATCTCGGTGACGGTCACGGCGGCCGAGGCGCGCATATAACCGAGGACTGCTCCGGAGCTGACGCGCCGCAGCAGCTGGGGCGTCGCCGCTGTGCTGTCCATCATCGTCTTGACCTTCCGATTGCCTGCCCGCCATAATACTTGAACAACTAAATTTAGAATCAAAATAAATCGTTGGCCGCGGGATGGTGCTGACTCTGGCCAGGGCCCGGCCCGCGTCCTTAAGCCGTTTCCCGATGGTTTACAGCCCGCCCGCGGATAGGTACTGTCCGAAGAGACGGCAAAGCCACCACATAACCCCCACTTAAGAATAGGAACCTCCCTTGCCCACCACCGCCACGCTGGCAACCCTGACCGACTCCGATCGCCTGACTGACGCGAACTGGTGGCGCCAGGCGTCCGTGTACCAGATCTATCCGCGCAGCTTTTCGGATTCGAACGGTGACGGGCTGGGGGACATCAAAGGCATCACGGCCAAGGTTCCCTACCTCAAGGAACTGGGCATCGACGCCGTCTGGCTGAGCCCGTTCTATCCCTCCGCCCTCGCTGACGGCGGCTACGATGTGGACGATTACCGCGATGTGGATCCGAAGCTGGGCACCCTGGCGGACTTCGCCGAAATGTCCGCTGCCCTGCACGGCGCCGGCATCAAGCTGATCGCAGACATCGTCCCCAACCACTCGTCCAACCGGCACGTATGGTTCCAGGAGGCGCTTGCCGCTCCCAAGGGTTCAGCCGCCCGCGACCGCTACATCTTCCGCGACGGGTTGGGCGAAAACGGCGACCTCCCGCCGTCGGACTGGGACTCCGTCTTCGGTGGCCCCGCCTGGGAACGCATCACGGAACCGGACGGCACCCCGGGCCAGTGGTACATGCACATCTTCGCCAAGGAGCAGCCCGACCTGAACTGGTCCAACCGCGAAATCCGGGACGACTTCCTGAAGACCCTCCGGTTCTGGTCTGACCGTGGCGTGGACGGCTTCCGCGTGGACGTGGCGCATGCCCTCACCAAGGACCTGACCGAACCGTTGATCGCCAAGGCGGACCTCTCCGAGGCAAACTCGGGCACGGACGGGTTCCCGGATGGCTCGCACCCGTTCTGGGACCGCGACGAAGTCCATGAGATCTACGCCGAATGGCGTGCGGTGTTCAACGAGTACAACCCGCCGCGCACCGCTGTGGCCGAGGCCTGGGTGCACGCCACCCGCAGGGCCCGCTACGCCAGCCCGGAAGGACTGGGTCAGGCCTTCAACTTCGACCTCCTGCAGGCCGACTTCGACGCCGACGAATACCAGGCGATCATCACGCGGAACCTGGCCGAGGCCGAGGCCACCGGCGCATCCTCCACCTGGGTCTTCTCCAACCACGACGTGGTCCGCCACGCCACCCGCTACGGCCTGCCGCAGGTCTCCAAGGGCAAAGACCACGCCAAGGGCCAGGACGGCAAGGGCTGGCTCCTGGCCGGCGGACCGGAAGCAGACCTGGACATGGCCCTCGGTGAGCGCCGGGCCCGTGCCGCGACCCTGCTGATGCTCGCGCTTCCCGGTTCCGCCTACCTGTACCAGGGGGAGGAACTCGGGCTGCAGGAAGTGGCAGGCATTCCGGACGCCGAGCGCCAGGACCCCACGTTCTTCCGCAACAAGGGTGTGGAGATTGGTCGCGACGGCTGCCGCGTCCCGCTGCCGTGGAAGGTGGAGGGGACCTCCTTCGGCTTCGGTGACGGCGGCGCCCACCTGCCGCAGCCGGACTGGTTCAGCTCCTACGCCGTGGAGGCCCAGGACGGCACCCCCGGCTCCACGCTGGAGCTCTACCGGACCGCCCTGAAGCTCCGCCGCGAACTCCAGGGTGCCGAGGAACTCACCTGGCACAAAACCGGCAACCAGGAGGTGCTGCACTTCAGCCGTCCCGGCGGCTGGCAGTCGGTCACCAACTTCGGGGATACCGCCGTCGACCTTCCCGCCGGTACCGTGCTGGTGGCCAGCGGCCCGCTCGAGGACGGCAAGCTGCCCGCCAACACCACCGCCTGGCTGCGCTGATGCCTGCTGTGCGCCGGCGGCGGGGAGCCTGATGCAGGAACTGATCTACGGCTGCATGGGTCTGGGCGGCAGCTGGTCCGATGACCCGTACGGCCCGGAGCAGGTAGCGGAGGCCTCCGCTGCCGTCCAGGCCGCGCTGGCTGCTGGCATCACGCTGTTCGACCATGCCGACATTTACCGCAACGGCAAGTCCGAGCAGGTGTTCGGCGAGGTCCTGGCCGCCACGCCGGGCCTGCGGGACCGGATCCGGCTGCAGACCAAGTGCGGCATCAGGCTGAACGAACGCGGCCTGGAAACGCACTACGACCTGAGCCGGGACGCCATCCTGGAACGGGTCAACGGCAGCCTGGCCCGGCTGCAGACGGACTACGTCGACGTCCTGCTGCTGCACCGCCCGGATCCGCTGGCGGACCCCGCGGAGGTGGCGGCCGCCGTCGGGCAGTTGATGGCAGAAGGGAAAGTCCGGCACCTGGGGGTGTCCAACATGTCCGGGGCGCAGATCGGTGCGCTGCAGGACCGGCTGGACACCCCGGTGGTGGCCAACCAGCTGGAGCTGAGCCTGCTGGCGCGGGGTTGGCTGGAAAGCCAGGTGCTGGTCAACCATCCGGAGGACCTGGCCTACAGCTTCCCGCGCGGCACGCTGGAATACTGTGCCGCCCACGGCGTGACCCTGCAGGCCTACGGTGCCCTGGCGCGTGGGCTGTACACGGGTGCCGCACCCGCGGATGCCAGCCCGGCGGACCTGGCCACGGCAGCACTCGTGGCGGACCTTGCCGCGGAACTGGACACCACGGGGGAGTCCGTCCTGCTGGGCTGGCTGATGAAGCACCCGGCCGGGATCGCACCCGTGATCGGCACGGTGAACCCGGCCCGGATCCAGGCCTGCGCCGACGCGGCCCGGGTGGCGGCTGCCATGACCCGGGCGCAGTGGTACGGCCTGTGGGTCACTGCGCGGGGCAGCAACATCCCCTGACCCTCCCCAACTGACTCGCACTTGTTGTCGTTTTGACCGCCCATAACGACAACAACTGCGAGTCAGTTGGGTGGCGCGCCGGTCACATTCGGTTTTGTTCGTATTGGTCGGTCCGCGGGCCCATAATGCTTCGCGCAGGGCGCCCCCCGCCAGATACGGTAGAGGCATGACGTCTACCATTTCCACCGAAACCGTAAGGTCCGAACGGAATATCCCCGCTGAAATCGCCCGCTCCTGGCTGCTTGTCAACGCCATGAAGACCGAGCTCTTCGACCAGTCCGCGGTGTCGCGGGCCGACTCGATCATCCTGGATATTGAAGATGCCGTTGACCCTTCGCAGAAGGACCAGGCGCGCGGCCACGTGATCGACTGGCTCACCGGCGGCGGCAAAGCCTGGGTCCGCATCAACGATGCCACCAGCCCGTTCTGGGCCGATGACCTCGCCGGCCTCCGCGGCACCCCCGGACTGCTGGGCGTTATGCTCGCCAAGACCGAATCTGCGGACCAGGTCACCGAAAGCTTCCACCGCATGGACGGCAAGACCCCGGTGATCCCGCTGGTGGAATCCGCCATCGGCATCGAGGAAGCCAACAACATCGCCAAGGCCCAGGGCGCCTTCCGCCTGGCCTTCGGCTCCGGCGACTTCCGCCGCGACACCGGCATGGCAGCCACTGCCGAAGCCATGGCCTACCCCCGCGCCAAGCTTGTTGTGGCCAGCCGCGTGGGCAACCTGCCGGGCCCCATCGACGGTCCCACCGTGGGCACCAACCACCCCATCCTGCGCGAGCAGACCGGGATCACCGTGATGATGGGCATGACCGGCAAGCTCTGCCTGGCCATCGACCAGACCCCCGTCATCAACGAAGTCATCAGCCCCACCCCGTCGGACGTCGCCTGGGCCACCGACTTCATGAACGACTTCGAGGCCAACGGCCGCGTCATCCGTGACGGCTCCGACCTGCCCCGCCTGGGCCGCGCCGAAAAGATCATGAAGCTCGCCGTGGCCTTCGGGGTGCAGCCGGCGCTGTAATGCCCTCCACCGCACCTTCCCAAGACCCCGTGGCCCCGTACCTGGTCCACGGGGTCTTTTGGGATGGGCCGCCGGCAACCGGAACAGCGGCCGACGGCGGCACTCCGGTCCTGCGCCTGCAGTCACCGGAGGGGGACTTCCGCAACGTGGGGCTGGCTCCGGGGAGCAGGCTCGGTTTCCGGGTCGCGGCTCCGGGCCGGTTCTGCCTGGGCCACCAGGTGGTCCACTCCGCCGGATCACGCACGCACGTCCGTTGCGCCAAGGCCAGCCCGGCCACCAAGGGCAAACAGTGCGGGCAGTGCTTTATGCTGGACGACTCCCGGCTGATCCACGACTTCCACCGCGGCGGCCGGGTCCCGCCCGGGCTGCGGAGCTACCTCATGCAGGAGCACTGGCTGTACGTGGCCACCTTCGCCGGCGGCGCCACCAAAGTGGGCACCGCCTCCGGCCCGCGGAAGTGGAACCGGTTGGCGGAGCAGGGCGCCGTCGCAGCCCGCTACGTAGCCCACACGGCCGATGGCCGGGCCGTCCGCGTCCTGGAGGACCAGGTCACCGCGGACCTGGCCCTCACCCAGCAGATCCGGTCCGCAGCCAAAACCGAAGCGCTGCTCCAGCCGCTGGCCGCGCCGGAGATCGACGCCATCAACGCCCGCCGCGCCGGTGAGGTGCGGACCCTGCTGGCGCGCGCCGCCGTCGAGCCCTACACCCCTGTGGCGGAGCGGTGGATCCGGCCGGCGCAGGCCGCGCCCCTCTACGCCGCGACGCCCCGGCACGCCTATCCGCACCCCCTGGACGGCGGCGGGCACGGCTTCCGGTTGGCCGGGCTGAGCGGGACCAACGCCCTGGCGCACCTGGCGGGTTCGGACGCCGCTTTTGTGGTGAACCTTGGCAGGCTCGCGGCCCGGACCGTGGTCCTGGGCAGCTTTGCCTCCGAGGTCCCGGCCATCCAGGAACAGCTGTTCTGACAAGGCCCGGTAAACTGGGACGGTGCTGAACGAATTCTGGGCCACGGCGCCCACCTCCTACAAAGTCATGGTCTTCAGCGCGATGGGACTCATCGCCATCGGCATCGTCCTGAACCTGGTGGGCAACACCAGCGGCAACCAGGGCCTCGCCACCGCGTCCCTGCCGGTGATCGGCCTGGGCCTGGTCCTGCACATCGTGGCCATGGTGGTCCGCGGCCAGTCGATCCGCCGGAACCTGCGGCGCTGACGGGCCTGCCGCCGGGCTGGCGATAGGCTGGAGTCCATGACTATCAATCCGGACCTGCAGGGCCGCAGCTACCCTGCCGCCGAGGTGTACGACGTTGGCCGCGAGAAGATCCGCGAGTTCGCCCGCGCCGTCAAGGCCACCCACCCCGCCCACTTTGACGTTGACGCCGCCACCGCCCTGGGCCACCCGGACCTGGTGGCGCCGCCCACGTTCGCCATCATCATCGCCCAGCGCGCCGACGCCCAGCTCATCGAGGACCCGGAGGCCGGCATCGACTTTACCCGCGTGGTCCACGCCGACCAGCGCTTCACGCATCACCGGCCCATCTTCGCGGGTGACCGGCTCGTCGCGGAACTGCACGTGGACGGCGTCCGGGCCATGGGCGGCGGCGCGATGCTGACCACCCGCTCCGAGATTTTCGCCCTCGACGCAGCAGGCGGCCGCGAACAGGTCACCACCACCACATCCTCCATCCTGGTCCGCGGAGAGGGACAGTAACCATGAGCCCCACCTTCAGCGAACTCAGCGCCGGCCAGGAAATCGGCAGCCGCACCCTTGAGGTCAGCCGCACCGACCTGGTCAAATACGCGGGCGCGTCCGGCGACTTCAACCCCATCCACTGGAACGAAGCCTTCGCCACCGGCGTGGAACTGCCCGGCGTGATCGCGCACGGCATGTTCACCATGGGCGCCGTGGTGCAGCTGGTCACCGACTGGGCCGGCGACCCCGCCGCCGTGATGGACTTCCAGACCCGCTTCACCAAGCCCGTGGTGGTCACCGACACCACCGGCACGGCCGACGCCGGGGCCACCATCGAGGTCACCGGCACCATCGGAAAGCTCGACGCCGAGGCCCGCACCGCGCGCGTGGACCTCACCGTCACCGCCGCCGGACAGAAAGTCCTGATGAAGGCCCAGGCCGTCGTCCGGGTTTCCTGAGCCGACGGCTTTGACCACCGAAGCCACCACCACCCAGGTCAGCTCCTGGCGCAACGCCGTTGTAGTGGCGTACGGCGCCAGCGGCCTGGCCTTCGCGTCCTGGGTGTCCCGGCTCCCTGCCATCCGCGACGGCCTGGACCTGACACCAGGCAACATCGGCCTGCTCCTGCTCTGCATGACCCTGGGCTCGTTTGTGTCAGTCTCTGCATCGGGACTGATTGTGCTGAGGCTGGGATCCAAACGCACCATCCGGACAGGCAGCATCATGGTGGGCTGCGGCTGCTGCTGGCCGGCTTCGGGACCTCCGTGCTGGCCAGCCCCGTGGCTACAGCCGCCGGCCTGGCAGTGATCGGGTTGGGAACAGCCAGCTGGAACACCGCCTCGAACGTGGAGGGGGCCGCCGTCGAACGTTCCCTCGGACGGCACATCATGCCCCGGCTGCACGGTGCGTTCAGCCTGGGCACCGTGGCGGGCGCCGGGTTGGGCGCGTGGGCGGCCGCAATCTCCGTTCCCGTGTTCTGGCACCTGGCCGCAGCCGGCGCGGTGGTGGCCGTTTCGGTGGCGACGGCGGCGTCCTGGTTCCGTGCCGACATTACCCCCGTAGCGGGGGAGCGGACCTATGCGGCGGACAGCTTCGGCGATCCCGCCACAGGGCCCATCCCGGTGCTCGCCCCGGCCGGCCAGCCGGAGCCGGTGGACGCACCGCTGGACAGCAAACGGCAGATCGCCCAGGCCTGGCGGGACCGGCGGACCCTGCTGCTCGGCGTGATGGTGCTGGGGCTGGCGCTGGCCGAAGGTGCCGCCGGCGACTGGGTGGCCCTGGCCCTCGCGGACGGCCACCACCAGTCAGACGCGGCCGGTGCAGCCGGGTACGGCCTGTTCGTCACCTTCATGACCATTGGCCGGTTCGCCGGGACGCTGGTCC
The DNA here is from genome assembly GCF_030208875.1 of Pseudarthrobacter sp. MEB009. NCBI lineage: Bacteria > Bacillati > Actinomycetota > Actinomycetes > Micrococcales > Micrococcaceae > Pseudarthrobacter > Pseudarthrobacter sp. MEB009. The sequence continues at coordinate 50,057 of NZ_JARVTC010000007.1, forward strand.
TTGACCGGTACGGCCGGGTGCCGGTGATGCGCTGGTGCGCCGCGATGGCGGTTCTCGGCCTGGGCCTGTTCGTTTTCGCCCCGGTCCCGTGGGTGGCGTACGTGGCCTTGGCCATCTGGGGCCTCGGTGCGTCGCTGGGCTTCCCGGTGGGAATGTCCGCCGCTGCCGACGACCCCGCCAAGGCCGCCGCCAGGGTCTCCGTGGTGTCCACGATCGGTTACGGGGCTTTCCTGTGCGGCCCGCCGCTGCTTGGCCTGCTGGCCGAACATGTGGGCATCCTGCATTCCCTGCTCGCCGTGATGGTGGTGCTGGTGGTCAGCTTTGTGCTCTCACCCGTGGCCCGGAAGGCCGCCTGACTTTCCCTAGTATTGTGGATGGGTGACTCCCACCCTGCTTTCCCAGCTCACCACGGCCGCTGTCGGCGGCCCGGCCGGCACCTTCATTGAAGCCCGCACCGAGGCGGAGATCATCGACGCCGTCCGCACCGCAGATGCCGCCGGCGCCCCGCTGCTGATCATCAGCGGCGGCTCCAACCTCCTCGTGTCCGACGACGGGTTCCCCGGAACCGTCCTCCGGATCGCGTCGGAGGGGTTCACGGTCAACGCCGAGGACTCCTGCGGCGGCGTGGCAGTGGCGGTGCAGGCGGGCCACAACTGGGACGCCCTGGTCCGGCACGCGGTGCTGCACGCCTGGTCCGGGATCGAGGCGCTGGCCGGGATTCCAGGCTCAACGGGCGCGACGCCGGTCCAGAACGTGGGTGCCTACGGCTCGGACGTGTCCCAGACCATCGCCGCCGTGCGCACCTGGGACCGGCAGCGCAACGCCGTGCAGACCTTCACCAGCTCCGAACTCAAGTTCGGTTACCGGGACTCCATCCTCAAGCAGACCACCGTTAACGGCTCGCCCCGCTACGTGGTGCTGACAGTGGAGTTCCAGCTGCCCCTGGGCCGGATGAGCGCCCCCATCCGCTACGCGGAACTGGCCGGTGCGCTGGGTGTGGAACCGGGCAAGCGCGCCTACGCCAACGACGTCCGCCGTGAGGTCCTACGGCTGCGCGCGTCCAAGGGCATGGTCCTGGACCCGGCCGACCCCGACACCTCCTCCACAGGTTCCTTCTTCACCAACCCCATCGTGTCTGCGGACCTCGCAGCGGCACTGCCGGCCGATGCTCCCCGGTACCCTGCGGGCGAGGGCGGGCTGGTCAAGCTCTCCGCTGCCTGGCTGATCGACCAGGCAGGCTTCGGCAAGGGCTTCGGCCTGGACCCTTCAGGTGTCTCCGGCGGGCGGGCGTCGCTGTCCACCAAGCACACGCTGGCCATCACCAACCGCGGCGCAGCCAGCGCCGCGGACATGGTGGCCGTGGCACGCGAGGTGCGGGCCGGCGTCGAACGCCGTTTTGGTATTGCCCTGCACCCCGAGCCGCTGCTTATCGGCCTGGAACTCTAGCTCCGGCACGCAGTGGTTCCGGCTGGTCCTGCCGGGCGGCGGCCGAGGCGCCGATGATGGCCGTGGCCCAGCCGGCCAGGGCCAGGTAGACGCCCATAAACATCCACACCAGGACGCCGGGGGCCAGGGGATTCACTGTCCCGGCAGCGATGCAGGTGCCCAGGCCGGCCACGGCAACGGCCAGCGAGAGGATCCACAGGAACCTGCCCGTCCGCGGATGCCTCCGCCAGTTGCGGTGGATCCGGACGTTGCAGCGGCTGGCGCTGATGCCGGGGAAAAGCACCGCGTAGCCGCCGCCAAGGCTCAGGGCCATGGAGGGGAGCAGCGCCAGCGGTTCGGACGTGCCGCTGTCCACAAATGAGGCCAGGGAAAGCAGCCCCAGCGTCGTCCCCGCCAGGACGGCCAGCGTCCCGCCCGCCATCCACAGCCGTGTCCGGCGCGCAAGCAAAAGCCACAAACTCCCCAAAGTCATACGTCCAGCCTAACTGTCCAAGTCAGGTGCCCCTCGCCGCGTGGTCCGGCGCATGCCTAGGATGGGGCCATGGCAGCAGCGGCGGGGTACCGGCTGGACGGCAGGAAAATGGGCAGGCTGCGGCTCGCCGCCCAGGGCCTGGCCGGGGCTCCCGGCCCGGCGCCCGGCGCGGGCGGGACCGGTTTTGCCACGGTCCCGGACGCGGTCCGCTGGATGACGGCCATGCAGGCGCAGGACCTGCCGGCGGCCATGTGGGCTGTGGGGGTCCGGGTACCCGGCGCAGGGCTGAATGATGTGCGGGCAGCGCTGAACGCCGGCACCGTGGTCCGGTCCTGGCCCATGCGCGGCACCCTGCACCTGGTGCCGCCCGAGGACCTGGGCTGGATGCTGGAGCTCACCGCCGACAAACTGACGCGCAGCATCGCAGCCCGGTTCCGGGAGCTGGATATCACCTGGCGGGATATTGAAAAGTCCCGCGACGCTGCCCTGGCACGGATCAGCGCGGGTGGGCCGGTCAGCCGCACGGACCTGTTCAAGGAGTTCGAGGCCGCAGGGCAGCCCACGCAGGGCCAGCGGGGGATCCACCTCCTGGGGACGCTGTGCCGGCACGGCTGGCTGGTCCAGGGCCCGCTGGCCGGAAACCAGCAGCTGCTGGTGGCCTTTGACGACTGGATCCCGGTCTCGCGCCGGCTCTCCCGGCCGGAGGCCGTGGCGGAGTTCCTGCTCCGGTACCTGCGCAGCCACGGGCCTGCAACGGTCCGCGACTTTGCCTGGTGGACGCAGATCCCGCTGACGGAAGTCCGGGCAGCGCTGGCAGGAATCCGGAGCCAACTGGTTCCGCTGGAGTTCGGCGGGACGGAGTATTGGCTGTCGCCGGAAACTGCGTCACTGTTGGACAGCGGCATCCCGGGCGGGCGCTCCCTGCTGCTGCTGCCGGGTTTTGACGAGTTCCTGCTGGGCTACCAGGACCGCAGCCTGGTCCTTCCCCCGGAGTACGCGGACCGGATCGTGCCCGGCGGCAACGGGGTGTTCAAAAAGACAGTGGTGGCCGGGGGAGAGGTGATCGGTACTTGGGCGCTGGCAGGTACTGGGCCGGGTGCCGCCGTCGTTCCTGAACCTTTTGACCCCGTCAGGTCCCTCGGTCCGGCAGCGAAGGCGGCCTTGGTGAAGGCTGCCAATCGCTACCGGGACTTCCTGGCAGGCTGACCACTACCGGCGGCTCAAACCCGTTTGAGCGGCCCCGCCCAAGGCCGTCCACACGGGACAGGGCCGCAGAAACCGGGGCTACAGGTTGCCGGTGGCGATGTTGAGCATGCGGCGCAGCGGCTCGGCGGCGCCCCAGAGGAGCTGGTCGCCCACGGTGAAGGCGCTGATGTACTGCGGCCCCATCTCCATCTTGCGGATCCGGCCCACCGGGATGTCCAGGGTGCCGGACGCGGCCACCGGAGTCAGGTCCGCCATGGACGCCTCCTTGGTGTTGGGCACCACCTTGGCCCACTCGTTGTCGGCGGCCAGGAGCGACTCGATCTCAGCTACTGACAGGTCCTCGCGGAGCTTCAGGGTCAGCGCCTGGGAGTGGGAACGCATGGCGCCGATCCGGATGCAGAGGCCGTCCATGATGATCCGGTTTTCCTCGGCGGTACCCAGGATCTTGTTGGTCTCCACCCCGGCCTTCCACTCTTCCTTGGACTGCCCGTTACCCAGATCGGCGTCGATCCAGGGGATCAGGGAGCCCGCCAGCGGCACGCCGAACTGGGTGGCGTCGATGTCGGTGCGCTGGTGCGCCAGGACCTTGCGGTCGATCTCGAGGATCGCCGATGCCGGATCGTCCAGTTCGGTGCTGACCTCGGCGTTGAGCGTGCCGAACTGGCTGAGCAGTTCGCGCATATGCCGCGCACCGCCGCCGGACGCCGCCTGGTAGGTCATGGACGTGCCCCATTCCACCAGGCCGTTTTTGAACAGCCCGCCCAGGCCCATCAGCATGCAGGACACGGTGCAGTTGCCGCCGATGAAGTCGCGGGTGCCGTTGACCAGGCCCTTGTCGATCACATCGCGGTTGATTGGGTCCAGGACGATGATCGAATCATCGTTCATCCGGAGCGTGGAGGCGGCATCGATCCAGAGGCCGTCCCAGCCGCGGCCGCGCAGCTCGCTGTGGACCCGCTTGGTATAGTCCCCGCCCTGGGCGGTCACGATAATGGGCAGCTTGGCCAGCGTGTCGACGTCGAACGCGTCCTCAAGCTTGCCGGCACCATCCGCAAAGGACGGGGCGGCACCGCCTGCGTTCGACGTGGAGAAAAACACCGGGTTGATGTTGGCGAAGTCGCCCTCGTCCTGCATGCGCTGCATGAGGACGGAGCCCACCATGCCGCGCCATCCGACCAGGCCGACAGAAGGGGTAGCTGCTGTAGTCATTCGTCCAGTTTAGACTTCACGGCCGGGAGTCGGCAGTCGGTTACGTCACTGCCGGGGTTTCGTGAAAACGCGGACGACGGCGGCACCCGGCGGGGTGCGCCCGGGACCTGGCAGCGGCGCGGTTCAGTCGAACTGCCTGGCACTCGGCTCGGGGACCCCGCGTTCGGTGCGGAGGCGCTTCGCTTTGGCCGCAATCCCGGCCAGCCGGCCCGCGTAGGCCACACCACCCAGGCCTGCCGCGGTGAGAACCAGGGCGCCCCACATCGGGTCGCCGCCGCGGGTGGCGGGACCGGTCACCAACAGGATGGAAAAGGCTGCCACCGCAGCGAAGAAGACGGTCATCACCAGCAGGCCACCGGCTGAGCGCACTGTGGGGTGGGAACTGGCGGTCACCACGCCGAGCTCGTCCCGGGCATAGCTGTGCAGCCGGCCTCCGGTGGTGCGCATCAGGACCCGGTTTTCGCCGTGTGCCACTGCCTGCTCATGGTCCGCCCGGACCTGCTGGTCGGCGGCGGTTGGGCTGTTGCTGTTGTCCATCTCAGTCCTGCCGGATCGAACGGATGCGGTCAAGGACCTGGGTGTCTGTGAGTCCGGGCTCTTCGCGGATGGCTTCCGCCGGGCCGTCCAGCACGCCGTAGCCCACTGTCCAGCCGGTCCCGGTGCGCTTGATCAGCAACTGGTTGGCGGCGGGATCCTCGAGCAGCCGCACCGTGGCCCCGCCCGAGGGGTTGTCCTCAAGGTGTTTGCGGATGATAAAGAAGGTGGCCTCGGCCGGGGTGATGTCCGGCCGCTGGGCCATGGCGAACCAGCTGAGGTAGGCCCTGGGCTGCAGCAACATCCGGTAGTCGGCGGACTCGATGGCCAGGACGTTGTCCACGGCATCGGCGGTCAGGAGATTGACCTGCACCCTTTTGGTGGCTGCCGTCAGCACAGCGGCCAGGGCAGCCACCGGGCCTTCCACGGAAAGCCCGCCGCCGGCCTCCACCCTGGCAGCGCCGCGGGCCACCAGGGATGAAGCCCCGGCGGAGAGCAGCGAGCTGTCCGCCAGCTCTGCTTCGAGCCGGAGGGCGCGGGCCGAGTCCGTAGCGGCCGGGCCGCGGCGGAGGTTCAACAGCACAAGCAGCTCGGCGAACCCAAAGCCCGCTGCGTCCGGGAACACCTGGTCCGCGGTGGGCGGGACGGTGGTTGTCGATTCAGTCACTGGTGTTTCTCCTCAGGCCTAGAAACCAAAAAAGTCGCCGACGGCGCCGACGCCGTCGCTGACGGCATCGCCCACAGCTTCCGCACCGTCGGCGATCTTGCCGCCCACGTAGTTCACGGAGTCGTGGATGACGGGGACGTTGTCATAGAGCGCCAGGGCACCGCTGGCCACCATACACGCTGTGCCGGCGGGCGGCGGAAGGAAGGAACCGGCACCCAGCAGGGCCTTCGTGGTGGAGTACGCGGCGTCGCCGTACTCACCGTCCTGGAAGGAATTGAACGCGTCGAGGCCATCGAGGCCCACACCCACTACGCCGAGTCCCTTGCTGAACCCGTCCAGGTACTTGAACGCTTTGGTGTCCTCGGCCAGGCCCAGGACGTCCTGGAACTTCCCTTCGAAAAGGCTGTTGGACATGTTGAAGAATTTGCTGAACTCGTTCGAGTTCTGGAAGGCGCGCCAAGCGGCCGGGTCCAGGTAGTCGCCGACCCGGGACTTGTGCAGCATGGCGGCCATGTCGAACACTCCGGCACGCAGGTTGGGGAAGGCCTTCGCCAGGTTGTAGATGTCCCAGCCGTTGCGGAAGGGCGAATCCGGATCGGCCAGCCAGTCCGGCCCGGACGGGTTTCCGGGGTTGCCGGGATCGGAGCCCCCAGGTCCGTTTCCGCCAGGTCCGTTTCCGCCGGGTCCATTGCCCCCGGGTCCGCCCACCGAACTGGCCTGTTCCTGCTGGTCGGCATTGGACAGCAGCACCTTGGACACCCGCTGCAGCTGCAGGGCGGTCTTCTGCAGGAGGTTCTTGTGGCCGCCGTTCCATTCGGAGCGGAACCGGGCAGCGTCCTGGCCCTTCCACGCGGGATTGTTGTTGATCTGGCTGGTCAGCTGGGTGGACTGCTGCAGCAACATGTCGGCGGACGCGCTGAACTGCTTCGCGAGCGTCCGCAGCTGCGCCACATCCGCGCCCCACATGTTTCCAGCCACCGGCCAACCCCCATTTTCGTTTCACTGCAACCGCCCCGGACGGTTCCGGCCCAGCCTAGGCGGAGCAGGCCAGCGGCCGCGATGGGGCGGACTCCCCATCCAACAAGCTGTGGCTAGCCGCGGTCCGATTCCGCCAGCACCGCAGCCTTGCGCGCCCGGATGGTGTAGAAAGCGCCAAACGCAAACACCTGGGTCACCACCACCAGGATGATGGCTCCCGCGATCTTGTTGCCGCCCAGGATCATGGTCAGGCCCACAATGGCGGACAACAGCGCCAGCAGGGGGAGCAGCATGTAGCCCAGGACAAAGAGGGTTTCGGGTTTTTTCAGCATGTTCAGCCTTCAGTTCTTGACCACTTGGTGAAGCGGTACCGGGTGCCGTTGACGGCGGTCAGCCAGCCGTCCGGAGGGACTGAGGCGGCCGCCTCCCAACTGGTGCCAAGCTCGGGAGCGAAAGTATCGCCGTCGGTGGTTACATCTATGGTGGTGACCACCGCGACGTTGGCCAGGGCAGTGGCCTGCCGGAAAACCTCGCCGCCGCCCAGGATCCAGACCGTTGCACCGCCGTCGACGAACTGCGACTCCAGCAGCGCATCATCGAGCGAGGGAACCACCACGGCGCCGGCCGCCTCGGGCGTATCGGCCCAGGCCGGCTGCCGGGTGATCACGATGTTGGTCCGGCCGGGCAGGGGCCGGTACTTGTCCGGGAAGGAGAGCCAGGTTTTGCGGCCCATGATCACGGGGTGCCCCACGGTGAGGCGGTTGAAGTGCTTGAGGTCCTCGGGCAGGTGCCAGGGCATGTCCCCGTCCTTACCGATCACTCCGTCCGGCGTCTGCGCCCAGACCAGGCCCACGCCCGTGACGGAGCCGGCCAGCTGGGCCGTAAAGTCCTGCGGATCGGCGCTCATACGGCGATCGGGGCCTTGATGGTGGGGTGGTGCCGGTAGCCCACCACCTCGAAGTCAGCCAGGGTGTAGTCGAAGATCGAGGCGGGCTTCCGGGTGATCCGCAGCTGCGGGTACTCGTACGGCTCCCGCTCCAGCTGCTTGAGGACCTGGTCCATATGGTTCTCGTAGATGTGCACATCACCGCCGGTCCAGACGAACTCGCCGGGTTCCAGGCCAACCTGCTGCGCCACCATGCAGGTGAGCAGGGCGTAGGAGGCGATGTTGAAGGGGACGCCCAGGAACATGTCGGCCGAGCGCTGGTACAGCTGGCAGGAGAGCTTCCCGTCCGCCACGTAGAACTGGAAAAACGCGTGGCACGGCGGCAGTGCCATGTCGCTGAGCTCGGCCACGTTCCAGGCAGAGACGATGTGCCGGCGCGAGTCCGGGTTGGCCTTCAGGTTGTCCACGAGCTCGGCGATCTGGTCGATGTGGCCGCCGTCCGGAGTGGGCCAGCTGCGCCACTGCACACCGTAGACGGGGCCCAGGTCGCCGTCCGCATCCGCCCATTCATTCCAGATGGTGACGCCCTGGTCCTGCATCCACTGCACGTTGGTTTCGCCGCGGAGGAACCACAGGAGCTCCACCGCCACGGACTTGAAGTGGACCCGCTTGGTGGTGATCAGCGGGAAGCTGGTGGAGAGGTCAAACCGCAGCTGGCGGCCGAAAACACTGGTGGTTCCGGTCCCGGTCCGGTCCGATTTGTGCGTGCCGGAGGCCATCACATCGCGCAGGAGGTCTTCATATGGGGTAGGAATGCTCACGCCATCAAGTCTACTGGGCAATCCCGGCCGCACCGGAGAGCCGACGCGTGCCTCAGGCCTTCCGGAGCCGGCCACGGAGCAGGTCCAGCAGCACCTCATCGGCCAGCCCCGCGCTCCGGCCCAGTTCGATGTAACGGTCGACGGCGGCCAGCACCTCCGCGGGCGCCCGGCCACCCGCCGGCGTTGCGGGAGCCAGGGCGGGGTCGGCCGCACCGTGTGTTGGCAGCAACTGCGCCCTTCCGGTGACTACGGTGCCGCCGCGCCGGCGCGATTCCACGATGCCGGCGGCGTCGAGTTCCTTGTACGCCCGGGCCACCGTGCCGGCGGCGATCCCCAGGTCGGCAGCCAGGCTGCGCACAGTGGGCAGCCTGCTGCCGGCTGCCAGCTCACCCATGGCCACCAGCGAGCTGATCTGGGAGCGGATCTGTTCGTAGGGCGGCGTGGCGGAGCCCAGGTCCACGGTGATCCCGGCGCTCATGCCACCGGGGCAGGGCTGCGCCGGCCCGCCTTGTGGCCGGCCAGGGCGCGGACAGGGACCACAGCGATGACCACTCCTGCCGTTGCCAGCAGCACTCCTGCCAGGGGTGCGGCCTGCCAGGCACCTGCCCAAGGACCGGGGTCCAGCGGCCACGCCGGCAGGAGCGAAGGCGCTGCGAAGGAGAGCAGCGTGCCGGCCTGCACGGCCAAGAACGCCGCGAGCGTACGGAGCACCCGGTGCACGGTGATGGCGCGCAGCGCGGCGTCCAGGCCCTCGACTGGACCCGGGATGCCGCGGCGCCGCCGTACCAGCACCAGCGGCAGCGCGGAGAACGCCAGGACGCAGGCGCTGGCGACGGCGGCTGCCGGCCAGGACGCCGATACCCCCAGCTGGGACTGCCTGCCGGCCACCACGGCGATGACCGCCACCAGGGCCGCGGCTGCGGTGGCGGCGGTGGACAGGATGGCGGGCGATGCCGGCTGCGGCGGCCACTGGGCAGGCTGCCCTGCGGCGCCGTGGTTCCGGGCCAGCAGGGTTTCGCCGCCGGCCACCACCGCGAGGATGGCTCCGGCCGCCACGGCCACAAAGACCGCCGGCTGCGTCCCTGCGCCGGGAACCAGCACCGCAAAAACCAGGGGGGCCAAGGCGGCCAGTGCCATGGCGGGTCCCAGGGACACCACCAGCCGGGTGGCCGGCTGGAAGGTATCCGGTGTGGCACCCTGCCCCCGCCGGGCCGGCCGCAGCACGGCCGAAAGCTTTGGCGGCGCCCACCACCACATGGCCAGCAGCACCACAAGGTTAAGCAGGCCGGCAACGTTGGTCCACGACCCGATGCCCAGCGCCGGCTCCGGCCGGGCGGCATGGTTGCCCGCGATGGCGGCCAGACCGGACGCAACAGTCGCCGCCGTCCTCAGGAGCCGGTTCATGGCAATCGTCCGGAGCGTGTTGTTGTCCGCCAGGGACAGGGCTTCCACCTGCCGGCGCCTGCTGATCAGCACCAGGACCAGCCAGGTCCCGGCCACCAGCAGCGCCAGCGCCGACCCCAGCATGGCCGCCAGCTCGATACCGGGAATCCTGCCGTCCCCGCCAGCGGTCACAAAGCCGCCTGCTCCGTCCGGCCGGACCTCGTATTGCAGGGGAGCGTAGCCCGGCAGGGTGGCGAGCCAGCCGATCTGGACGGCGGACACAGCAACGATGGCCAGGGCCGTCCATGCCAGCGGACGGGGAAGGAAATCGCGGACCTGCCGCACGCCCAGGGTGGCCTGCCGCCGCGGCAGCCGGGGGCCCGGGTAGCTGTACTGGCCCAGGGCATGGACGGCCAGGACCCCCAGCACGGGCCAGGCCAGCAAGGGAAGGATGGCTCCGGGGGTGGACAGCGCAGCTTCGCCGCCGCGGGGCACGATGCCCGCCTGGCCGGCAGGCTGCAGGGAGCTGGCCAGCCAGCCAATGACACCCACCCATAAGGCATGCTGCGTCACTGAAACAGGTGACGTGCCGCCACCCGGAAGCCTGACCACCCAGCGCAGCACCAGGTAGATGCCCGCGGCCAGCAGGACCGGCCCCAGGAAAATTCCGGGCGGCACGTTGTCCACTGAAAAAATCAGCTGTTCATCCACCGGCACTTCGTCCCCCAACGTCGTGAATCAATGTACTAAGTATTTGATACACAACTTGGGTTGGTCAACCGGCCGGGCCCGATCAGTCGTCGAACGGCTTGAACTGCTCCACTGCAACGATGCGGTTCCTGCCGCCGGGCGCCACGTGGCACACCACCACCTCGCCGGGTGTCAGGAACGGCTCGGCATCCGGCAGCAGCCTGCCCAGCGGCGCGGACATATGCCGGGCCAGTTGCGCGAAAACCGTGGGCAGCGCCGGCCGGTGGGTGCAGACCGCCACCGCGCGGTTCTTGCCCAGAAGGCCGTCAATGACGGCGGCCGTCTTTCGCGGGCTGCGGTGGTGCCGGTGCTCGGTGAGGGCTTCGGCGATCTTGACCTTGGCCCCGCTGGCCTTGGCGTACGGCGCCACGGTGGCCACGCACCGCAGCCACGGGCTGGTCACCACGCGGTTGGGCTGCCAGGCCTGCAGCAGCCGGCCCACCGCCTGCGCCTGCCGGACCCCGGTCGCGGCCAGCGGACGGTCACCCTCGGCCCGGGTCCAGGAGGACCGCGGTTTGGCTTTGGCATGGCGGACCACCACCAGCGGCCAGGTGTTCAGTTGGCCGCGGCTGTGCGCCTCGCGGAGGTAGTCGAGGGGCACGACGTCGGATGGGTTGGTCAGCAGGGCGGCCGCCTTTTCGGGGGTGCACCACATCACGCTGTCGACTTCCTTGCCGTCCGGCACGAGTTTGGCGCCGTTGACCTTGACCGCCCAGTAGTACACCACCTTCAGGCCGGAGGCCACGTGGTAGTGGATCGGCGGCAACGGGATGCCCAACGGCGCGAACAGCCCGATTTCCTCCTGAACCTCGCGGACGGCGCATTCGGGGACGGTTTCGCCGTCGTCCAGCTTTCCCTTGGGCCATGACCAGTCGTCGTAGCGGGGCCGGTGGATCAGGAGGACTTCCAGCTGATCGCGCGTGATACGCCACGGCAGGGCGCCGGCCGCCGTGACGGCGATCGGTTCCCCCGGATGGTCCGTCTGGTCGGCTGTGAGTGCATCGCTTGGCAACTCAGGGGCCCTTACCGCCGGCTCAGGGTGCGCTGACGGGGCCGGGAGGCCAGCAGCCAGGACTGGACGTCCTCCAGCGGCTTGTCGTCCGGGTCCAGGTGGTGGCGGGTCCACACGCCCTGGTTGTCCAGGTGCCAGCTCGCGGTCTCCGGTGCCATGTAGCGCCGCAGCAGGTCCAGGACGTAGGCCACGTCGTCGGGACTGGCCAGCTGGACCAGGGCTTCGACCCGGCGGTCCAGGTTGCGGTGCATCATGTCGGCCGAGCCGATGTACACCACGGGGTCCCCGCCGTTGGCGAAGGCAAACACGCGGGAGTGCTCCAGGAACCGGCCCAGGATGGAGCGGACGGTGATGTTCTCGCTGAGGCCTTCGACGCCGGGGCGCAGCGAACAGATGCCGCGGACCACCACATCCACCTTCACCCCGGCCTGTGAGGCGCGGTACAGCGAGTCGATGATGGCTTCGTCCACCATCGAGTTGACCTTGATCTGCACGCGGGCCGGCACGCCGGCCCGGGCATTGCGGATTTCGGTTTCGATCCGGTCGATCAGTCCTGAGCGGACCGAGCGCGGCGCCACCAGCAGGCGCTTGAACGTGGACTTCGGGGCGTAGCCGGAGAGCTGGTTGAAGAGCTTGGACAAGTCCTCACCCACCTGCTCATTGGCGGTGAGCAGGCCCAGGTCCTCGTAGTACCGGGCGGTGCGGGGGTGGTAGTTGCCGGTGCCGATGTGGCAGTACCGGCGCAGGCCGTCCACTTCCTGGCGGACCACCAGGGACAGTTTGCAGTGGGTCTTCAGGCCCACGATGCCGTACACCACGTGCACGCCGGCCTGCTCCAGCTTGCGGGCCCAGGAGATGTTGGCCTGCTCATCGAACCGGGCCTTGATCTCCACAAGCGCCAGGACCTGCTTGCCGGCCTCCGCAGCGTCGATCAGGGCATCGACAATCGGGGAGTCACCCGAGGTGCGGTACAGGGTCTGCTTGATGGCCTGCACCTTGGGGTCGGCGGCGGCCTGCTCCAGGAATGCCTGGACCGACGTGGAGAACGAATCGTACGGGTGGTGCAGCAGGATGTCGCGGCGGCGCATGGCGGCAAAGACGTTGGCTGCCTTGGACGTCTCGGACTCGTTGAGGTAGCGCGAGGTGTGCGGGACGTGCTTGGGGTAATGCAGGTCCGCCCGGTCGATCCCGGCCATCACGGACAGGCCGCGCAGGTCCAGGGGAGCGGGGACCGAGTACACCTCGGACTCCTCCACGCCCAGCTCTCGGATCAGCAGCGCCCGGATGTTGGGGTTGATGTCGTTGGCCACTTCGAGGCGGACGGGCGGGCCGAACCGGCGCCGCAGCAGTTCCTTTTCCAGCGCCTGGAGGAGGTTTTCGGCGTCGTCCTCCTCCACCTCCAGGTCCTCGTTGCGGGTGACCCGGAACGTGTGGTGCTCCAGGACTTCCATGCCGGGGAACAGCTTGTCCAGGTGAACGGCGATGACTTCCTCGAGGGCGATGAATCGGGCCACCCGGCCCGCCACTGCACCGGCCCGGGGGCCGTCGATGGAGATCAGGCGCGGCAGCTGGTCCGGCACCTTGAGGCGGGCGAAGAGTTCCTTATCGCTGACCGGGTTACGGACCACCACGGCAAGGTTCAGCGACAGGCCCGAAATGTACGGGAACGGGTGCGCCGGGTCCACCGCGAGCGGCGTGAGGATGGGGAACACCTTTTCGGCGAACATGATGCTCAGCTGGTGCTGGGCGGCGTCGTCGAGTTCCTCCCAGTGCATCAGGTGGATGTGCTCATAGGCCAGGGCCGGGCGGATCTGCTCGGCGAAAACCTGCGCGTGGCGCTGCTGCAGCCGGTGCGCCTCCTCGCTGATGCGCTCCAGGACGTCCATGGGGCTCAGCCCGGCGGGGGAGGGCAGTGCCAGGCCTGCGGCGATGCGGCGTTTCAGGCCGGCCACGCGGACCATAAAGAACTCGTCCAGGTTGGAGGCGAAGATGGACAGGAAGCTGACGCGTTCCAGCAGGTGCAGGGTGGGATCCTCGGCGAGTTCCAGGACCCGTGAATTGAAGCTGAGCCAGCTCAGCTCGCGGTCCAGGAAACGGTCCGGCCGGATGTCACCTTCAGGCTGCGGGTTCGGCGCAAACTCGGGAATGTCGATCCGGTCCTGTGTGGCCCGGGACGCCGGAACCTCGGACGAGCCGAAGCGTGCGCGGACAGGGACTGCAACGTTTTTCGACGTCGCTGTTCCGGACGGTTCCGGGGTCATGGTTTCTCCTTCTACCTGGCGCAAAAAGCTGCCTTGCGGCCTGCGCAGTTCTCCATCAACCTTACAAGCATTCACTTCCCGGACCGGCCCGGATTTCGCCCCTGCCGGGGCATGTGTCAGACGTTTGGATTAACTTTTGGCCAACGGACCGTACATCACGTCCATATCCCAACGGGTGAACCCCAGGGAACGGTACAGCGACACCGCCGGGGCGTTTCCCGCATCGGTGTAAAGCATCACGGCGTGCAGTCCACGCTCCTGCAGGTGCCGGATGCCGGCCACCGTCAGGGCCTTGCCCAGGCCCATGCCCTGCGCTGCCGGGGTCACGCCCACCACATACACCTCACCGATGGCGGGGTGCTGCCCATGCCGGGGGTGCACCTTGGTCCAGTGGTAGCCCAGAAGCAGGCCGTCCGCATCCTCGGCCAGCAGGAAACCGGCCGGGTCGAACCATGCCTCAGCCATCCGGGCGTCGAGATCGGCCCGCGTCAGGTTGCCCTGCTCCGGGTGGTGGGCAAACGCGGCTTTGTTGGCGGCCAGCCAGGCGTCCTCGTCCCGGCCCGGTTCGAAGGCGCGGATGGCCACACCTTCCGGCAATGCAGTACCGGGCAGGTCGGCGTCCGCCGTGGCCAGGCGCATCTTCCACAGTTCACGCACCGGGCCGAAGCCGTAGCGGGCCGCGAGTTCGGCGGCGGCCTCATGGTTTCCGTGGGACCAGGCCTTCAACCGGTCCAGTCCGCGGTTTTCCTGCAGTGCGCCCACCAGCCGGTCCGCCACGCCCTGGTTGCGGTAGGCGGGGTGTACAGCGATCTCCAGGACCGATTCGCCGTCCGTTTCGGCCACCACCACGGCGAATCCGGCCAGGTCCTGGCCGGTGGCAGGATCGGAGTCCTCGTCCGGGGCGTACAGGGCCAGGGTCAGCAGGGAGTGCGCGGCCGAATCCCCGGCCCGCAGGAACACCCACGTCTGTTCGGAGATGGACGGGTTGCCGTCGGATTCCTCCGCCGCGGCCAGGAGGCTGCGGCAATCGTCAAGGAGTTGCCGGTCAACCCCGCCACGGACAAGGTGGACCGGCCATTTCTCGGGGTGCGCAGGAGTCATGATGCAAGGCTATACGCCGAACCCGGCCAAGGCTCAGGCTTCGGTGAGCTCGTCTTCCTGCTGCCGCACCAGGGTGAGCCGGTACCCCACGTTGCGGACAGTGCTGATGAGGTTCTCATGGTCCGCGCCGAGCTTGGCGCGGAGCCGCCGGACGTGGACGTCCACAGTCCGGGTGCCGCCGTAGTAGTCGTAGCCCCAGACTTCGGTGAGCAGCTGCTGGCGGGTGAAAACCCGGCCAGGGTGCTGGGCCAGGTATTTGAGGAGCTCAAATTCCTTGAACGTCAGGTTCAGCGGGGCGCCGTTGACGCGGGCGGTGTAGCTGGCCTCGTCGATCACCACGCCGGCGGCGCGGATCTCGCTGGGCGCGTCGTCCTTCTCCGGGACCGCCCGGGCCACGGAGAGCCGGATGCGTGCTTCCACTTCGGCCGGGCCGGCGGATTCAAGCACAATGTCGTCCACGGCCCAGGCGGAGGAAACGGCAGCCATGCCGCCCTCGGTCAGGATCAGGACCAGGGGCGCGCTGAGCCCGGTGGCCTTCAGGAGCTGGGTCAGGGAGCGGGCGCCCACCAGGTCCTTGCGGGCATCCAGCAGCACAATGTCGCAGGGGTCCGTTTCCAGCAGGGCCGTGGGCTCGGCGGGCAGGATGTGGACCCGGTGGTTCAGCAGCTCCAGGGCAGGCAGGATGTCCACCGAAGAACCGGTGCTGTTCGTCAATAACAGGATGTGCGACATTGTTCCTCCAAGGGGCCGTCCGCGCATCGTTGGGCGACTGAGCCGGGTTTTCACCGGCCGGTACTGGCTTCCCGCAGCGGATTCGGGCCGGTCAAGAACGGGCCGGCCGGCCACCTCAGCGGGGAGCTTAGCTGATTCTTGAGTATACCCGGCAGGACCTCCGCAGCTACGGATCCGGAGCCGTGGGGGTCCCGTTTTGCGACATAACCAGTTCATATAAGGCAGGATTGGCTGGAGGGCGGACTCCGTCCTGCCACGACGGGGCGCACCGCCCCGGACAACCGACGCCAGGATGGGATTGCAGCGCAGTGAGTGCAGAAACCAAGCACAGGCCCGGGTCCCCATGACGGCGGACCTGCAGGCCCCCGTGCGTTCCCTGGGCTCCTGGAGCATCGGCGTGGTGGGCCTCGCCGGGCTCGCGGCCATCATCGCCGGCGTCTATTCCTCCCGCGAGGCACTGGTGGTGGTCGCCGTCCTCATTGCGGCCGCCGTCGGCATCGGCTGGCCGCATTTCCTCCGGATCCCGGCCAAAAAGACACTTGCCGCCGTGATCGGGCTGTCCGGTGCCGGGGCCGCCCTCGCCGCCGCCGCGACGCCGGCCCCTGGGTTCCTGGACTGGACCCCGGCGTTCATCGCGGTGGGGATGATGGCCGTGTTCCTGGTGCAGCTGATCCGGGGGACGGGGCAGGCGCAACGCCTCGAATCCACCCTTGGCTGCTGCGTCGGTGTCCTGTTGTCCTGCCTCGGCGCGGGCTGGATTGCCGGCGCCAGGTTCAACGGTGTCCGGGAGATGCTGCTGGTCGCCGCGGCCAGCGCCGCCGTCGCCCTCCTCACGGGCCTGATCCGCTGGCCGGACAGCATCGTTGCGCCCCTGGGTGTGGTGCTGGCCGGACTGGCGGGCCCGCTGGCAGGGCTGGTCATCTCGGACATCGCCGTCCTGCCGGCCGCCATCTTCGGCGTGGTGGTGGGTGCCGTCCTGGCCAGTTTCCGGCGCCTGGTGACACTTCGCGGCGCTCCATTGAACTTTGCCGCCGCCCTGGGGATGGGTCTCGCGCCGGTCTCCGCCGTCGGCTCCCTCGCCTACTTCATAGACAAACTCCTCATCTACTGACGCGTTAGGATTGCACCATGTCCATTCTTGCCTTTGAAATCTTCTTCCTTGTCCTGCTCGGCATCGCGAGCCTGTCCATGGCCTGGTTCGCCGGTTTTGTGGTCTACCGCCTCTTCAAAGGCCAGAAGTAGACCCGTCCCGAACCAGCTGTCTCCCGAGGTATTGCTGTGCCTATTGAAATTCCCACAGACCTGACCCCCGAACTCGTTCCCCTCTCCTGGCTCATCGGTGAGTGGGAAGGCCGCGGCCGGTTGGGCAGCGGCGACGAGGAATCCGAGCATTTCCTGCAGCGGGTTTCGTTCACCCACAACGGGTTGCCCTACCTGCAGTACCGCGCCGAAAGCTGGTTGACTGACGACGAAGGCACGCAGCTTCGGCCGCTCACCGTTGAGACCGGTTTCTGGGCGCTGGAGCGCAAGCAGCTGGACGCCGACGGCGGCCCGGGGCTGATTCCCGCTGACATCGTCCCGGCCCTGAAGAGCGCCGACGAAGTCGAAGCCCTTCGCAATAGTGAGGGCGGATTCGACATTTCGGTGTCGATTTCTCACCCCGGCGGCATCTCCGAGCTGTACTACGGCCAGATCAAGGGTCCGCAGATCCAGCTCAGCACCGACATGGTGATGCGCGGCAGCCATTCGAAGGACTACAGTGCTGCCACCCGCATCTTCGGCCTGGTGGACGGCAACCTCCTGTGGCGCTGGGACGTCGCATCCGGAGGAGTTGCCGGCAAAGGACTCGAAGCCCACGCGTCGGCGTTCCTGACGAAAGTATCCTGACGCAAGGAGCAGCACAGTGGAACAGACCGGCAGTGCGGGCGGCTTTAACGGGCTGAAGGCAGTGTTCTTCAACGGCACGCTGAAGAAGTCACCCCAGACCAGCAACACTGACGGACTGATTGAGATCAGCCGCCGGATCATGGAAAAGCAGGGTGTGGGCACCACCGTGATCAGGACGGTTGACCACAACATCGCCAGCGGCGTGTACCCCGACATGACCGAGCACGGCTGGGCCACCGACGAATGGCCGGACCTGTACCCGCTGGTCCAGGACGCGGACATCGTGGTGGTGGCAGGGCCCATCTGGCTGGGCGACAACTCCTCCGAGACCCGCAAGCTCATCGAGCGGCTGTACGCGCATTCCGGCCAACTCAACAGCAAGGGCCAGTGGGCGTTCTACCCCAAAGTGGGCGGCTGCCTGATCACCGGCAACGAAGACGGCATCAAACACTGCGCCATGAACGTCCTGTACAGCCTGCAGCACGTCGGCTTCAGCATTCCGCCGCAGGCCGACGCCGGCTGGATCGGCGCCGTGGGCCCCGGCCCCAGCTACCTCGATCCGGGCTCGGGCGGACCGGAGACCGACTTCACCAACCGCAACGCCACCTTCATGACCTGGAACCTGCTGCACCTGGCCAAGCTCCTCAAGGACGCCGGCGGGTATCCCGCCTACGGCAACCTCCCGGAGGAATGGCAGGCCGGCACCCGGTTCGATTTCGAAAATCCGGAATACCGCTAGCCTCCAAGGACTTCTACTTCATATGACTACACCCAGCCCTCTGCTGTCGCGCCCCGGCGCCGTCGAAGCGACCGGTCCGGACGCCGGCGTCGCATCCCACTACGGCGAGCCGCTGCGGGAACAACGGGCACTGGCCGCCGGCACCGCCGTTGTGGACCTTTCGCACCGCGGCGTGGTCACCGTCAGCGGGCCGGACCGGCTGAGCTGGCTGAACACCCTTTCCTCCCAGCAGGTCACCGCCCTCGCGCCGGGGGAGTCCACCGAACTGCTGCTGCTCAGCGTCCAGGGCCGGATCGAATTCGACGCCAGGGTCATCGACGACGGCGGGACCACCTGGCTGATTGTCGAGGCGGCGGAGGCTGCACCGCTGGCGGAGTTCCTGAACAGGATGAAGTTCATGCTCAGGGTTGAGGTGGTGGACGCCTCCGCCGACTGGGCCGTGGTGGGCAGCGTTAAGGCCGTACCCGCCTGGGCGGACCTGCTGGCCTGGCAGGATCCCTGGCCCCACGTCGGCGCCGGCGGCTACTCGTACGCAGTGGTCCCCGCCGAGGGGCACCCCGGCCTGGACCGGCCCTGGTTCGAGTACCTGGTGCCCGCAACCCGGCTGGAAGCTATCGTGGCGGACCGCCCCCTGGCAGGCGTCCTTGCTGCGGAGGCCCTGCGCGTGGCCGCCTGGCGACCCCGGATCGGCGCGGAAACCGACGACAAAACCATTCCCCACGAACTGGACCTCCTCCGCACCGCCGTGCACCTGGCCAAAGGCTGCTACAAAGGCCAGGAAACCGTTGCGCGGGTCCACAACCTGGGGCACCCCCCGCGCCGCCTGGTGTTCCTCCAGCTGGACGGTTCCCAGCACACCATGCCGGCTGCCGGCAGCCCCGTGCTGCTGGGCGAACGGAAGGTGGGCGCCGTCACTACAGTGGCCCAGCATTACGAGATGGGCCCCGTGGCCCTGGCGGTCATAAAGCGTTCCGTGGCACCGGATGAAATACTGACGGTCCTGGACGGCGATGAGCCGTACCCTGCCGTCCAGGAAGCCATCGTTGCCCCGGATGCCGGCCAGGTTGTGGGGCGCCAGACCGGATTCCTCAGGGGGCCCCGACCATGACCGATCCTTCCAGCACCACACCCGAGCCTGCTGCAGGCCAGGCCCAGGCTCCCGACCAGGACGCCGTGGAGCTCGCGCACACCCTGTTCCAAGCCGCCCGGGAAGGCAACACGGAACTGCTCCGCGCGTTCCTGTCCGCCGGTGCCCCGGTAGCCCTGACCAATGCCGCCGGTGACTCGCTGCTGATGCTGGCGGCGTACCATGGACAGGTGGACGCGGTCCGGCTCATTCTTGAGCATGGCGCCTCCGCCGACGCAGCCAACGACCGCGGCCAGACGCCGCTGGCCGGAGCTGCCTTCAAGGGTTACACCGACGTGGCCCGCGCGCTGCTTGAAGCAGGCGCGGACCCTGACGCCGGCCAGCCCTCCGCCCGGGCCGCCGCGCAAATGTTTGCCCGCACGGAGATCCTGGATCTCCTGGGCTAGGTCTCCCGGATCCGCCGGGCAATCTGCAATCTCTTAAGGATGACCGAGTGGAAATCGTAGCCAAGCCGTGGCCGGCATTGTGGTCCCTGGTGATCGGGTTCTTTATGATCCTCATCGACACCACCATTGTTTCCGTAGCCAACCCGCGGATCATGGAGGGCCTGAACGCCGACATCAACTCCGTGATCTGGGTGACCAGCGCCTATCTCCTGGCGTATGCGGTTCCCCTGCTGATCACGGGCCGGCTGGGTGACCGGTTCGGGCCCAAGAAGCTCTACCTCACTGGCCTGGTGGTGTTTACCCTCGCCTCGCTGTGGTGCGGGCTCTCCGGCAACGTCGAAACACTCATCATGGCCCGCATCCTGCAGGGCCTGGGCGCCGCGCTGATGACGCCGCAGACCATGGCGGTCATCACCCGCATCTTCCCGCCGGGCGGCCGCGGCCCTGCCATGGCCGTGTGGGGTGCCACCGCGGGCATCGCCACCCTGGTGGGCCCCATCCTGGGCGGTGTCCTGGTGGACGGCCTGGGCTGGGAATGGATCTTCTTCATCAACGTCCCCGTCGGGATCGTGGGCTTCATCCTGGCCCTGCGGAATGTCCCGTCGCTCAAGACCCACCCGCACCGGTTCGATATCCCCGGCGTGGTGCTCAGCGCCGTCGGCCTCTTCCTGCTCGTTTTTGGCATCCAGGAGGGTGAGACCTACAACTGGGGCACTATCACCGGGCCCATCAGCGTCTGGGGGCTGATCATTGCCGGCATCCTGGTGCTGGTGGCCTTTGTGGTCTGGCAGCGCTTCAACAAGGGCGAGCCGCTGCTGCCGCTGGAGCTGTTCCGGGACCGGAACTTCTCGCTGGCCAACATCGGCATCACCACCGTGGGCTTCACCGTCACGGCGTTCAGCCTGCCGCTGATCTTCTACTACCAGCTGGTCCGGGGCCTGACGCCCACCCAGTCGGCGCTCATGATGGTGCCCATGGCCCTGATTTCCGGCGGCCTGGCCCCGGTGGTGGGCAAGCTCGTGGACCGGGTCAACCCCAAGTACATTACGGCCACCGGCCTGGCCCTGATGGCCGTGGCGCTGCTGTGGAACTCCGCCCTGATGCAGCCGGACACCCCCATCCTGATGTTCCTGCTGCCCAGTGCCGTCCTGGGCTTCGCCAACGCCGGGATCTGGGCGCCGCTGAGCACCACCGCCACCCGCAACCTGCCGCCCCGTCAGGCCGGAGCCGGTTCAGGGGTCTACAACACCACCCGCCAGATCGGTGCGGTCCTGGGCAGCGCGGCCATCGCCGTGCTCATCCAGTCCCGCCTCGCTGCCGAACTGCCCGGCGGCGGTTCCGGTGCGGCAGCCGGCGGCGGGCTGGGCATGACCGGGAGCCTTCCGGATGCCCTGCAGGGCGGATTCTCGACGGCGATGGGCCAGTCGATGCTGCTGCCTGCCGCCGTCATCGTGGTGGGGGCAGTCGTGGCCTTGTTCTTTGCCAAGCCCCAGCCGGTTCAGGGGTGGGGCGGCGCCGAGGCGGCACCCGGCTCAGCCAAGGTGGACGCTGGTCTGGATTCCGCCGGCTGACAGTCCCAGATGACGGGCCAGCGCCAGCGCTCCTGTGTTGCTGACGTCCGCCCGCCACTGGATGGTCAGTCCCGCAGCCAGTGCCTCGTGCGCCGCGATGGAGGCCGCCACGGTGCCCAGCCCCTGCCGGCGCCACTCCGGGTCCACCAGGACGCCGAGGTGCGCCAGCAGGCCGTCCCGCTCCGTGTACGCGCTGCAGGCCAGCGGCAGCCGCCGGCCGTCCACCTCATGGATGATGGTGTAGCGGTTCTCGAGATCTGACAGGCCCACCTCGTTGACGTCGTCCGGCGGGCACCTGCTTTCCAGCTCGATCGCCTCGGGGCTGCCGTGCGAGACGGTCATTTCCCCGGCCACCTGCTTCAGCGGCAGGTCGTCCGCGAAGAACAGCGCGGCCGCTCCGAGCCCGTGCCCGCCGTGGGACCGGGTCAGGGTCAACAGTGTCACGTGCTGGGCCAGGTCGGCGTCCGGGACGGCGGCGGCGGCGTCGATCAGCCACTGCGGACCCACCAGCGCCGAACTTCCGAACAGCCGGACGAACTCCACGGTCCGGGCCGATTCGTCGGCCCGGACCACACGGTCCCCGGTTGCCAGGGCGTCGCCGAAGGCGTGGTCGTCAAGGCCCAGCCGGCGGGCCCAGGCGAGCTGGATGATGGCGGCGGAACCGGCGTCGAGAGTCATGGTCCCAGCCTAGGGCGGCGCGCGGGCTCAGCCGAACAGGACCGCTGCCTCGTCGTAGCGCTTCTGCGGGACGGTCTTGAGCTGCCCCAGCGCCTCTTCGAAGCCCACGTGCTCGATGTCCGTGCCCTTGAGTGCCACCATGGTGCCCCAGTAGCCCTCCACCACGGAGTCGATCGCGGCCATACCCAGCCGGGTGGCGAGGACCCGGTCGAACGCGGACGGTACGCCGCCGCGCTGGATGTGGCCCAGGATGGTGGCGCGGGTTTCGATGCCGGTCCGGGCCTCCAGCTCGGGGGCCAGCTGGTCGGCGATGCCGCCCAGGCGGGGCCGGCCGAAGGTGTCCAGGCCGCGCTCCGAGTGCGGGGACTCCATGTGGTCCGGCACGAAGCCTTCAGCCACCACCACCAAGGGTGCGCGGCCACGGGCGTGGGCCTCCTGGACCCATTCGGTGATCTGCTCGATGCTGGTTTTCTGCTCCGGGATGAGGATGGCGTGCGCGCCGGCGGCCATGCCGGCGTGCAGCGCGATCCAGCCCACGTGCCGGCCCATGACTTCGGCGATCATGCAACGGTGGTGGGATTCGCCGGTGGTGCGGAGCCTGTCGATGGCTTCGGTGGCGATCTGCACGGCGGTGTCGAACCCGAAGGTGTAGTCGGTGGCGTCGAGGTCGTTGTCCACGGTCTTGGGGACGCCGACGATCTTGAGCCCGGCGTCCGTCAGGCGCTTGGCTGCCGCGAGGGTGCCCTCACCGCCGATCGCGATGATGGCGTCGATGCCCAGCCGGTCCATGTGGGCTTTGATGACCTCGGGGCCGCCGCCGTTTTCGAACGGGTTGGTGCGGGAGGTGCCCAGGATGGTGCCGCCCTGCTTGGCGATGCCACGGACCATGGTGCGGGGGATGTCGATGATGTCACCCTCCACCACACCGCGCCAGCCGTCGAGGAATCCGACGAATTCGTGGCCGTGGATGGCGATGCCCTTAAGGACGGCGCCGCGGATGACAGCATTCAGCCCGGGGCAGTCGCCACCGCTGGTGAGGATTCCTATTTTCATGTTTCGGCTCAAATCCTGGAGAGAGGGTTTACAGGCAGAGCGCCACGCTGAGCTCACATAGATTGTAGTGGGCTGTGTGGGGTACGACACAAACCGGTCACAATAGGCCCCGCTCCAGGGCGACCACCACGGCACGGGTCCGGTCGTCCACATCGAGCTTGTTGAAAACGCGCAGGAGGTGCGTTTTGACGGTCGCTTCGGCGATATGGAGCCGGGCGGCGACGTCCGGGTTGCTCAGTCCCTGCGAGACGCAGCGGAGCACTTCCACCTCGCGGGCGGTCAGTTGCGGCCTCCCGGGTTCCCGCAGGCGGGACACCAGGCGTGCCGCCACCGGAGGGGCGAGGACCGTCTCTCCGCGGGCTGCGGCAAACACCGCGTCGATGATGACGCCGCCGGGGGAGTCCTTCAGGAGGTAGCCCACCGCCCCGGACTCCACGGCCCGCACTATGTCCGCGTCGCCGTCGTACGTGGTCAGGATCAGGACCTTGGTCAGCGGATGCCGGTCGCGGATCAGTGCCGTGGCCCCGGCCCCGTCCAGGACGGGCATCCGCAGGTCCATCAGCACCACGTCCGGGGCGTGGGTGGCCACGGCTGCCACCGCTTCCTGCCCGTCGGCGGCCTCGGCCAGCACCTCGATGCCCGCTGCGGTCCCCAGGAGTGCCGCGAGGCCGCCTCGGACCACCGGGTGGTCGTCCGCCAGGACCACGCGGACGGTTGCCGTTGGACTCATAGTGATGCCTCCTTGCCGGCATCCACTGCGATGGTATCCACTGCAGGCGCGGCGACGGGCACCACCGCTGTCAGGATGGTTCCGCCGGCGTCGGAGGCCAGCTCCAGCCGGCCGTTGATCTCGGCCAGCCGGGCGGCCATGGAGGTCAGGCCGAACCCCGTGTGGGGGCCCTGCGGGTCGAAACCATGACCGTCGTCGCTGACCACCAGCCGCAGCCCGGCGCCGCCGGCCGGGCCGGTCACGCGGACGGCCAGGCGCGCCTGCGACGCGCCGGAGTGGCGCCTGACGTTGTTCAATGCCTCTTGCGCCGTCCGCAGCAGCGCCACCTGCTCCGAGGAGGTCAGCGGCGGCAGCACGGCGGGAATGTCCACCTCCAGCCGGATCCCGTCCAGGTGGAGGGTGTGGGGAAGCCGGGCCAAAGCAGCCAGCAGGTCCCCGCCCGTGACATCCGTGGGCACCCCGGACGCCACCAGGGACCGGGCCTCGGCGAGGTTTTCCCGGGCCGTCCGGGCGATGGCCGCCAGTGTTCCCGCCAGCGCGGGGGCGCCTGCCTGGTCCTGCCGGCGAAGCTGCGCCTGGCCGGCTTCGGACAGCATGGCAATCGAGGTGAAGCCCTGGGCCAGGGTGTCGTGGATTTCCCGGGCCATCCGTTCGCGTTCGGCCAGGGCGCCCTGGGCCTGCTGGGCGGCGTTGAGGTCGCTCCTGGTGGCCTCGAGCTCGGCCAGGAGTTCGGCCCGCTGCTCACTTTGTTCGATCACGCGGGAGATCCACAGCCCGATCATGCAGCTTGCCACCAGCGAGAGCACCAGCTGCGCCGAGATTTCATAAACCACCGTGCCGCCAACACCCCACCTGCTGAACTGGCCCGCGGCCACCCCCACGCACAGGACCACTGTTGCCACAATGCCCTGGCGCTGGGAGGCGGTGAACATCCACACCTGGGGGAAGGCCACAAACAGCAGGGCGCCTGCTCCGTTGTGCACAAACGACAGGAACACCACCACCAGCACCAGGACCACCACGTAGATGCCGGACCTGCCGGTGCGAAGGTCAACCGGCCTGGTCAGGAACGGGTACGCCGCGGCCAGCACCACCATGGCCCCCACCATCCACGGCGTGCCGGGGGTGACGGGCTGGCCGAAGACGGCCAGGTACATCAGGCTTGCCAGCGCCGCATAGAACCCGAGATGCCACCAGAGCATCGAGGTGCTCCACACGGAGCGGGCAGGCAGCAGCCGCTCGGTCCGGCCGCCGTAATTGTTCATTGATGCACCCTACCGGTCATTTCTGTGGCGGCCACTTGAAGGCGAGCCGGGCCAGGACGGCTCCGGCCACCACCCACACAGCCAGGACCACAAAGGCTGTGCCCACACCGTAGCTGCCGCCCGGTTCCGCCGCCGCGAACTGCGGGGGAAGGAACACGGACCGGAAGGCGCCGGCGGTCCACCGCAGCGGGAAGAAGTTCGTCACCGACTGGAGCCAGTCCGGCAGTTGGGAGAACGGGAAGTAGACCCCGGAGGTGAAGGAGAGCAGCAGTACCGGCAGGACAGCCAGGGTGGAGGCGCTCTGCGCCGACTTGGGCAGGGCGGTAAAGGCGATGGCCACCGTGGCCCACGCAGCGGTGGACAGCACCATCAGCCCGGCCACCAGGGCCCACTGTCCGGGTTCGTCCGGCATTGGGACGTTGAAGAGGAAGCGGGCTGCCAGCAGCAGCAGCGCTGTCTGGGCCACGATGAGGTACAGCGTCTGCCCGGTCTTGCCCAGGAAGTAGGATGCGGCGGGAAGCGGGGTGCCGGCCAGGCGTTTGACGGTGCCGTTGAAGCGTTCCGTGGCCACGTAGCTGCTCAGGTTCTGGAAGCCGCTGAGGATGGTGCTCAGGGCCAGCATGCCGGGCAGGTAGTAGTGGGCGGGGGTGATGCCGCCCTGCCCGGAGGGGTCGGCGCCGAACACCGGCTCATCACCAAAAACCGTGCCGAACAGCGACAGCATCAGGATGGGGAAAAAGAGCACCAGGACCAGTGAGAGCACATCCCGGTTAAATAGCTTGATCTCCAGTGCGGCGCGGTGGAGCCCCAGCCGGAGGACCGAGGGTTTCCATGGTGTGGCGGGGGAACTGAGGGCAGTCATGGCCGTGCTCCTGTCAGTGCCGGCTCCTGCCGGTTGGAATCGATGAGCTGCAGGTAGATGTCCTCGAGGCTGGGGCGCACCACAGCGAGGTCCAGCGGTTCCCGCCGGCCGCCGTCGGAAATGTCCCGGACCAGCGCCGCAGGACTTGCTGTCGTTTCCTCGTGGTGTCCCGCGGCGTCACGCCAGCGGACGCGGGGGATCCGGAGCTCCGGACCGCCGATATCGGCGGGGGTGCCCTCGGCGATGAGCCTGCCCTGGTTGATGACCCCGATGCGGTCGGCGAGTTGCTCGGCCTCATCCAGGTAGTGGGTGGTCAGCACAATGGTGGTGCCGCCCTGGCCCAATGACCGGATGAGCTCCCAGAACTGGCGCCGGGCGGCCGGGTCGAATCCGGTGGTGGGCTCGTCGAGGAACAGTACTTCAGGGTTCCCGATGATGCCCAGGGCCACATCCAGGCGGCGGCGCTGGCCACCTGAAAGGGTGGAGATGCGAACGGATTCCTTGCCGTCGAGCCCTACTGCTGCTATCACCTCAGCCACCGGCCGTGGCGCGGGAAAGCACCGGGCCAGCGAGCCCAGCGCTTCGGAGACCCGGAGCTCACCGGAATCGGTGGCTTCCTGCAGGACAATCCCGATCCGGGCCCGGAAGGCCGGCGCCGCCTTCCAGGGCGGGGTGCCCAGGACGCGGATGTCGCCGCTGTCGGCGCGGCGGTGGCCTTCGAGGATCTCGATGGTGGTGGACTTCCCGGCGCCGTTGGGGCCCAGCAGGGCGTAGGTTTCGCCGGCGCCGATGGCGAGGTCCAGGCCATCAACGGCCGCCAGCGTGCCGCCCTTGGGGAGCCGGTAGGTTTTTCGGAGGTCCCGGACGGTGATGGCGTCAGCGGCGGATCCGGGTGCTGGTGTTCTCATGCTTCCAGCGTGGCACCGGACGGGGGCCCACCACCACGTCCGGCCGGTTGAACTTCCCGTCAACCGGTCGATGGACCCCCGCCGAACGGCGGAGGTCCATCGGATACTGCAGAAATGCGGGAACTCAGTACCGGTTTCCGGCCCTGCGGATCAGAAAGCCCTGCAGGGCGATGGAGTTGTTCTGGTCCGGCAGGACGGCCCACGCCAACAGGTAAAGGACCACGGCGGGGCCGGGGAGGAGGCAGAAGATGAGGAATCCCATGCGGACGTAGGCCACGTCCACGTTCAGTTTCGCTGCGATGCCGCCCAGGACCCCGCCAAGCCAGGGTTGTGGTCCGCGCCGAAGGCCTGTGCTTTTGACGATGCTGAAGAACTTTTCCATGGCTCAAGACTTCCCTGTTGCGGGCCGGTTGTCACGTTTCCTGGCAGACAGGACGCCGCCCACCACCAGCGCCACCCCGGCGCCGATCATCAGCCCGATCAGGACATAGGTGCCGTTCAGGTTCACCCAGCCCAGCTGGGCCACCGCGATCAAGGCTGCGAGGGCCAGGACGATCAGTCCCCAGACCACGGTTCCCACCCTTGCCGGTGCCGGGCCCACGGGGCCCTGGTCCGCCGTCGTTGTGCTGCCTGCTGTGGTCCGGCCCTGGGGGTCCGGTGCCTGGTTGCTGGTGCTCATGTCAGTTGCCTTCCTCGATGGTGACGTTGCTGAACGTGCCGTCGATCTCTACCACCAGGCTGCTGCCCGGCTTGTCGGTGTTGTAGCTGGTTTCCCGGCTGGTGGTGCCGCTGCGCTCGCCGGCGAATCCGTTGAGGTTTCCCATGGTCATGTCCGCTTCAATCCGGACCGGGACGTTCTCCGGGATCACCACGGTCACGTTGGAGGCGGTGATGTCCAGGGGGATTACGACGTCGGAGCCCAGGGGGGCGCTGATGGCCAGGTCCGTGAGGTCAACAGTGCCGCGGCCTGCGGTGACGTCGAAGCCGTTGCGGGCGTCCTGCAGGGTGGTGGGGCTCCAGGACACTTCCGAGAAACGGACGCGGTCGCCGTTGCCCACCACGTTGGACACACCGCCGGCGATCAGGGCCACCACGGCGAAGAGGCTGAGGATCCCTGCGGTCCGGCCGCGGGCGCCGCAGACCAGGATGCCCAGGCCCAGGACAGCTGCCGCGCTGGCCCACACGATGGCGTTGGCGGCGCTGCCCAGGTCGATGATGTTGCCGGCGTCCAGGGCTTTCAGGCCGCCACCCACCAGCAGGGCCGTTCCGGCCGTGATGGCGATTGCGGGCGCGCCGGGGCCGGCAGGCCGGGGTTTCTGCGGCCGGGCGGGGCCCTGGGGCGGGCGGCCGGTGCCGCCGTAGTTGCCGTAGCCGCCGTTGCCGTAGCCAGCGGTGCTGCTGCCGCCTGCCGTGCCGTAGCCGGAAGTGGTTCCGCCGCTGCCTGCCGTCCCGTAGGCGGGGAAGGCTGCCGACGCCGGGGCGCCGGGGGCGCCGGGTACCTGCCCGCTGCCGGTGGTGCTGCCTGCCGTGTATGGCGCCGTGTAAGCGGCCGCCTGGTAGCCCCCGCCGTAGGGGCTGGCGTAGGGTCCGGCCTGCACCCGGGCCGGCCGGGCGCCCCTGTTGCGCTGGGCCAGGTAGTAGACCAGGTAGATGGCGCCGCCCACCCAGAACACGGTCCACAGGAAGCCGCCGAAGCCGTTGTGGCTCCAGCCCCAGAAGCCGCCGCCCAGCCCGGTCAAGCCAAGGATGGTGGCGATCAGCGAACCGGTCATGCCGCTGGACCAGTGGCCGGCTCCGGCTTCCTGGACGTGGATGCGGCCGTCGGGTTCGGGCAGGAACGCCCATGCCAGCCCGTAGGCCAGGACCCCGATGCCGGCAAACAGGGTGAGGACGATAAAAACGCCGCGGATGATCAGCGGGTCGATGCCCAGTCGCTGGGCGATGCCGTCGCAGACGCCGCCAACCCAGCGGTTGCTGCCGCGCTGGATCCCGTGGCCGCGGATCCAGTCGAAGAAATCCGGGGCCGCACCCGTTGGGGTGGGGCCGGCTGCTGCCCCTGCGGGCCCGGACAGGGGCGGCGCGTCGGCGGCGGGTGTGTAGGCCGGCAGCGGCTCGGTGGGCCGGTGGCTGCCTGGCTGGGGGAGCGGCTCGGTGGGCTGGCTGCCGTCCGGGCGTTGCGGGTCGTCTGGGGTGGGGGTCTGCGAGTTCATGCTTCAATCCTTCCGTTCGGGCCTCCGGCGCTCTACTGGGGGATACCCTGAACGGCCCCTGAGTGACCCCCGGTTCGCGCCCGGTTCCGGGCCGGGGAACCCTGATCCGTGCTTGGATTGACCCATGACAACCATCCCGGTCCGGCCGCCCCTGGCCCGCAACAGCGACCGCGTCATTGCCGGCGTGTGCTCGGGCCTGGCCGTCCACCTGGGCTGGCCCGTACGGAACGTCAGGATTGCCATGGCGCTCTCCACCCTTGCCGGTGGTGCCGGCCTGGCCTTCTATGCGTGGCTGTGGATCATGGTTCCCACCGCGGATGAAGCGGCGCGCCGCAATGCCCGCCGGCCGGCGTGGCCCATTGCTCCCGCCGTCAGTCTCCCCACCGCGGCGGGGAGCGGAAGCCGCGCCGACGCCGGTCCGCCACGCCAGGCCCCCCACGGGTTCGGGGGCCCCGGCACCTGGGCGCCCGGCACTTGGACAGCCGGCACTTGGGCAGCCGGCCCGGCGACCGGGCCGGCCGCCGGCAACATTCCTCCCGGGGCCGCACCTGCCGCGGCGGGTATGCCTGCCGGGCAGCCCTGGTTCCGGGTCCGCAGCATGCGCTACGGCAGGGAGATCCTGCTGGGCAGCGGGCTGCTTCTGGTGGCCGGCATCATGATCGCCCGGCTGCTGGGTGTGAACGTGCCCCTGGGCACGCTGATCCCCGCAGCCGCTGTCCTGGGTGGCGCCGCCATCGCCTGGATGCAGCTCGATGAGACCAGGCGTGCAGGCCTGGTGGACAAAACCAAGGCGGACCAGGCCGGCGGCTGGGCCCGCCTGGCGGCAGGGCTGGCGCTGGTGGTGGCCGGAGTGCTGGTGATGGTGTCCGGGTCCGGCTCCTGGGAGCAGACCTGGCTGGCGCTGCTGGCCTCCGTGGCCGTCCTGGGCGGGGTGGTGCTGGTCCTGCTGCCGTGGGCGCTGAAGTTCTGGCGCGACCTCGAAACGGAGCGCGCCGGCCGGATCCGGGAAACGGAGCGGGCCGAAATCGCCGCCCACCTGCACGACTCCGTCCTGCAGACCCTCGCCCTCATCCAGCGCAGGGCCGGCAACGAGCACGACGTCCTCCGGCTGGCCCGGGCGCAGGAACGCGAGCTCCGGGGCTGGCTCTTCCAGGACCCGGGCCGCGGCACCGGCCAGCTCTCGGACCGGGTCAAGGCGGTGGCCGCTGAGGTGGAGGACTTACTGGGCAATGCCGTGGAAGTCGTCAGCGTGGGCGATGCCGCCATGACCGAGGCCCGCGAAGCGCTGGTCCAGGCCGCGCGCGAGGCCATGCTCAACGCTTCCCGCCACGGTGGCGGTGCCGTGTCGGTCTACCTGGAAGTCACCGACGGCCACGCGGATATCTTTGTGAAGGACCGCGGGCCGGGCTTCGACCTGCCGGACGTGCCGGAGGACCGGATGGGCGTGCGGGAATCCATTATCGGCCGGATGCGCCGGCACGGCGGCACAGCAGAAATTCTCAGCTCCGGCGAGGGAACAGAGGTCCGGCTCCGGCTGCCCTCCACCGGCCCGGACACCACGGAAGGAACAGCATGAACACGCTCCCAGAAGCCGCCGGACCGCCGTCCCGGTCGGTCCGTGTGGTCATCGTTGATGACCACACCATCTTCCGGTCCGGCCTGAAGGCGGACCTGGACGCCAGCATCCAGGTGGTGGGGGAAGCCGCCACCGTGGAGCAGGCCATCGCCGTCATCGGCACCGAGCGTCCGGACGTGGTGCTCCTTGACGTGCACCTGCCCGGCGGACTGGGCGGCGGTGGGCGTGAAGTGATTGCCGGCTCCGTGCCGCTGCTGGCCGGCACCAAATTCCTGGCGCTAAGTGTCTCGGACGCGGCGGAGGACGTGGTGGCCGTGATCAGGGCGGGCGCCCGCGGCTACATCACCAAAACCATCTCGGGCGCCGAAATCACGGACGCCGTGTACCGGGTGGCCGGCGGCGACGCCGTGTTCTCGCCCCGGCTGGCCGGCTTTGTCCTCGACGCCTTTGGCACGGCCCCTGCAGACATCGCCGACGACGAGCTCGACAAGCTCTCCGCCCGTGAGCTGGAGGTCATGCGGCTGATCGCCCGCGGGTACAGCTATAAGGAGGTGGCCAAGGAGCTCTTCATCAGCATCAAGACCGTGGAAACGCACGTCTCCGCGGTGCTGCGGAAACTCCAGCTCTCCAGCAGGCACGAGCTGACCAAGTGGGCGGCGGAGCGCCGCCTCCTCTAACCCCTCCCACCCCGTTGCGCTATCACTTATGGTCCCCAAAACGGTGTTTTAGGGACCATAAGTGATAGCGCAACCGGGTGTTTTGGACCTTACTGGGCTTTGCCCAGGAAGTCCTGCAGCCGCTGCACGCCGGTGGCCAGGTCCTCGTCGCCCAGGGCGTAGGAGAGGCGCAGATAGCCGGACGGGCCAAACGCCTCACCGGGAACCACCGCAACCTCCACCTCATCCAGGATCAGCGCCGCCAGCTCGGCGGAGGTCGACGGCGTCGAGGTACCCGCCGCCGTCGGGAACGACTTGCCCAGCAGGCCGCGGACGTCCGCGTACACGTAGAAGGCACCCTTCGGCGTCGGGCATTCCACGCCCTCGATGGCGTTCAGGCCGGCCACGATGGCCTTCCGGCGCCGGTCGAAGGCCACCTTCATCTCATCGACTGCGGTCAGCGGACCGGAAACGGCGGCGAGGGCGGCGATCTGCATGATGTTTGAAACGTTGGAGGTGGCGTGCGACTGCAGGTTGGTGGCGGCCTTGATGACATCCGCCGGCCCGATCATCCAGCCCACGCGCCAGCCGGTCATGGCGTAGGTTTTGGCCACGCCGTTGAGGATAACCACCTTGTCGCCCAGTTCGGGGGCAGCGGTGGCGATCGAGGTGAAGGGCACGCCGTCGTAGGTCAGGTGCTCGTAGATTTCGTCCGTAACTACCCAGAGGCCCTTGGCCGCGGCCCACTTGCCGATCTCCGCCACCTGTTCCGGCGAGTAGACCGAACCGGTGGGGTTGGACGGGGAGACAAACAGCAGGACCTTGGTGCGGTCCGTGACAGCAGCCTCCAACTGTTCCACGGTCACCAGGTAGTCCTGCTCGGGGCCGGCGAAGACCTCAACGGGGACACCGCCGGCCAAGCGGATGGCCTCCGGGTACGTGGTCCAGAACGGGGTGGGCACAATGACCTCGTCGCCCGGATCCAGCAGGGTGGCGAAGGTGTTGTAGACGGCCTGCTTGCCGCCGTTGGTGACCAGGACCTGGGCGGCGTCCACTGCATAGCCGGAATCCCGCAGGGTCTTCTCCGCGATGGCCTTCTTGAGCTCCGGCAGTCCGCCGGCGGGGGAGTAGCGGTGGTACTTGGGCTGTCCGGCGGCCTCAATGGCGGCCTGCACAATGTATTCCGGGGTGGGGAAATCCGGTTCGCCCGCACCAAAGCCAATAACCGGCCGGCCAGCCGCCTTAAGCGCCTTCGCCTTGGCATCAACGGCAAGGGTGGCGGATTCGGCAATTGCGGATATGCGCTTGGAAACGCGGGCGGCAGACATGGCAGGTCCGTTCTTCGCAGGCAGCCAAAAGGCTGGAATGGGGGAATTCGACGTTTCTACTCTATGCTGTTCACCGGACCCTCCGGGTTGCTGGATTTGAATTGTGACTGGTCTCCAGTCCGGGACAAGTTCATGCAGCGCGAGGGCCCGGAACGGGCTGGTTCGACGTACGCGAAGTTGTTGCGTAGACTGGTTCACCGGTGTTGAAACACGGATGATGACGTGCGCCCAGTGAAAACTGGGGAATCGTTATCATCCGCGGATTATCACCCATAGGGTAGTGGCGCAATTGGTAGCGCAGCGGTCTCCAAAACCGCAGGTTGCAGGTTCGAGTCCTGTCTGCCCTGCGCAAGCTGCCCCGGACCAACATCCGGGGCAAGCGCAGCAACCATGGTTCTGATCAGGGCCGGGTAATCCACCATTGCAAAGATGAGCGAGGACCAGGTGACCGAAACAGCTGCCAGCAGCTCCAAGGGACGCCCGGCTAAGAAGGCTGCCAAGGCAAGCATCTTCGCCCGCATTGCATTGTTCGTCCGCCAGATGATTGGCGAACTGAAGAAGGTCGTGGCACCAACCCGCAAGGAACTGATCAACTACACGCTCGTGGTGCTGGTATTCGTGGCCATCATGATGGTCATCGTCAGCCTGCTGGACATCGGATTTGGTTCCGCTGTCGGCTGGGTCTTCGGCGGTACCGGCTCCGGGGACAGCTAACGCTGCACGCTCCGCAGGCAGGCTGATCGCTCCGGGTAACCGGAGGGAAAACAGCGGCATGCGGAATTGAGCCATTTAAATAGGCATGTTAGGCAATGAGGAAGCAGGAGACCAAGTGTCTGAGCAGGAGCTCGAGGTAACCGAGACTGAACGCGAAGAGTCCGCGGACGTCACGGCAGGAGCCGGTGAAGAGTCTGAGGTTGAATCCTCCGCGCCCGAATCCGCTGACGCTGACGCCGACTTCGACGCTGCAGAGGCCGACGACGACTCCGAGGCAAATGCCGACGTAGAGTTCAGCGCGGCAGACCACGGGACAGAAGCCGGCGACGAGTCCGAAGAGGCCGTCGCTGTTGCCGTTCCCGAGGTCGATCCGGCGGATGAGTTCAAGTCGAAGCTGCGCCGCCAGGAGGGTGACTGGTACGTCATCCACTCCTACGCCGGCTACGAAAACCGCGTCAAGGCCAACCTTGAGACCCGCATCCAGACCCTGGACATGGAAGAGTACATCTTCGAAATCCAGGTGCCGATGGAAGAAGTGGTCGAGATCAAGAACGCCCAGCGTAAGGTCATCAACCGCGTCCGCATCCCCGGCTATGTGCTGGTCCGCATGGACCTGACGGATGCCTCCTGGGGCGCCGTCCGCCACACCCCCGGCGTCACCGGCTTCGTGGGCAACGCCCACAACCCGGTCCCGCTGCGTTTGGACGAAGTCTTCTCCATGCTCGCCCCGGTCTTCGAAGAAGAGCAGGCAGAGAAGGGCAAGCCGGTCAACAAGCAGCACCAGGCTCCCGTGGACATCGACTTCGAAGTTGGCGAGTCCGTCATCGTCAAGGAAGGTCCCTTCGAGACCCTCCCCGCCACGATCTCCGAAATCAAGATCGAATCGCAGACCCTCGTGGTGCTGGTTTCCATCTTCGAACGCGAAACGCCGGTCACCCTGGCGTTCAACCAGGTCACCAAGATCTGACCACCCACAAATTTCGTTCCCACCCTGCCGGCTTAGCAGGACGGGAACGGCCGGCCGCCTCGCCATGGCGGCCACAGACCTGAGGCACGCTCCTGTGTCACAGGAAGTTATTGAGAGAAGGACCCTACATTGGCTCCCAAGAAGAAGGTCACCGGCCTCATCAAGCTGCAGATCCAGGCAGGTGCCGCTAACCCGGCCCCGCCGATCGGTCCTGCGCTTGGCCAGCACGGTGTCAACATCATGGAATTCTGCAAGGCGTACAACGCTGCGACGGAAGCCCAGCGCGGAAACGTCATCCCCGTGGAAATCACGGTCTACGAGGACCGCTCCTTCACGTTCATCACCAAGACCCCGCCGGCTGCAGAGCTCATCAAAAAGGCTGCAGGCGTCGCTAAGGGTTCAGCTACCCCGCACACCGTCAAGGTTGCCAAGCTGACCCAGGCGCAGGTCAACGAGATCGCCACCACCAAGATGGAAGACCTCAACGCCACCAGCCTCGAAGGCGCAGCGAAGATCATCGCCGGCACCGCCCGCTCCATGGGTATCACCGTCGAAGGCTAACAGCCTTCACCCGCCGGGTAACCGGCACCACTGAAACATCAAGAATGTTGGGATTCCATGCCGGATTCCCAACTGTGGCAGGGCCCAGCGCGGTCCGCAGACCACAACTGCACAAGGAGAATAAGCAGCATGGCAAAGCGCAGCAAAGCATATGAGGCAGCAGCCGCCAAGATCGACGCGGAGAAGTTCTACGCGCCGTTCGAGGCAGTAACGATTGCCAAGGACACCAACCCGTCCAAGTTCGACGCCACCGTTGAGGTTGCTTTCCGCCTCGGCGTTGACCCGCGCAAGGCTGACCAGATGGTCCGCGGCACGGTCAACCTGCCCCACGGCACCGGCAAGGTCTCCCGCGTCCTCGTCTTCGCAACGGGCGACAAGGCTGAGGCAGCAATCGCTGCCGGCGCCGACTTCGTTGGTTCCGATGACCTGATCGAAAAGATCGCAGCCGGCTGGACCGACTTCGATGCAGCCGTTGCCACCCCTGACCTCATGGGCAAGGTTGGCCGTCTGGGTAAGGTCCTGGGTCCCCGTAACCTGATGCCGAACCCGAAGACCGGCACCGTTACCGCCGACGTCACCAAGGCTGTCAACGACATCAAGGGCGGCAAGATCGACTTCCGCGTCGACAAGCACTCGAACCTGCACTTCATCATCGGCAAGGTGTCCTTCGACGCCCTCAAGCTGGCCGAGAACTACGCAGCCGCACTGGAAGAGGTGCTTCGCCTGAAGCCGTCCGCTTCCAAGGGCCGCTACATCCAGAAGGCAACTGTTGCCACCACGTTCGGCCCCGGCATCGCCGTGGACCCCAACGTGACCAAGGTACTGACCGAGGCCTAATTCCCTCGGCTGCCGGATCCGTCCGGCACCAATGAACCGCCCGGCGCCTGCGCCGGGCGGTTTTTTGCTTAACTTGTCAGCGCCTCCTGCCTAAGCTGGGGGAATGGCCGCGCCGGAGCACCACAACAGCCCACCCGTCCCAGCCGGCTTGGCCATCACCGCCGTCCGGGTTCCGCCGCCGGGCAGCCTTGCCGGGCACGCCGCCGTCGGAGGGTCCGCAAGCGGACCTGACGATGATTTCCGGACCTGCCATGCCTTGCGGGAAAAGCAGGAACTGGCGCTCTGGGGAAACCTGGACCGTTGCCCCACGCTTGCCGAGGCGGCGGAGTTCTGGCGCGGCAACGCCTACGAGGAACGGTTTCTTTTTCTGGCACGGCTGGGCCACGAAACGGCAGGGCTGTGTTCGGTCACGCTGCCCCTGCGCGAGAACACTGCAACGGCGGGAGTGGACGTGCTGGTGGCGCCCGCATACCGCAGGCGGGGACTTGGCAGGGCCCTGCTCCGGCATGTGGAGGACCTGGCCCGCAGCCGGGGCCGGACGTCCCTGGACGGCTACTTTGAGGTGCCCATCGGGCACGCCGCCACCGGTGCCACGGTCCCGGCCAAGTCCGGAGCCGGCGCGCTGCCGTTGGCCGAGCCCGGCACGGCGTTCGCGCTGGCCTCGGGCTACGACCTGGAACAGGTGGAGCGCAGCAGCAGCCTGGCACTCCCTGTCCCCGGCGACGTCCTGGACCAGCTGGCGGCGCGGGCCACAGGTACGTCCGGGGACTACACCCTGGTGTGGTGGGACAGCTCCTGCCCGGCGGACCTGGTGGACAAATTCGCAGAACTGAAGGCGCACATGAGTGTGGACGTCCCCACCGCAGGGCTGGACTGGGGCCTGGAGGACTGGGACGCCGCCCGGGTGCGGTCCGGTGAAGAGCAGCTGGCCCGGTCGGGTACGGAGGCGGTGGTGGTGGCGGCCCAGCACCGCGGCACGGGTGATTTGGTGGGCTACACCGTCCTTGAATGGCGTCCCGGCGTTCCGGCGTCCATCCTGCAGAACGACACCCTGGTGGTGGCCGCGCACCGTGGCCACAACCTGGGGCTGCTGCTGAAGCTGGCCAACGTGCGGCGGGCGCAGGAGCGTTGGCCCGCGGCGCGCTCGGTCCTGACATGGAACGCCAGCGAAAACCAGCATATGCTGGCGATAAATGGCGCGCTTGGATTCAAGCCTGCAGGCTATGAAGGCGAGTGGCAGAAACGGCTGGGGTGATGCGCCAATGGCACACGACGTGAAGATCGAACAGCTGTGGATTCCCGATTCACTGGACGCACCTGACGCGGCGGACTTCCTTGCTGCCGTTGAGGTGGGCCGCAAGGTGCGGATGCAGACGTGGGGCAGCGACGACCTCGCCTACGGGCCGCTGGAGAAGCTGCTGGAGTTCGAGGACCCGTATGAGCGGCAGCTGATCCTGGTGGCCAAGGTGGACGGCAAAATCGTCGGGACCGTGGACATCGCCCTGCCGCTCACGGACAACCTTGACCTGGCGGAGTTCACGCTGGACATCCTGCCGGAATTCCAGCGCCAGGGGGTGGGCCGGCGGCTGCTGTTGGCCGCGGAGCAACTGGCACGCGGTGAGGGCCGCAGCATGATCCTGGTGGACACAAACCATCCCGGCGCCTCGCTGCACGAGTTTGAGCAGGCCCAGCTGGTTCCCGGCTCGGGCCAGGGGTTTGTGCCGCTGGACAGCCGCGAGGTCGAATTCGCCCAGAAGACCGGCTACACCCTCCAGCACATCGAGCAGTTCAGTTCCTGCGCGCTGCCGCTGGACACAAAACTCGTCGCGGACCTGCAGGCCGAGGCGGACGCCGCCAACAACGGCCGGTACCGGCTGCACCACTGGACGGACCGTTGCCCTGACCGCTGGTTGGAGGCCGTGGCCACCCTCGAAAACCAGGCGGGCGCCGACGTCGACCCTGCCCTGGAAGCGCCTGTCGAGCAGGACATGGTGTTCGACGGCGGCATCCTCCGTGAAGCCGAAGGGGTCGCCATCGCGCAGGGCCGGCGGACGGTGGTCACCGCCGTCGAGGACCTCGCCACCGGGGCCCTGGTGGGCCTGACCACCATCACGGTACTGGCCCACCGGGCTGACGTGGTGTTCCAGGACGACACCCTGGTGCTGCAGGAACACCGTGGCAACAAACTCGGCCTGCTGATCAAGGTGGCCAACATGGAGCGCCTCACGGAACAGTTTCCCGACGCCAGGGTCATTTACACCTGGAACGCCCCGGAGAACCGCTACCTCCTGACGGTGAACCAGCAGCTGGGCTTCCGCACCGCGGGGGTCACCGGGATCTGGCAGAAGGAACTCCCGAAGTCGCATACCAGCACCAGCTGATCCGGCCGATTTGGTGGACGGGTCAAGCGTCCCGTAAGCTGGGAGGACCAAAGACCGTCGGTTGTTGGAAATCCACTCTCCCGGGCATCGCTCACTTCTGCAGTTGTGTGCGGGGGATCCAAGTAGGTTTCCGGACGAAGGCCCCTCACGCAGGGCGGCCGGCGCAGGTGAACGAAGCAAAAGTTCCGCGGATTGATCCGCGTTGAGCCAAGCCCCGTGCATCTGCGCGGGGCGTTTTTTTGTTTCAGCGATCCTGAGGGGACCGTCGAATACCGGCACTATCCCCGGAAGGAGGGTTATGGCAACGCCTACAAAGGTTTCAGCAGTAGCTGAGATCACTAACGATTTCAAGGAATCGAACGCCGCTGTCCTGACCGAATACCGTGGGCTCACCGTTGCACAGCTCAAGCAGCTGCGTGTTTCTCTCGGCCAGGACACCAAGTTCGCGGTCGTCAAGAACACCCTGACCGCCATTGCAGCCAAGGAAGCAGGCGTCGCAGCATTCGACGGCCAGCTCGCCGGCCCCACTGCAATCGCGTTCATCAAGGGTGACGCAGTTGCCGCTGCCAAGAGCCTGACGGATTTTGCCAAGACCAACAAGCAGCTCGTTATCAAGACGGGTTACTTCGAGGGCAAGGCACTGAACGCCACCGAGGTCGCCGCACTGGCTGCCCTCGAATCCCGTGAGCTGCAGCTCGCAAAGGTTGCAGGCATCCTCAAGGCTCCTGCCGCTGCTGCTGCCCGCATCATCGATGCGCTGCGCCTCAAGCTTGAAGAAGAGAACGGTGCACCGGCAGCTGCCGAGGCCCCTGCCGCTGAAGAAGCCCCCGCCGCTGAAGCTGAAGCCCCGGCTGAAGCTCCCGCAGCCGAAGAGAACTGATTCTCTTCACCCCACCAGACTCCGGTGGTTCGGGCCCAGCGCCCGGTAACCACCACAACAGGAAGGACGCCTCCCATGGCGAAGCTCACCAACGAAGAGCTCATTGAAGCTTTCAAGGAACTGACCATCATCGAGCTCTCCGAGTTCGTCAAGCTCTTCGAAGAGACCTTCGAAGTAACCGCTGCCGCTGTTGCCGTTGCCGGCCCCGCTGCTGCTGCTGAAGAAGCCGAAGAGAAGACCGACTTCGATGTCGTCCTCGAATCCGCTGGCGAAAAGAAGATCGCAGTGATCAAGGAAGTACGTGCCATCACTTCCCTGGGTCTGAAGGAAGCCAAGGACCTGGTCGACAGCGCTCCCAAGGCCGTCCTCGAAGGCGCCACCAAGGAAGCTGCCGAGAAGGCAAAGGAGCAGCTCGAGGCTGCCGGCGCAACCGTTACCCTCAAGTAACAGCGTCTTTTCCCGGAAAACCCCGTCCACTGTTGTGGGCGGGGTTTTCTGTTTTAACCCAACTGACTGGCAGTTGTTGTCGTTATGGGGCGCCAAAACGACAACAACTGCGACCTAGTTGGGATCGGAGATGTCCGCCACCACCGCGCGCAGGGCTGCCGTGAGCGCGTCGGCGTCCACGAATGCGCTGTAGCCGTGTGCCCCGGCGCCCATGGAGATCCGTTTTCCCGTGATGGCTGCATCGGCGTACACAGGCCACGGATGCGTGCTGCCCAGCGGGGTGATGGTGCCGCGCTCGTAGCCGGTGGCGTCCAGGGCCACCTCTGCCGGTGGCAGGGACAACTTGTTGACGCCCACCAGTGCCCTGAGCTTGGGCCAGGAGATCTGCCGGTCGCCGGGGATCAGGGCGAACAGGAATGTGCCGTCCTTGTGCTTGACCACCAGCGATTTAACGATGTCCGCCGGGCTGATGCCCAGCAGTGACGCCGCCTCGGCCAGGCTGCCGGCGGCGGCCCGGGCCACCACGTCCACTTGGAGGCCCACTTCCGCCGCGCCGGCCAGGAACCTTTCCCGGCCCGGCGCCGGTCCGGTCCCCATCAGTCGCGGTACAGCAGGAGCGCTTCGCCCTGCCCGCCGCCGCCGCACAGTGATACGGCTGCCTTGCCAGTACCCCGCCGCTGGAGTTCGTGGGCAGCGTGAACGGCAAGCCGGGCACCGGAGGCCCCGATCGGGTGTCCCAGGGCAATCGCTCCGCCGTGGATGTTGCACCGGTCCAGCGGATAGTCCAGGTCCTTCAGGGACTGGACCGCCACGGACCCGAAGGCCTCGTTGATCTCGATGAAGTCAAGGTCTGCGGTGGTCCAACCGGCCCGCTGCAGCGCATCGAGGATGGCGTTTGACGGTTGGGAATGCAGCGAGTTGTCCGGCCCGGCCACCTGCCCGGGCTTGCCCACCACTGCCAGGTAGGCCAGGCCGTGGGCTTCCGCGTACCCCCTGCTGGACAGGACCAGCGCCGCCGCCCCATCGGACAGCGGCGAGGAGTTTCCGGCCGTGATGGTGCCGTCGGTGGCGAACGCAGCCCGCAGTCCCGCCAGGGACTCCACCGTGGTGGCGGGCCGGATGCCCTCATCGGCGTTGACCTGCAACGGGTCGCCTTTTCGCTGCTTGACGCTCAACGGCACCAGTTCGTCGTCGAAAATGCCGTTCTTTGCGGCAAGCGCGGCCCGCTGATGCGATTGCGCCGCCACGTTGTCCTGGGACTGCCGGTCAATGCCCAGGGCCAGGTTCCGCGTTTCCGTGGACAGGCCCATCGACTGGCCGTCAAAGGCGTCGGTCAGCCCGTCATGCGCTGCCGCGTCCAGGGCCGCGATGTTGCCGTAGGTCCAGCCCTGCCGGGACCCGGGGAGCAGGTGCGGCGCCCGGGTCATGGACTCCTGGCCGCCGGCAACCACCACGGTGGCATCGCCGGCCCGGATCAGCCGGGCGGCATCGATGACCGCAGTCAGGCCGGACAGGCACACCTTGTTGATAGTGACGGCCGGAACATTCCAGCCGATGCCTGCGCCAACGCTGCTTTGCCGGGCCGGATTCTGGCCGGCCCCGGCCTGCAGCACCTGGCCCATGATGACGGCGTCCACGTCGGCCGCGTCCACGCCACCGGCGTCCAGCGCGGCCCTGATGGCACGGGCGCCCAGGTCCACGGCGGTGAAGCCCGCCAGCTGGCCGTTGATCCGGCCCTGCGGGGTCCGCACTGCCGCGAGGATGACAACGTCAGTGTTGTCCTGGGAATCGCCCATGGTTATCTCTTCCGATCGGATCCGGTGTAAGCCACCAAGGCTATCGTGACCCCTGTCACGCTGCTATTCAAACACCCGCACGCAAGGCACCGTCCGGAACGGCAGGGGAGAGGTCCCCATGCCTGGGACGTGCACGACGCCGGGAGCTTGCGTAGGGTTGAACGCGGAAACTTGCGGCGGGTCACCAAAGCCCGCACCATTCGGAACAAAGGTGCAGACGTGAAAAAGATCCTCTCCCTGGCGGCCATCGCCGCGCTGGCAGGCCTCACCGCGTGCTCCGTTCAGGCGCCCGAGCCCGCGCCGGCGGCCTCCGGATCCGCGCAGGGCCAGGACTCCGCCGGCAGCACCCCCGGCAGCACCGCACCGGGACCCGCGTCATCGGCGCCGGCAGCGCCGGCCGCCGGCGGGGCCAAGGAGGCCTGCGGGCTGTTCAACTCGCTCTACGCGGAGTACGCCGCGGTCCCGGCGGACGACGCCAACGGCTTCGAGGAGATCTACCTGAAAGCCCAGGACGCCCAGGCCGGTGCCGCCGGCGACCTCGAAGGGCTCTTCGCAGCGCTTGCCCTGCTCTCCATCGACCGTTCAGGCAAGGCGGAGACCGGCGGCCAGGCGGACCAGGAATCCAAGGACGCCGTCCGCGACGCGGTATTCGCCAATTCCGGCACCTGCACGGCGGAAGGCGTGACGCTCCGGCTGTGAAGACAGGGGAGCGGTGCCGGTCAAAATCCGGTGCTTGCAATCCGGCCGGATGTGGGGTAGACAGGTAGGCTGTTTTGCCGTATCGTAGATATTTGCGTCTTCCCTGTTTACCTTCAGCCTTCATATAGCGGTGGGCTTTGCCTGGCAGCTGACATTCAACGTGCCGTCGACAACGTCACGAAATGCCCAGCCCCGGCCCCGGGTCATATAGCGGAACCGGATGGTAGCACTGTGGATTCTATCTGCAGATGCACAGCGGGGGAGATCTGAAAACGCCTGAAGGTCTGTGGAAGGATCCCTCTTGGTCGCCTCGAGCACCTCTAATAACGAAACCGCTAACACCGCCGACAGCACTGATGGTGCCACTCGCCGGCTCTCATTCGCAAAGATTCACGAACCCCTTGATGTTCCGAATCTGCTTGCCCTGCAGACGGACAGCTTTGACTGGCTGGTCGGCAACGAGCGCTGGCAGGCACGCGTGGCAAAGGCTGTCGAAGAAA
Source organism: Pseudarthrobacter sp. MEB009 (assembly GCF_030208875.1). Lineage (NCBI taxonomy): Bacteria > Bacillati > Actinomycetota > Actinomycetes > Micrococcales > Micrococcaceae > Pseudarthrobacter > Pseudarthrobacter sp. MEB009. The sequence continues at coordinate 92,293 of NZ_JARVTC010000007.1, forward strand.
ACGACCTCAGCGTCGCCACCACGTCCGGCCTGTCGGACATCTTCGAAGAAATCTCCCCGATCGAGGACTTCCAGGGCACCATGTCCCTGAGCTTCTCCGATCCGGAGTTCGCTGATCCCAAGTACACGATGGCCGAATGCAAGGACCGGGACGCCACGTACTCGGCTCCGCTGTACGTCAAGGCCGAGTTCATGAACAACAACACGGGCGAAATCAAGCAGCAGACCGTGTTCATGGGCGACTTCCCGCTGATGACCGAGAAGGGCACCTTCGTCGTCAACGGCACCGAGCGTGTTGTGGTCTCCCAGCTGGTCCGTTCTCCGGGCGCCTACTTCGAGCGTGCCGCTGACAAGACCAGCGACAAGGACATCTTCACCGCCAAGATCATCCCGTCCCGCGGTGCATGGTTCGAGCTGGAGATCGACAAGCGCGACCAGGTCGGCGTCCGCCTCGACCGGAAGCGCAAGCAGTCAGTCACGGTGCTGCTGAAGGCCCTCGGCTGGACTGAAGGCCAGATCCTTGAGGAATTCGGGCAGTACGACTCCATGCGGGCAACCCTGGAGAAGGACGCCACCGAAACCCGCGAAGACGCGTTGCTGGACATCTACCGGAAGCTGCGACCGGGCGAGCCGCCCACAGTCGAGGCTGCCCAGTCCCTGCTGGACAACCTGTACTTCAACTCCAAGCGCTACGATCTGGCCAAGGTTGGCCGCTACAAGATCAACCGCAAGCTTGGCATCGACCGCTCCCTTGGTGACAAGGAAGCTTCGGTCCTGCACGTTGAAGACATCGTCGCCATGATCAAGTTCCTCGTTGCGCTGCATGCCGGCGAGAAAACCCTCACGGGCAAGCGCGATGGCCAGGACCACGACCTCCGCGTCGAGATCGATGACATCGACCACTTCGGCAACCGCCGCATTCGCGCCGTCGGCGAGCTCATCGAGAACCAGGTCCGCACCGGCCTGTCCCGCATGGAGCGCGTTGTCCGCGAGCGTATGACCACGCAGGACGTCGAAGCCATCACGCCGCAGACGCTGATCAACATCCGCCCGGTTGTTGCAGCCATCAAGGAGTTCTTCGGAACGTCCCAGCTGTCGCAGTTCATGGACCAGAACAACCCGCTCTCCGGCCTGACCCACAAGCGCCGCCTGTCGGCGCTGGGCCCCGGCGGTCTGTCCCGTGACCGTGCCGGCATGGAAGTCCGTGACGTGCACCCGTCCCACTACGGCCGCATGTGCCCCATCGAAACCCCTGAAGGCCCGAACATTGGCCTGATCGGTTCGCTGGCTTCCTACGGCCGGATCAACCCGTTCGGTTTCATCGAGACCCCGTACCGCCTGGTCAAGGATGGCGTTGTTTCCGACGACGTCCAGTACCTGACGGCTGACGACGAGGCAGAGGTCCTGATCGCACAGGCCAACGCCCCGCTCGATGCAAACAAGAAGTTCTCCGAGGACACTGTCCTGGTCCGCGCCCGTGGTGGTGGAGGCGAGCCTGTCCTCGTTCCCGCCGGCGAGGTCGAGTTCATGGACGTTTCCCCGCGCCAGATGGTGTCCGTGGCAACGGCCCTGATTCCGTTCCTCGAGCATGACGATGCCAACCGTGCACTCATGGGTGCCAACATGCAGCGCCAGGCTGTGCCGCTGGTCCGTTCCGAGGCCCCGTTTGTGGGTACCGGCATGGAGCGCGCCGCCGCAGTCGACGCCGGTGACGTCACCATCGCCAAGAAGGCCGGTGTGGTCACCGAGGTTTCCGCCGAGCTCGTCATCATGCTTAACGACGACGGCACCGAAACCAACTACCGCATCAACAAGTTCGCACGCTCCAACCAGGGCAACTGCTACAACAACCGCGTCCTGGTAAGCGAAGGCCAGCGCCTCGAAGTCGGCGGCATCATCGCCGACGGTCCGGCAACGGACCAGGGCGAACTGGCACTGGGCAAGAACCTGCTCGTGGCATTCATGTCCTGGGAAGGCCACAACTTCGAGGACGCCATCATCCTCTCGCAGCGCATCGTTGCCGAGGACGTCCTTTCCTCCATCCACATCGAGGAGCACGAGATCGATGCCCGCGACACCAAGCTTGGTGCCGAGGAAATCACCCGTGACATCCCCAACGTGTCCGAGGAAGTCCTGGCAGGCCTGGACGAGCGCGGCATCATCCACATCGGTGCCGAGGTTGAAGCCGGCGACATCCTGGTAGGCAAGGTCACCCCCAAGGGCGAGACCGAGCTGACCCCGGAAGAGCGCCTGCTCCGTGCCATCTTCGGTGAGAAGTCCCGCGAAGTGCGCGACACCTCCCTGAAGGTTCCCCACGGCGAGTCCGGCACCGTCATCGGTGTCCGCGTCTTCGACCGTGACAACGACGATGAGCTGCCCCCGGGCGTCAACCAGCTGGTCCGTGTATACGTCGCTGCCAAGCGCAAGATCACCGACGGCGACAAGCTCGCCGGCCGCCACGGCAACAAGGGCGTTATCTCCAAGATCCTCCCGATCGAGGACATGCCCTTCCTGGCCGACGGCACCCCCGTTGATATCGTCCTGAACCCGCTGGGTGTTCCGGGCCGCATGAACGTGGGCCAGGTCCTGGAAACCCACCTCGGTTGGGTTGCCAAGACCGGTTGGAAGATCGAAGGCGAGCCCGAGTGGGTCAAGCAGCTGCCCAACCTGCCGCGCGAAAGTGGTTCCACCACTGTCGCCACGCCGGTGTTCGACGGCGCCCGTGAAGAAGAAATCACCGGCCTGCTCGACTCCACCAACGTGACCCGCGACGGTGAGCGCCTGATTGACTCCTCCGGCAAGACCCGGCTCTTCGACGGCCGCTCCGGCGAACCGTTCCCGGACCCGATCTCCGTGGGCTACATGTACATCCTGAAGCTCCACCACCTGGTGGACGACAAGATCCACGCCCGCTCCACCGGCCCGTACTCCATGATCACGCAGCAGCCGCTGGGTGGTAAGGCACAGTTCGGTGGCCAGCGCTTCGGTGAGATGGAAGTCTGGGCCCTCGAGGCCTACGGCGCCGCTTACACGCTTCAGGAACTCCTGACCATCAAGTCCGATGACATCCATGGCCGCGTGAAGGTCTACGAAGCCATCGTCAAGGGCGAGAACATCCCGGAGCCGGGCGTTCCCGAGTCCTTCAAGGTCCTGATCAAGGAAATGCAGTCGCTGTGCCTGAACGTGGAAGTTCTTTCCACCGACGGAACCACGATTGAAATGCGTGATTCTGATGACGCAGTCTTCACGGCTGCGGAAGAACTGGGCATCGACCTGTCCCGTGCAGAGCCCAGTTCCGTAGAAGAGGTTTAGCAGGGGAGGTACGACGGCGGGTGCGAACCCGCCGTCGTGCCCCTCCTCCCTCTTCGCGTAGCCCAAGACTTCAGAATTCAGAGAACAAGAGAGAACAGGGACCATATGTCCAGCGAATCCTCCTTCGGCCTCATGCAGATCGGCCTCGCCACCGCGGAAGACATCCGTGGTTGGTCATACGGCGAGGTTAAGAAGCCGGAAACCATCAACTACCGCACGCTCAAGCCTGAGAAGGACGGACTCTTCTGCGAGAAGATCTTCGGCCCGTCCCGGGACTGGGAGTGCTACTGCGGCAAGTACAAGCGCGTCCGCTTCAAGGGCATCATCTGCGAGCGGTGTGGCGTTGAAGTCACCCGCGCGAAGGTCCGCCGCGAGCGTATGGGCCACATTGAGCTCGCCGCGCCCGTCACGCACATCTGGTACTTCAAGGGTGTTCCGTCACGCCTTGGCTACCTCCTTGACCTGGCACCGAAGGACCTCGAAAAGGTCATCTACTTCGCCGCCTACATGATCACCAGCGTCGACGAGGCTGCCCGCCACGAGGAACTGCCCAACCTGCAGGTTGAGCACGACATCGAGAAGAAGCAGCTCATCGACAACCGCGACTCCGACATCGCGGCGATCGCCCGCGACCTCGAAGGCGAAATCGCCCGCCTTGAGGGCGAAGGCGCCAAGGCTGCCGACAAAAAGAAGGCCCGCGACTCCGCCGACCGCCAGATGGCGAACGTGCGTAAGCGTGCCGACGCCGACATCGAACGCCTCGAGCAGGTCTGGGACCGGTTCAAGAACCTCAAGGTCGCTGACCTCGAAGGTGACGAAGGCCTGTACCGCGAGCTGCGCGACCGCTACGGCATGTACTTCGAAGGCTCCATGGGTGCCGAAGCCATCAAGAAGCGTCTTGAGAACTTCGACATGCAGGCCGAGTCGGACCTGCTGCGCGACATCATTGCCAACGGCAAGGGCCAGCGCAAGACCCGTGCCCTCAAGCGCCTGAAGGTGGTCAACGCGTTCCTGACCACCAACAACAGCCCGCTTGGCATGGTCCTGGACGCCGTCCCGGTGATCCCGCCGGAACTGCGCCCCATGGTCCAGCTGGACGGTGGCCGCTTTGCGACCTCCGACCTCAACGACCTCTACCGGCGTGTGATCAACCGCAACAACCGCCTCAAGCGCCTGCTCGACCTGGGTGCTCCGGAGATCATCGTCAACAACGAGAAGCGCATGCTTCAGGAAGCTGTTGACAGCCTCTTCGACAACGGCCGCCGCGGCCGTCCCGTCACGGGTCCGGGCAACCGTCCGCTGAAGTCCCTGAGCGACATGCTCAAGGGCAAGCAGGGCCGGTTCCGCCAGAACCTCCTCGGCAAGCGTGTTGACTACTCCGGCCGTTCGGTCATCGTGGTGGGCCCGCAGCTGAAGCTGCACCAGTGTGGCCTGCCCAAGCAGATGGCACTGGAGCTCTTCAAGCCGTTCGTGATGAAGCGCCTGGTTGACCTCAACCACGCCCAGAACATCAAGTCGGCCAAGCGGATGGTGGAGCGTTACCGCCCGCAGGTCTGGGACGTCCTGGAAGAGATCATCACTGAACACCCGGTGCTGCTCAACCGTGCACCCACCCTGCACCGCCTCGGCATCCAGGCGTTCGAGCCCCAGCTTGTTGAAGGTAAGGCAATCCAGCTGCACCCGCTGGTTTGTGGCGCCTTCAACGCCGACTTCGACGGCGACCAGATGGCAGTGCACCTGCCGCTGAGCCCCGAGGCGCAGGCTGAGGCCCGCATCCTGATGCTGTCCTCCAACAACATCCTCAAGCCCTCCGACGGCCGTCCCGTGACCCTGCCTTCGCAGGACATGATCATCGGTCTGTACCACCTGACCACCAAGCGTGTCGGTTCAGCCGGCGAAGGCCGGATCTTCGGTTCCGTGGCGGAAGCCATCATGGCTTACGACCTGCGTGACCTGCACCTGAACTCCAAGGTCAAGATCCGCCTCGAAGGCTTTGTGCCCTACGCAGGCTGGGAAGCTCCCGAAGGCTGGGAGCCGGGTCAGACCGCACTGGTGGAAACCTCACTGGGACAGGTCATCTTCAACGAGACCCTGCCCGAGGACTACCCGTGGGTTGAGGATGTTGCGGACAAGGGCGAACTGTCCCGGATCGTCAACGACCTCGCCGAGCGCTACCCCAAGGTCGTCACCGCGGCAACGCTGGACAACCTGAAGGATGCCGGTTTCTACTGGGCAACCCGCTCGGGCGTCACCGTGGCCATCTCCGACATTGAGGTGCCCAAGGACAAGCCGAAGATCCTTGCCGGCTACGAGGAGCGCGCCGCCAAGATCCAGGGCCAGTACGACAAGGGCCTGATCGACGACGACGAGCGCCGCCAGGAACTGATCGAAATCTGGAACAAGGCCACCAACGAAATCGCCCAGGCGATGCGTGACAGCCTGTCCCCGATGAACACGATCAACCGCATGGTGTCCTCCGGTGCACGTGGTAACTGGATGCAGGTCCGTCAGATCGCGGGTATCCGTGGCCTGGTGGCCAACCCTAAGGGTGAGATCATCCCGCGTCCCATCAAGTCCTCCTACCGTGAGGGCCTGTCGGTGCTGGAATACTTCATCGCCACCCACGGTGCACGTAAGGGCCTGGCTGACACCGCGCTGCGTACCGCCAACTCGGGTTACCTGACCCGGCGCCTGGTGGACGTCTCGCAGGACGTCATCGTCCGCGAAGAGGACTGCGGCACCGAGCGCGGCCTGGTCACGGCAATCGCCGTCGCCGACGCCAACGGTGAACTGGTCCTCGACGAGAACGTTGAGAACAGCGCCTACGCCCGGACCCTGGCCGTCGACGTCGTCGATGACAAGGGCACCGTCCTGGCAGCTGCCGGCACCGACTGCGGCGACGTTGTTATTGCCGAGCTCTTCGCAGCCGGCATCACCGAGGTCAAGGTCCGCTCCGTACTCACCTGTGAGTCCAGCGTCGGCACCTGCGCCCTGTGCTACGGCCGCTCGCTGGCCACGGGCAAGACCGTGGACATCGGCGAAGCCGTGGGCATCATCGCCGCACAGTCCATCGGTGAGCCCGGCACGCAGCTGACCATGCGTACGTTCCACACCGGTGGTGCTGTCTCCGCCGGTGGTGGCGACGACATCACCCAGGGCCTGCCCCGTATCCAGGAGCTGTTCGAAGCCCGCACTCCGAAGGGTGTCGCACCGATTGCAGAAGCAGCCGGCCGCATCACCATTGAAGAGTCCGAGCGCCAGATGCGCCTGGTCATCACGCCCGACGACGGAACCGAAGACATCGCTTACCCGGTGCTTCGCCGTTCACGGCTCCTGATCGAAGACGGCGACCATGTCACGGTTGGCCAGAAGCTGATCAACGGACCGGTTGACCCCAAGCAGGTCCTGCGCATCATGGGTCCGCGTGCCGCGCAGAAGTTCCTTGTGGACGAAGTGCAGGGCGTTTACCTCAGCCAGGGCATTGGCATCCACGACAAGCACGTGGAAGTCATTGTCCGGCAGATGCTGCGGCGCGTCACGGTCATCGAGTCCGGCGAATCGGATCTGCTGCCCGGCGAGCTCGCCGAGCGCAGCCGCTTCGAAGACGCCAACCGCCGTGTTGTGTCCGAGGGCAAGACACCGGCTTCCGGCCGTCCTGAGCTCATGGGCATCACCAAGGCCTCCCTGGCCACCGAGTCCTGGCTGTCCGCAGCTTCCTTCCAGGAAACCACCCGCGTCCTGACGCAGGCGGCCATGGAAGGCAAGAGCGACCCGCTGCTCGGCCTCAAGGAGAACGTCATCATCGGTAAGCTGATCCCGGCCGGCACGGGTCTCCCGCGCTACACCGAGGTCACCGTGGAGCCCACTGAAGAAGCAAAGGCCAACCTGTTCACCGGCCCCAGCGCATTCAGTGACTTCTCGTACGACACCCTGGGCGGCGACGGAGCTCCTGAGTTCCACGCCATCCCGCTGGATGACTACGACCTGGGCAGCGACTTCCGCTGACCACTGGTCCCTGAGTAGGAAGACCCCGTCCCCACACCGTGGGGGCGGGGTCTTCCCCGTATACACCGGATTAAGGCCCCAGGTCCATACGTGTTAGACTTTTCGTAATTGTTCTGTGTGGCAGTGGATGAAGGCCGCCGCAGCATCATTTTGGTTTTGTTCTCATGATGCTGGGTGGAGCTTGTTTCCGGGTTGCGGGCTAAGTGCGCAACGAATGCCACGCTTTTGCACGCCTACGCAAGTTTTCATGGGCGCAGCTGCAGGAACAACGCCAAAACCCCGACTTCCAGGCTGGCGCCTGGTCCCGGGGTAGAGATCAAACCAACGGAGAACACGAGAGTGCCTACGATTAACCAGCTGGTCCGCAAGGGCCGCACGCCGAAGGTCAAAAAGACCAAGGCCCCCGCGCTGAACGGCAGCCCGATGCGCCGCGGTGTCTGCACCCGCGTTTACACCACCACCCCGAAGAAGCCGAACTCGGCTCTCCGTAAGGTTGCACGTGTGCGCCTCAACGGTGGCGTGGAAGTAACCGCCTACATCCCCGGTGTTGGCCACAACCTGCAGGAGCACTCCATTGTGCTCGTTCGCGGTGGTCGCGTTAAGGACCTCCCCGGTGTCCGCTACAAGATCGTCCGTGGCGCCCTCGATACCCAGGGTGTGAAGAACCGTAAGCAGGCACGCAGCCGTTACGGCGCAAAGATGGAGAAGAAGTAATATGCCTCGCAAGGGTCCGGCCCCCAAGCGGCCGCTCGTACTAGATCCCGTTTACGGCTCCCCGCTGGTTACCCAGCTCATCAACAAGGTACTCGTTGACGGCAAGAAGTCCACGGCAGAGCGCATCGTCTACGGTGCACTCGAAGGCGCACGCGCCAAGTCCGGTGGCGACCCCGTAGCAGCCCTCAAGAAGGCCATGGACAACGTCAAGCCTTCACTCGAGGTCCGCTCACGCCGCGTCGGTGGCGCAACGTACCAGGTTCCGGTTGAGGTCAAGCCGGGCCGCTCCACCGCACTCGCCCTGCGTTGGCTGGTTGGCTACTCCAAGGCCCGCCGCGAAAAGACGATGACCGAGCGCCTCCAGAACGAAATCCTGGATGCCTCGAACGGTCTCGGTGCCGCTGTGAAGCGCCGCGAAGATACCCACAAGATGGCCGAGTCCAACAAGGCCTTCGCCCACTACCGCTGGTAATACTTCCCGATCGCCGCCGGCTCAACCGAGCCGGCGGCGAACGTGCAGTCCATCCGAAAGGGAGACACCGTGGCACAGGACGTGCTTACCGACCTTAGTAAGGTCCGCAACATCGGCATCATGGCCCACATTGATGCCGGCAAGACCACCACCACCGAGCGCATCCTGTTTTACACGGGTGTGAACCACAAGATCGGCGAAACGCACGACGGCGCTTCGACGACTGACTGGATGGAACAGGAAAAGGAACGCGGCATCACCATCACGTCTGCCGCCGTGACCTGCTTCTGGGAAAACAACCAGATCAACATCATCGACACCCCCGGCCACGTTGACTTCACCGTTGAGGTTGAGCGCTCCCTGCGCGTCCTCGACGGCGCCGTTGCCGTCTTCGATGGCAAGGAAGGCGTGGAGCCGCAGTCCGAGACTGTTTGGCGCCAGGCCGACAAGTACAACGTCCCGCGTATCTGCTTCGTCAACAAGATGGACAAGCTGGGCGCTGACTTCTACTTCACCGTGGACACGATTGTTAACCGCCTCGGCGCCAAGCCGCTGGTTATGCAGCTGCCCATCGGTGCGGAGAACGACTTCATCGGCGTTGTTGACCTGCTCTACATGCGTGCCCTCGTATGGCCCGGCGACTCCAAGGGTGACGTCACCATGGGTGCCAAGTACGAGATCCAGGAGATCCCGGCTGACCTCCAGGCGAAGGCTGAAGAGTACCGCGCAGCACTCGTTGAAGCTGTTGCCGAGTCCTCCGAAGAACTCATGGAGAAGTACCTCGAAGGCGAAGAGATCTCGATTGACGAGCTCAAGGCCGGCATCCGCAAGATGACCATCAACTCCGAGCTGTACCCCGTGTTCTGTGGCTCCGCCTTCAAGAACCGTGGCGTCCAGCCGATGCTCGATGCTGTCATCGACTACCTGCCGAACCCGCTCGACGTCCCGCCGATGATCGGTCACGATCCCCGCGACGAAGAGAAGGAACTGACCCGCAAGCCGTCTTCCGAAGAGCCGTTCTCGGCCCTGGCGTTCAAGATTGCCGCGCACCCGTTCTTCGGCCAGCTCACCTTCGTCCGCGTGTACTCCGGTCACGTGGAAGCAGGCGCCCAGGTGGTCAACTCCACCAAGGGCAAGAAGGAGCGCATCGGCAAGCTGTTCCAGATGCACGCCAACAAGGAAATGCCCGTTGATGGCGCTACCGCTGGCCACATCTACGCAGCGATCGGCTTGAAGGACACCACCACGGGTGACACCCTGTGTGATTCCGCCAACCAGATCGTCCTCGAGTCCATGAGCTTCCCGGAGCCCGTGATCTCGGTTGCCATCGAGCCCAACACCAAGGGTGACCAGGAGAAGCTCTCCACGGCCATCCAGAAGCTCTCCGCCGAGGACCCCACCTTCCAGGTGTCCCTCAACGAAGACACGGGCCAGACCATCATCGCCGGCATGGGCGAGCTCCACCTGGACATCCTGGTGGACCGCATGCGCCGCGAATTCAAGGTCGAGGCAAACGTTGGCAAGCCGCAGGTTGCCTACCGCGAAACCATCAAGAATGTTGTTGCGCGTCACGACTACACGCACAAGAAGCAGACCGGTGGTTCGGGCCAGTTCGCAAAGATCCAGATCGCCATCGGGCCCCTGGATACTTCCGAAGGCGAGCTGTACGAGTTCGAGAACAAGGTGACCGGTGGACGTATTCCTCGCGAATACATTCCGTCCGTCGACGCCGGCATCCAGGATGCGCTGAACGACGGCGTCCTGGCCGGTTACCCGGTTGTTGGCATCAAGGCAACGCTGATTGACGGCGCTTACCACGATGTTGACTCCTCGGAAATGGCGTTCAAGATCGCCGGCCGGATGGCTTTCAAGGAAGCCGCCCGCAAGGCGAACCCTGTCCTGCTCGAACCGCTGATGGATGTCGAGGTCCGCACCCCTGAGGAATACATGGGTGAAGTTATCGGTGACCTCAACTCCCGCCGTGGCCAGATGCAGTCCATGGAAGATGCACAGGGTGTCAAGGTCATCCGTGCGCACGTCCCGCTGTCCGGCATGTTCGGCTACATCGGTGACCTGCGTTCAAAGACCCAGGGCCGCGCTGTGTACTCCATGACGTTCCACAGCTACGCCGAGGTCCCGAAGGCATTCGCCGACGAGATCATCCAGAAGAACCGCGGCGAATAGTCCTCCGGGACAAGACGCAGCAAACAAACTCGGATGTGCTTCCGCCAGCGGAAAGTACAGCCGGTGCAGGTGGCCGGAAGGTCCCGGCCGCTCCGGCCATCTGCACGAACAGGCTCTAGGGACTAGTATTAGTTCCTGAATCTGCAATTTCACCAATCCAAAGCCCCCCAAGTAGACTTACCTGAGTTTCTGCCGCGATCAGCGCGGTTGAAGGGTAAGTCATTTGAAAACGTTCTAGGAGGAACCTGTGGCAAAGGCAAAGTTCGAGCGGACTAAGCCGCACGTTAACATCGGCACCATTGGTCACGTTGACCACGGTAAGACGACGTTGACGGCCGCCATTTCCAAGGTGCTGTACGACAAGTACCCGACTCTCAACGAGCAGCGCGACTTCGCGTCGATTGACTCTGCTCCCGAAGAGCGTCAGCGCGGCATTACCATCAACATCTCCCACGTTGAATACCAGACCGAAAAGCGCCACTACGCACACGTAGACGCTCCGGGTCACGCTGACTACATCAAGAACATGATCACCGGTGCTGCACAGATGGACGGTGCAATCCTCGTGGTTGCCGCCACTGACGGCCCGATGGCTCAGACCCGCGAGCACGTCCTGCTCGCCCGCCAGGTTGGCGTTCCCTACCTGCTGGTTGCTCTGAACAAGTCGGACATGGTTGACGACGAAGAACTGCTGGACCTCGTTGAAATGGAAGTTCGTGAGCTGCTTTCCGCTCAGGGCTTCGATGGCGACGACGCTCCCGTTGTTCGCGTTTCCGGCCTGAAGGCACTCGAAGGCGACCCCGTTTGGGTCAAGTCCGTCGAGGACCTCATGGAAGCCGTTGACGAGTCCGTTCCGGACCCCGTACGTGACCGTGACAAGCCGTTCCTCATGCCTATCGAGGACGTCTTCACCATCACCGGCCGTGGCACCGTTGTTACGGGCCGCGCCGAGCGTGGCACCCTCGCCATCAACTCCGAGGTCGAGATCGTCGGCATCCGTCCGGTCCAGAAGACCACGGTTACCGGTATCGAGATGTTCCACAAGCAGCTCGACGAAGCATGGGCCGGCGAGAACTGTGGCCTCCTGCTCCGCGGTCTGAAGCGCGACGATGTCGAGCGTGGCCAGGTTGTCGTCAAGCCGGGTTCCATCACCCCGCACACCGACTTCGAAGCCAACGTCTACATCCTCTCCAAGGACGAAGGCGGGCGTCACAACCCGTTCTACTCCAACTACCGCCCGCAGTTCTACTTCCGCACCACGGACGTAACCGGCGTTATCACCCTGCCCGAGGGCACGGAAATGGTTATGCCCGGCGATAACACTGAGATGACCGTTGCGCTCATCCAGCCCATCGCCATGGAAGAGGGCCTCGGCTTCGCTATCCGCGAAGGCGGCCGCACCGTTGGTTCAGGACGCGTTACCAAGATCAACAAGTAGTCTTTGCTGATTACTGGCCGGAAGGGCTTATGGCCCGGATGACCGCTGGGAAACCCCGCTGCTGTGCAGCGGGGTTTTCCTTTGCTACTATTTATCCAGTCATTGGATAAATAGTAGCGCCACAACGCTGCCCGGAAAGGCCATGGACATGACGGACGAATCCTACGAGGCCGGATACCGGGCCGGACACCTGCAGGGCTGGCTCGATGCCATGGCCAGGGTGGCCGCGGAACCACCGGCGCCAGCATCGTCAACAGCCAGGCCGACGCCGGTGGCCCCGCGTGCTGAGCCACTGGGACCGCCTGCCGTCCCTACTCCGCCGCTGGCACCTGTGCAGGAAGTGTTTGGGGCGGCGCAGAAACCGTGGGCGCCCACCCGGCAGCCCCTGCTGCAACCGGCACTGTTGCAGCCGGCCCGGCAGCAGCTGGCCGAACCCGCCCACGCCACACCCGCGCAGCCGCTTGCCGTTCCGCCGTCGGTCCCTATGCATGGAACTGCCGTGCCCGTAGAAACCGAAGCCGAGCGCCAGGCGCGGCGGGCCCGCCGCGACCGGCAGAACATCAACATCACGCTTTACGTGGCCAGCCTGCTCCTGGTGGCTGCGGCTGCCCTCTTTATTGGTACCGGCCTGCCGCCCATGCTCCGGTTCGCCGGAGTCTGCGCCGTGGCCGCAGCCTTCTACGTCGCGGGATTTGTCCTGCATGCCAAAGTGGCACGGCTCAAACCTGCGGCGGTCGCCTTTACCGGCACGGGGCTGGCGCTGGTGCCGGTGACCGGGCTGGCGATGTACAACTTCGTCTGGAGCGACGGCCCGGCGGCCTGGCTCGTCACCTCCCTGGTGGGAACGGCCGCCTACGTTGCGGCGTCGGTGCGGCTGGAGAGCAGGGTTCTGGCCTACCTTTCGCTGACGTTCCTGATCTCGACGGCCTGGTCCGGCACCGCTGTGCTCGGCGCAGCCCTGGTCTGGTACTTTGTGGTCCTCATCGCGGTGTCCATTGGCTTTACCGTGCTCTCCCTGGGCAGGCCCGGCTGGCTCCCGCCGCTGTATGTGCAGCCCCTGGCCGTCCTGCATCCGGTGCTGGTTCCGGCCGTGGCACTGGTTGTCACCTGCATCCCGGGCCTGATCTCCGCGTCCGAATACGCGGGGGTCATCGGACTGTGCGGTGTGTACTTCGTCGGCATTGCAGCCGTCCGCAGCAGCACGCAACGGGTCCTGCACTACTTCGCCGCTCGGGCAGCCCTGACAGCGGGGTTGTCCGTGGGCGTCGCGGAGCTGACCGGGCACGGCCGTGACGGTCTGCTGGCGGCGGTTGTCCTTCTGGCGGCCCAGTCCATCGCGGTGGCGTACGGCATGCCGGTCCTCGCGAAGTGGTTCCCCTCCGCCCCTGTGACGGACGAAGAGCGACAGGTCCAGCCACAGATCCAGGCCCAACCGCAGGTTCCGCCCCGGGTCCGGGGCAGGTGGCGCTTTGATGCACTGGGAACATTTGCCGTCCAGGTACTGGCCACAGGCATCTTTGCCGTGGCCGTGGAGTTTTCCCGGCAGGGCCAGGGCGGCGTCCCGCTTTGGGTCCCGGTGCTTATCCTCCTCGCCACCAGCATGGTAATCGCTGCCAGGCTGGGCGGCAGGGCCGAATATGCCCCCTATGCCGCCCTGCTGCTGGCAGGACTGGCCGCGCCCGTTATGGGGGCGTGGCCGCTGGCCTTGATGCTGCTCCTGGCCGGCGCCGGCTGGCTGGCCAGAATGCGCCCGGGAATCGCGACGCCGGCAACTGTCCCGTTGCTGCTGTTCAACGCCAGGTTGGCACTCACCGCCGCCGCACCCGCTGTTGCAGCCGCCGTCACGGATGGCAGCGCGCAACGGCCTGCCATCCTGGCGGCACTCCTCGTTGCCGTGGTCCTCCAGCAGCTGCTGTCGGTATGGGTGATGGTCCGGAGCCGGCCCGCGCTGGCGCCGGAGGCAACGTTGATGGGCTTTGTACTCGCCGGAGTTGCCTGCAGTGTTGTGCTGGCCTGGACGGAGCCGGCGCCGCTGGCCACCGCGGGCCTGTTCCTGCAGCTGGCGGCTGCGGTGGCCGTGGGCCTGTTCCTGCTGCCGCGGAACCCATCGGCCGGCCGGTGGAGCGCAAGCGTGGGGGAGGTGCTGCCCCCGGCGGCAGCCGCCGTGCTGGTTCTGACCGCCTTCAGTGAGCTCCCCGACGCCGTGGCCAACGCTGCGTTGCTCCTGCTGACCGCCTACTTCCTGGTCGCCGCACGCCGGCTGCCGGGACGTGGGCACCGCTGGACCTATTGGTGGCTGGCGCGTGCCGCCGGTACCGTCCTGGTCCTGACGGGCCTGGCCCAGTACGCGCCCGGCGCGGTCCAGCCGGCCGTTGTCCTGGTCCTCGTCCTGGCGGCGCAGCTGGTGTTCCCGCTGGGTGCCGCCATCCTCGGCCGGGCGCCCCGTGGCGTCCTTGCAGACACTGAAGCGGTGGTGTTCCTGCAGTTGGCAGCCAGTGCCATGCTGGCGCCGGCGCTGTCCACTGGAACCTGGCACAACACGGCGGTCCTTGCCGCCACTGCGCTGTCTGCTGCCGCCGCCGGGTACGTGCTCCGCGAACGCCGGGCCGCCGTCGTTATTGCCCCTGCCGCGGTTGTGGCCCTTGCCGTGCTTTCCGCCGGGAATCCCGCCTACGCGGAAATCCTCCTCGCCGTCTTTGGCGTGTTCGCTGCGGCCATGGTGGTGGCAGCGCCCCAGCCTGTCCGCAAGGGCTGGTACTTTGTTGCCGCCAGGGTGTCTGCTGCGGCGCTGGCCGTGGTGTTCAGTTACGACGCCGGCGCCTCGCCCACCGCAGTCTCCCTCACGTTCGCGGGGGTCCTGGCAGCCCAGCACGGGGTGCGCTGGGCGATGCGGCACCGCCTGGCGGCCGTTCCGTTCCAGCAGGCCGCGGTGTGGATCACCCTGGCCGGGCAGGCCATCCTGCCCGTGGTTTTCTCGCTGCGGAACGTTTCCGGTCCCGGGGCGGCCGACGCCGGACGGTGGGTTGTGCTCCTGGAACTGGCACTGCTGCTGGTTTCCGCGGTGGTGGCCAGCCGGCTGTTCGCGGCCCGCGGCGCACTCTACTTCGGAGTCTTCGCGCTGCTGGCCCTGGCCCTTTCGCTGGGACCGGTTGTCCGCCTGACGCCGCCGCCGTTCCTGACGTATACGGGCACGCTGCTGGTCCTGATGGGCCTGGCGGTTGCGGCGTGCGCCGCAGGGGTGTGGCGGCGCGGGCGCCCGCAGGAGTCCGCGGCCGATCGCTGGCTTTGGGTTGCAGCTGCCGGCGCCTTCGCGGTGACGGCCCTGTCCCTGTCGCCCCTGGCCATGGACTGGGCGCCCGGCGCCGCTGTGCTGGTGGTCGCGGCAACCTGTTTCACTGTCTCCCACGTGGAGCGGATCCCAGTCCTGTATCCGGTGGCTGCGGCAGCGGTGCTGGCCGGAGCCGGCCTGCTGTCGCTGGCCGTTTTCCCGCCCCCGGTTGGCGTGTGGGGAAGCTACTGGCCGTGGCTTGCCGGAACGGGCCTGGCTGCTGTGGGCCTTTACGGGGCCCGCTGGCTCCCGGGTGTGCTTTCGGCGCTGGACCCGGTCCGCCGTTGGTCCCTCGTGGGCGGCGCCCTGGTGGGCCTCGCCGGCGTTGCGGCCCAGGGGCTGCGTGCCGACGCGACATCCTGGACCGGCGCAGCTGTCCTGGCGGCAGGCGTCGGCATCACTGTGGTGGAGGTGCCGGCCAGATGGCGGCGGGCCACGGCGGAGCTGGGCGCGGTGGCAGTGCTGGCAGGCATCCAGCGGGCCTCGATCTTCAGCCTTGACACCCGCAGCTTCGCCGGGCTGCCCGACCTATTCTGGGTGGTGCAGTGGTACGTGCTGCTGGGCGCCGCGGTGGCGGTGCTGCGGTACCTGGCGGGGCAGGCCGCCGTGGGCCGGACTGTTTTGTCAGTGGCGGCCGGGCTGCTGACATTGAGCGGGCTGGGCATAGTCTTCGGCGGCAACGGCGGCCAGCAGCTTTGGGTGCTGGTGCTCCTGGCGGGGCTGCTGCTGGCCGGGCTGGCTTTTGGTGAACGGCTGTTCGTGTGGTGGGGTGCCGCCGGGGTTGCCGCGTGCGTCCTGTGGGCCATGCGCCAGTACACGTTCGCGCTGCTGGCGCTGATCGCGGTCGGACTCATTGCCTTCGCTGTATGGCGCCTGAACCGCAGCACCGGTACCGGGCCTGAAGCAGGGGACGGAGCGTCGGGCAACGCCCCCTGATACTGTTGCAGCATCGAAGGGAGTTCATCATGGGATGGCTTATTTTCCTCATTGTCGCCGTTGCCGTAGTGGCAGGCGTGTTTTGGGCCAAAAAGCATTTCCGCCAGGAAATCGACCGGGCAAAGCGGATCAACCGGGCCAACAAAAACCAGTAACTGCCCCGCTGGAAGGCCGGTTCAGGCCTGCCGGGCCCGCGCCAGGGCCTGGTACCAATAGAACGACTGTTTGGGCGTCCGTTCCTGGGTGTCGAAGTCCACGTGGACCAGGCCGAAACGCTGCGAATAACCGGCAGCCCATTCGAAGTTGTCCATCAGCGTCCAGACGTAGTAGCCGCGGAGGTCCACACCCTCCGCGGGTCCGCCCGGCGCCACGGCCGCCAGCGCCGCGCCCAGGTGATCGGCCAAATAGGTGACCCGCTCGGTATCCTGCAGTGTGCCGGTCACGTTGGCGGGCTCCGGGAAGCTGGCACCGCCCTCCGTGATGAACACCGGGGGGAGCGAGGCGCCGTAGCGGTCACGGAAGTCCCGCAGCAGGATGCCCAGGTGCTGCGGCGCCACCGGCCAGCCAAAGCCGGTGCTCTTGTATTCGGGGTAGCCCACATCGTGGAAGGGCATCCTGGCCACCGCTTCCGGCAGGTCCGGCGGCCCGGCGGGCCCCCGCCCCAGGGCCACCCTGACCGGGAAATAGTAGTTCAGGCCGTAGAAGTCCAAGGGCTGATGGATGGTGCGCAGGTCGGCGTCGGAGACCCTGCCGAGGGACCGCAGCCACGGCCTGGCGTAGAACGGCAGGCGGGGATAGCGGCCCAACAGCACCGGATCGGCGTACATCCTGTTCATCAGCAGGTCATACATGTGGGCCACCAGCCGGTCGCCGGGCTTGCCGCTGGCGGGCCGCACGGGAGCGTGGAGGTTGGTGATCCCCACATCGCCTGCGACGCCGGCGGCGCGGAGGGCCTGCACCCCCAGCCCGTGGGCCAGGAGTTGATGGTGGATGGCGGGCAGCGCATCAAAGAGGAGTGCGCGGCCCGGAGCATGGACGCCCAGGGCGTATCCGTTAAGCGTCACTGACAACGGTTCGTTCAGGGTGACCCATTGCGCCACGCGGTCGCCGAACCGGGCGGCGGCCGCCGCGGCATAATCGGCGAAACGGCCGGCGGTGTCTCGGTTGAGCCAGCCGCCGCTGTGCTCAAGCGGCAGGGGAGTGTCCCAGTGGTAGAGGGTGGCCATGGGCGAGATACCTGCCGCGAGGAGGCTGTTGATCAGGCGGTCGTAGAAATCCAGGCCTTCAGCGTTGAAGCCGCCACGGCCATCAGGCTGGATCCGGGGCCAGGACAGCGAAAACCGGTACGAGTCCACGCCGAGGTCCTGGAGCAGGGCAACGTCCTGGGGGAGGCGGTTGTAGTGGTCGCAGGCCACTGCCGGGGAATCGCCCGCAACGATGGCGCCGGGCTTCTCCGCGAACGCATCCCAGCCGGACGGGCCACGGCCGTCAGCACTCAGGGAGCCCTCGATCTGGAACGCCGCCGCCGCCACTCCCAACGTGAACGACGGCGGGATGCGGCCTGCGAGCTCCGTCGCCGATTCCGTGCTTTCGAGCGTCATGGACCAATCATCCACACGGACCCAGTGCAGGGCAATGGGCCGCGCAGGGGGCCGGTAAGGCCCGATTCGCATCTGGCGCCCGTTTCCGGCATACTAGATGAGTTGTTCAAGCGCTTCTTCGTGTCCCGATCCGGATAATGCCGGGTGCCAGGGTCCAGGTGGAAGCCCAAACATAACCCACCCCCATGGAATTGCGGATTTGTATGCGTCCAAAGCGCGACACGCCCGACCGCGGGGGTCGGTTACGCCGGCAAGGTGAGGAACCCGGATTCGTCCGGATTCAGTTTGTGCGGCGGGTGGTGGTTACGACTTTGAATGCTTCGGCAGCCACACAACGGGTAAGTGAACAGAGCAGCCCCAATCAGGGGAAGCACAGACTGAAAGAGAGTCAGGCGACATGGCGGGACAAAAAATCCGCATCCGGCTGAAGTCATACGACCACGAGGTCATTGACGTTTCAGCACGGAAGATCGTTGAGACGGTCACGCGCGCAGGCGCAACGGTTGTTGGCCCCGTGCCGCTTCCGACGGAGAAGAACGTGTACTGCGTTATCCGCTCTCCGCACAAGTACAAAGACAGCCGCGAGCACTTTGAAATGCGCACGCACAAGCGTCTTATCGACATCATCGATCCCACGCCCAAGGCTGTCGACTCGCTTATGCGCCTCGACCTGCCGGCCGACGTGAACATCGAAATCAAGCTGTAGGGAGGTGCTGAGAGACTATGACCGCAACCCGTAACGTAAAGGGCCTGCTGGGCACGAAGCTCGGCATGACCCAGGTCTGGGACGAGAACAACAAGCTCATCCCCGTCACTGTGGTCCAGGCAGACTCAAACGTCATCACCCAGCTGCGCAACGCAGAAGTTGATGGCTACGTCGCCGTTCAGATCGGCTACGGCCAGATCGATCCCCGCAAGGTCACCAAGCCGCTGGCTGGTCACTTTGAAAAGGCAGGCGTCACGCCTCGCCGCCACGTCGTCGAACTCCGTACCGCAGATGCTGCTGAGTACGCGCTTGGCCAGGAGCTCTCAGTAGAGGTCTTCGAAGCCGGACAGAAGATCGACGTCATCGGCACCACCAAGGGTAAGGGCTTCGCCGGTGTTATGAAGCGTCACGGCTTCCACGGCGTTGGAGCTTCCCACGGTGCCCACAAGAACCACCGTAAGCCCGGTTCAATCGGTGGCGCATCCACCCCGAGCCGCGTCTTCAAGGGCATGAAAATGGCCGGCCGCATGGGCGCCGTGCGTCACACCACTCTGAACCTCACGGTTCACGGTGTTGACGCCGAGAAGTCGCTGCTCCTGATCAAGGGCGCCGTTCCCGGCGCCCGCGGCCAGGTCGTCTTCGTACGCACCGCCGTGAAGGGAGCCTAGTTCAATGGCTAACACTGTCCAGGTTGACCTGCCTGCAGAGATCTTCGACGTACAGACCAACGTGCCGCTGCTGCACCAGGTCGTCGTTGCACAGCTCGCTGCTGCTCGCCAGGGTACCCACAAGACCAAGACCCGCGCTGAAGTTTCCGGTGCAGGACGCAAGCCGTTCAAGCAGAAGGGCACCGGCCGCGCCCGTCAGGGTTCAATCCGTGCTCCGCACATGACCGGCGGTGGCGTTGTCCACGGTCCCACACCGCGTGACTACAGCCAGCGCACCCCCAAGAAGATGATTGCTGCTGCACTGCGCGGCGCACTCTCCGACCGGGCACGCAACAGCCGTATCCACGTTGTCGCTGAACTGGTTGAAGGCACCAAGCCTTCCGCCAAGTCTGCTTTGGCAGCACTGCGCGGCGTTTCCGAGCGCAAAAACCTGCTGGTTGTCATCGAGCGCGCCAACGACGTTGCTGCACTTTCCGTGCGCAACCTCGAAGGTGTTCACGTTCTGTACGCAGACCAGCTGAACACCTACGACGTTCTCGTCTCCGATGACGTTGTCTTCACCAAGGCTGCTTACGACGCATTCGTTGCCGGCAAGGCAGTGGCAAAGAACGAGGAGGATGCCAAGTGAGTGCAGCCACCATCAAGGATCCCCGCGACGTAGTGCTTGCACCCGTCGTGTCGGAAAAGAGCTACGGCCTGATCGATGAGGGAAAGTACACCTTCCTGGTGGACCCCCGCTCGAACAAGACCGAGATCAAGCTGGCCGTGGAGAAAATCTTCTCCGTCAAGGTCGAATCGATCAACACCATCAACCGTGCCGGTAAGCGCAAGCGCACCAAATTCGGATGGGGTACCCGCAAGAACACCAAGCGTGCAATTGTGAGCCTCAAAGAAGGCACTATCGACATCTTCGGCGGTCCGCTTTCGTAGCGGAGACCACTTTAACGAGGAAATAAATTATGGGAATCCGTAAATACAAGCCGACTACCCCGGGCCGTCGTGGCTCGAGCGTAGCGGACTTCACCGAAATCACGCGGTCAACGCCGGAAAAGTCGTTGGTACGTCCCCTCCCGAAAAAGGGCGGCCGTAACAACACCGGTAAGATCACCACCCGTCACAAGGGTGGTGGCCACAAGCGCCAGTACCGTCTGATCGACTTCCGTCGCCACGACAAGGACGGCGTCAACGCCCGCGTTGCCGAAATCGAGTACGATCCGAACCGCACGGCTCGCATCGCCCTCCTGCACTACGTTGATGGCACCAAGCGTTACATCATCGCCCCCAACAAGCTCTCCCAGGGTGACGTTGTTGAGGCAGGTGCCGGTGCTGACATCAAGCCCGGTAACAACCTGCCCCTCCTCAACATCCCGGTGGGTACCGTAATCCACGCAGTTGAACTGCGTCCGGGTGGCGGAGCCAAGATGGGCCGCTCCGCCGGCGCATCGATCCAGCTTGTTGCAAAGGAAGGCCGTTTCGCCCAGCTGCGTCTGCCTTCCGGCGAAATCCGCAACGTTGACGTGCGCTGCCGCGCAACCGTCGGCGAGGTCGGCAACGCCGAGCAGTCGAACATCAACTGGGGCAAGGCCGGCCGCATGCGCTGGAAGGGCGTCCGCCCGACCGTCCGTGGTGTCGCCATGAACCCGGTTGACCACCCGCACGGTGGTGGCGAGGGCAAGACGTCCGGTGGACGTAACCCCGTCAACCCGAACGGTAAGCGTGAAGGCCGCACCCGCCGCCCCAACAAAGAGAGCGACAAGCTTATTGTTCGTCGCCGTCGTACTGGCAAGAACAAGCGATAGGAGCCTGGACACATGCCACGCAGCCTGAAAAAAGGTCCTTTCGTTGACCAGCACCTCTTTGTGAAGGTAGCCAGGGAAAACGAAAAGGGCACCAAGAACGTCATCAAGACCTGGTCCCGCCGTTCGATGATCATCCCCGACATGCTCGGGCACACGATCGCCGTACACGACGGACGCAAGCACATCCCCGTGTTTGTCACTGAGTCGATGGTCGGGCACAAGCTCGGCGAATTCGCTCCCACGCGGACATTCCGCGGCCATGTCAAGGACGACCGTAAGGGCAAGCGCCGCTAGGCGCCTGCACTTACGTCAAAGACGAGAGAAGGAAAGCAATGGAAGCCAAGGCAATTGCGCGCCACATCCGCGTAACGCCTATGAAGGCCCGGCGCGTCGTCAACCTTGTTCGTGGTTTGCAAGCGAATGAGGCTCTGGCAATTCTGAAGTTTGCCCCCCAGGCAGCTTCGGAGCCGGTATTCAAGGTAGTACAGTCGGCAATCTCCAACGCCCGGGTCCTCGCGGACCGCGACGGCGTTGCGTTTGACGAAGGCGACCTCATCATCAGCGAGGCGTTTGTTGATGAAGGCCCGACCATGAAGCGGTTCCAGCCGCGTGCCCAGGGTCGTGCATTTCAGATCAAGAAGCGCACCAGCCACATCACCGTGGTTGTCGCTACCCCTGAGAAAGAGGAGGCTCGCTAAGTGGGACAGAAAGTAAACCCGCATGGGTTCCGACTCGGCATCACCACCGATCACGTATCGCACTGGTTCGCTGACAGCACCAAGGCCGGCCAGCGGTACAAGGACTTCGTTCGCGAAGACATCCGCATCCGCCAGCTGATGTCCACGGGCATGGAGCGCGCCGGTATCGCCAAGGTTGAGATCGAGCGCACCCGTGACCGTGTCCGCGTGGACATCCACACGGCACGTCCCGGCATCGTCATCGGCCGCCGTGGAGCAGAAGCAGACCGCATCCGCGGCGAGCTTGAGAAGCTCACCGGCAAGCAGGTCCAGCTGAACATCCTCGAGGTCAAGAACCCCGAGATGGAAGCCCAGCTTGTTGCCCAGGGTGTTGCAGAGCAGCTGACCTCACGTGTGGCTTTCCGCCGCGCGATGAAGAAGGCCATGCAGTCCGCACAGCGTGCCGGTGCCAAGGGCATCCGGATCGCCTGCTCGGGCCGCCTGGGTGGCGCTGAAATGTCCCGCTCGGAGTTCTACCGCGAAGGCCGTGTGCCCCTGCACACCCTCCGCGCGAACATCGACTATGGCTTCTACGAAGCCAAGACCACCTTCGGCCGCATCGGCGTGAAGGTCTGGATCTACAAGGGCGACGTCACTGCCAAGGAACTGGCCCAGCAGGCCGCTTCCGCACCGTCCCGCGGCCGCTCCGGCGACCGTCCGGGCCGTCCCGGTGGCGCTGACCGTGGTGACCGCCGCCGTCGTAACGACCGTCCGGCCGCCGACGCAGCTCCTGCTGCAGAGGCACCGGCAGTTGAGGCTGCACCCGCTGCAGTAGAAGGAGGACAGGCTTAAATGCTTATCCCACGTCGAGTCAAGCACCGTAAGCAGCACCACCCGGGTCGTTCCGGCGCTGCTACGGGCGGCACCAAGGTCTCCTTCGGTGAGTACGGCATCCAGGCACTGAGCCCGGCATACGTCACCAACCGTCAGATCGAGTCTGCACGTATCGCGATGACCCGCCACATCAAGCGTGGCGGCAAGGTCTGGATCAACATCTACCCGGACCGTCCCCTCACCAAGAAGCCCGCCGAAACCCGCATGGGTTCCGGTAAGGGTTCACCGGAATGGTGGGTCGCAAACGTCAAGCCGGGCCGGGTTCTCTTTGAGATCTCCGGCGTCGAAGAATCGGTAGCACGCGAGGCCCTGCGCCTGGCAATCCACAAGCTCCCGTTGAAGGCACGCATTCTGCGTCGCGAAGGTGGTGAATAGAAATGTCAGTAGGATCCAAGGAACTGGCTCCCGCACAGCTGGACGGTTTCGACAACGAGCGTCTCGTCGAGGAACTCCGTAAGGCCAAGGAAGAGCTGTTCAACCTGCGTTTCCAGTCCGCCACCGGACAGCTGGAGAGCCACGGCCGGCTGCGCGCGGTAAAGAAGGACATCGCCCGCATCTACACCGTTCTCCGTGAGCGCGAGCTGGGCATCCGTGCCGAGGTTGCCGCACCGGTTGTGGAAGCCAAGGAAGAGAAGAAGTCCAAGAAGGCTGCAACCAAGAAGGCCGAGCCGGCTGAAACGGTTGAGACCGAGGAGGATGCCAAGTGAGTGAAAAGGACGAGAACGTGACCGAAACTGCTACTGCAGCCACGGCTGAGCAGCGCGGTCAGCGCAAGACGCGTCGCGGCTACGTGGTCTCTGACAAGATGGAAAAGACCATCGTTGTTCAGGTTGAAGACCGCGTGAAGCACGCTCTGTACGGCAAGGTCATCCGCCGTACCTCGAAGGTCAAGGCCCACGACGAAGAGAACACCGCCGGCATCGGCGACCTCGTAGTCATCGCCGAGACCCGCCCGCTGTCCGCCACGAAGAACTGGCGGCTCGTGGAGATCCTCGAGAAGGCCAAGTAGCTTCTGCTGCTTCGCTGGAAGCCCCCGCACCCTCCTGGGTGCGGGGGCTTTCCCGTTAACCCGCCGTACGCCCTGGCGGCCACGCACCCGGCCGCACGGGGCGGCCTGGCCGGCTGCCGCCGTCGTCCATCCGTGTTGCCGGGGCAGCGCGGCAGGTGATATGGGGATCTGAACGAAACGTGCTAAGATTTTGAGTTTGTATGGCGCTTTCTCGCGCCTTCATCAAACCTCGTAAACAAGCGTGCCACGGCATAGTGCCCCCTGACGCCCGGATCCGGTCCGGAACGGATGGGAGCAACTGCTTCAGGCACGGGCGTTTAGGCCTGGTCTGGCAAAATCCAGGCAGGTCAAGAGACACCCCGATCAACCGTTCCGCAAGGCTCATTCCGTAGGAAGATTTTCGGTCTGAGAACCGGCGCGACGCAAGGAGTAAATAGTGATTCAGCAGGAGTCGCGACTCAAGGTCGCCGACAACACGGGTGCTAAGGAAATCCTTACCATTCGCGTTCTCGGTGGATCTGGCCGTCGCTACGCAGGCATTGGCGACGTCATCGTCGCTACCGTCAAGGACGCAATTCCGGGCGGCAACGTAAAGAAGGGCGATGTTGTCAAGGCAGTCATCGTCCGTACCAAGAAGGAACGCCGCCGTGCGGATGGTTCCTACATCAAGTTTGACGAGAACGCAGCTGTGATCCTGAAGGCTGACGGTGACCCCCGCGGTACCCGTATCTTCGGACCGGTTGGTCGTGAACTTCGCGACAAGAAGTTCATGAAGATCGTTTCTCTGGCTCCGGAGGTGCTCTAGTCCATGGCTGCAAAGATCAAGAAGGGTGACCTGGTTCAGGTCATCACTGGCGCCAAGGCAGAGCGTGGCGGCGACCGCGGCAAGCAGGGCAAAGTCCTGCGCGTGTTCACCGACACCAACCGCGTGCTGGTTGAAGGCGTCAACCGCGTAACCAAGCACACCAAGGTCGGTCAGTCGCAGCGCGGCACCAAGACCGGTGGCATCGAGGTTGTTGAAGCCCCGATCCACATCTCCAACGTGGCTCTGGTTGACCCGTCCACCAAGAAGCCCACCCGCGTCGGCTTCCGCATCGACACCGTTGAACGTGACGGTAAGCAGCGCGAAGTACGCATCCGCGTGGCCAAGAGCTCAGGGAAGGACATCTAATGACTGAGACTCTCGAGACTCCGGCAACGAAGATCGTTCCTCGTCTGAAGACCAAGTACGCCGATTCCATCAAGAGCACGCTCGTTGAGGAATTCAAGTACGAAAACGTCAACCAGGTTCCCCGCCTGGTGAAGGTCGTTGTGAACATGGGTGTTGGAGATGCCGCCAAGGACTCCAAGCTGATCGACGGCGCTGTCCGCGATCTGACCCTCATCACCGGCCAGAAGCCGCAGGTAACCAAGGCCCGCAAGTCGATCGCACAGTTCAAGCTGCGCGAAGGCATGCCCATCGGTGCACACGCTACCCTGCGTGGCGACCGCATGTGGGAATTCCTGGACCGCCTGGTCACCCTCGCACTGCCCCGTATCCGCGACTTCCGCGGCCTGAGCGGCAAGCAGTTCGACGGAAACGGTAACTACACCTTCGGTCTGACCGAACAGGTTATGTTCCACGAAATCGACCAGGACTCCATCGACCGCGTCCGCGGTATGGACATCACGGTTGTTACCACTGCCAAGACCGATGACGAAGGCCGCGCGCTGCTTAAGGCGCTTGGTTTCCCGTTCAAGGCCGAAGACTAATCTAACTACGTAAAAGGTCCGGCGGCACGGCCCCTGAATCCGTTCAGGGCAGCGCCGCGGAAACCGTTATGAGGAAGGGCACGAGCCCACCATGACAATGACAGATCCTGTCGCAGACATGCTCACGCGTCTGCGCAATGCAAACTCGGCATACCACGATTCCGTGACCATGCCGTACAGCAAGCTCAAGGCACGCGTTGCCGACATCCTGAAGGCAGAAGGCTTCATCGCCGGCTGGAAGGAAGAGGAAGCTGAGGTCGGCAAAAAGCTGACCATCGATCTGAAATTCGGTCCGAACCGCGAGCGTTCAATCGCTGGCGTCCGCCGTATTTCCAAGCCGGGCCTGCGTGTTTACGCAAAGTCCACCAACCTGCCGCACGTGCTGGGTGGCCTGGGTGTCGCAATCCTGTCCACCTCTTCCGGCCTCCTGACTGACAAGCAGGCCGGCAAGAAGGGCGTGGGCGGCGAAGTCCTCGCGTACGTCTGGTAACGGGAAAGGAAGAGAATAATGTCACGTATTGGACGTCTCCCCATCACCGTTCCTGCCGGCGTTGAGGTCAAGGTTGACGGCTCTGTCGTCAGCGTCAAGGGCACCAAAGGCGAGCTGAACCACACTGTGGCCAGCCCGATCGAGGTCACCCTGGATGCAGACACCCTGACCGTCGCCCGCCCGAACGACGAGCGCGCCTCCCGTTCACTCCACGGCCTCACACGCACCCTGATCTCCAACATGATCGAGGGCGTTACGAAGGGCTACGAGAAGAAGCTTGAAATCGTCGGTACCGGTTACCGCGTTCAGGCCAAGGGATCCGACCTTGAGTTCGCTCTTGGTTACAGCCACCCGGTCAGCGTTGCTGCCCCGGCCGGCATCACCTTTGCAGTAGAGACCCCGACCAAGCTCTCTGTTTCAGGTATCAACAAGCAGCAGGTCGGCGAGGTTGCTGCCAATATTCGCAAGCTGCGGAAGCCGGACCCCTATAAGGGCAAGGGCATCCGTTACGCCGGCGAAGTCATCCGCCGCAAGGTCGGAAAGGCTGGTAAGTAACCATGGCCATCGCAATTAACAAGAAGCGTACGAACAAGAGCAAGTCTGCTTCGCGCAGCCGCCGCCAGCTTCGTATCCGTAAGCGCATCTCCGGTACGGCTGTACGTCCTCGTCTGGTCGTCAACCGTTCCGCACGCCACGTATTCGTCCAGGTTGTCGATGACACCAAGGGCCTGACCGTAGCGAGCGCCTCCACTCTGGAAGCCGACCTCCGTGCATTCGACGGTGACAAGACTGCCAAGGCCAAGCGCGTTGGCGAGCTCGTTGCCGAGCGTGCGAAGGCTGCCGGTATCGAAGCTGTTGTCTTCGACCGCGGTGGTAACAAGTACCACGGCCGGATCGCCGCTGTCGCTGACGGCGCACGTGAAGGTGGGCTGTCACTGTGACGGAAGCAAACAAGGAAAAGGACACTGTGTCTGCAGATCAGAAGGCAACTGCTGCCGTAGCTGCTCCGGCCACTGACGCGACCGCTCCCGCAGCTACCGACGACCGCCGTGGTGGCGCCCGTCGCGGCGAGCGTGGCGACCGCGGCCAGGGCCGTGGCGACCGTGGTGGCCGTGGTGGCCGCGACGGCGGCCGCGAAGCTGAGAAGAGCCAGTTCGTAGAGCGCGTTGTTACCATCAACCGCGTTTCCAAGGTGGTCAAGGGTGGTCGTCGCTTCAGCTTCACCGCACTGGTCGTCGTTGGTGACGGTAACGGCATGGTCGGCGTTGGCTACGGCAAGGCTAAAGAAGTTCCTGCCGCTATCGCAAAGGGCGTCGAAGAGGCCAAGAAGTCCTTCTTCCGCGTTCCCCGCGTTGGCAACACCATCCCGCACCGCGTTCAGGGTGAAGCCGCTGCCGGCGTCGTAATGCTGCGTCCGGCTTCCGCCGGTACCGGTGTTATCGCCGGTGGTCCGGTCCGTGCAGTACTGGAGTGCGTGGGCATCCACGACATCCTCTCCAAGTCGCTCGGTTCCTCAAACGCCATCAACATCGTTCACGCGACCGTTGATGCCCTGAAGCGCCTCGAAGAGCCGGCAGCAGTGGCAGCACGCCGCGGCCTGCCGCTGGACGAGGTTGCTCCGGCTGCGCTGGTGAAGGCCCTCCTGAACTCAAAGGCTGGTGTCTAAGTTATGGCTAAGAACCTGGTCCCCTCCGACTCCAAGTTGGAGATCACTCAGATCAAGTCCGCCATTGGCGGCAAGCAGAACCAGCGCGACACCCTGCGGTCACTCGGCCTGAAGCGGATCGGACAGACTGTTGTCCGCACCGCCGATGCCGTCACCGTCGGAATGCTGAACACGGTTCCGCACCTGGTAAAGGTAGAGGAGGCGAAGTAAATGGCAGACAAGACTGCTGAAAAGGCACAGGGCACCGCTGAGAAGCAGAACGCCCTGAAGGTTCACCACCTGCGTCCCGCCCCGGGTGCCAAGACCGCCAAGACCCGTGTTGGTCGTGGTGAAGGCTCCAAGGGTAAGACCGCTGGTCGCGGTACCAAGGGTACAAAGGCCCGCTACCAGATCAAGGCTGGCTTTGCCGGCGGCCAGCTGCCGCTGCACATGCGCCTGCCGAAGCTGCGCGGTTTCAAGAACCCGTTCCGCGTTGAGTTCCAGGTTGTAAACCTGGACAAGCTCAACGAACTGTTCCCCGAAGGTGGCACTGTCACCGTGGAGAACCTGGTTGAAAAGGGCGCCGTTCGCAAGAACCAGCCCGTCAAGGTGCTGGGCACCGGCGACATCACCGTCAAGGTTGACGTCACCGTCCACGCATTCTCGGCCAGCGCTGCTGAAAAGATCGCTGCAGCAGGCGGATCCACCACCGCCCTCTAAGGCGCGGCGGGCGGAAGCCTTCTGTTGAACTCCCGGTATCCGGGGCCCCAGGCCCTGGCTACCGGGAGTTTTTCACATCCACCGGGCGATATTCCGCCACCGCCGGGCGCAGCCGGGCCCGCCCGGATTGTTCGCATCGCGCAATCAACCGTTAGACTCGGTTGTTGGGATTTATAGATCCCCATCACACCACTCTCTTTGACACCACAGGAGGACGCTTGCTTAGCGCATTTGGCCGGGCCTTTCGCACGCCTGATCTGCGACGCAAGTTGTTGTTCACGCTGGGAATCATCACCATCTTCCGCTTGGGTGCGTACATTCCCTCGCCCGGTGTGAGCTACCAGAATGTCCAGCAATGCTTGCAGAACGGTCAGACCGCAGGCGGGCTCTACCAGCTCGTCAACCTGTTCAGCGGCGGTGCGTTGCTCCAGGTGTCCATCTTCGCCCTGGGCATCATGCCGTACATCACGGCCAGCATCATCGTCCAGCTGCTCCGGGTGGTTATTCCCCGGTTCCAGCAGCTGTACGAGGAGGGCGCGTCGGGCCAGTCCAAACTGACCCAGTACACGCGCTACCTCACCATCGCCCTCGGTTTGCTGAACGCCACCACGCTGATTTCGCTCGCGCGTTCCGGCCAGCTGCTTCCCGGCTGTAACCTCCCGATCATCCCCGACGACAGCATCATCACCACGATCCTGCTGATCATCACCCTGACGGCCGGCACCGGCCTGATCATGTGGATGGGCGAGCTGGTCACCGAGAAGGGCGTGGGCAACGGCATGTCGCTGCTCATCTTCACGTCCATTGCGGCGACCTTCCCGTCCTCGCTCGGCGCCATCTGGACCTCGCAGGGCCCCGGAACGTTCTTTATCGTCCTGGCCGTGGGCCTGCTCACCGTGGCCCTGGTGGTGTTCGTTGAACAGTCCCAGCGCCGCGTCCCCGTGCAGTACGCCAAGCGGATGATCGGCCGCCGCACCGTCGGCGGCACCAGCACGTACATCCCCATCAAGGTCAACATGGCCGGAGTTATCCCGGTCATCTTTGCCTCCTCGATGCTGTACCTGCCCGGCCTGATCTCCCAGTTCAACCAGCCCAAGGCCGGCGAGCCGATCCAGCCGTGGGTTGAGTGGATCAACAACAACCTCACCCGAGGCGACCACCCGATCTACATGGTGCTGTACTTCGCCATGATTGTGTTCTTCACCTACTTCTACGTCGCGATCACCTTCAACCCTGAAGAGGTCTCGGACAACATGAAGAAGTACGGCGGCTTTATCCCCGGCATCCGTGCCGGCAAACCTACCGCTGATTACCTGCAGTACGTCCTCTCCCGGATCACGCTCCCCGGTGCCATGTACCTCGGCTTCGTTGCGCTGATCCCGTTGGTTGCCCTGGTGCTGATCAACGCCAACCAGAACTTCCCGTTCGGTGGCACCTCGATCCTGATCATGGTGGGTGTTGGCCTGGAGACCGTCAAGCAGATTGATGCGCAGCTACAACAACGTCACTACGAAGGGCTTTTGCGATGACGAGAATGCTGATTATTGGACCTCCCGGGTCCGGCAAGGGAACGCAGGCAGAGCGGATTTCGGAACGCCTCGGCGTTGTTGCAATCTCCACCGGCGACATCTTCCGTGCCAACGTCAAGGGCGAAACGCCGCTGGGCCTCGAAGCCAAGCAGTACATGGACAACGGTGACTTTGTCCCGGACAGCGTCACCAACAAGATGGTCCGCGACCGGCTCAGCGAGTCCGACGTCGTCAACGGCTTCCTCCTGGACGGCTACCCCCGCACGACGGCCCAGGTTGACTACCTCGACGAAATCCTCGCCACCGGCGACGAGAAGCTTGACGTTGTTCTCCAGCTGACTGCCGACGACGAGGAACTGGTCCACCGGCTTTTGGGCCGGGCCAAGGAAACGGGCCGGAGCGATGACAACGAAGCCGTCATCCGGCACCGCCTGGACCTCTACCACGAGCAGACCGAAGCTGTGGTGGCCAAGTATGCCGAGCGCGGCATCCTCACCCAGGTGGACGGAATCGGCGCGATCGATGAAGTCACCGATCGCGTGATGCAGGCTATCAAGGCGGCACAGGCAGCCTGATTCAGGCGAACGTTTTGCGAGGCTCCTCCCGGTCCAGGGAGGAGCCTTCGCCATTTGAAAGGACACACCATGGCCTTCGGCCAGCCCCGCATTGAATACAAAAACAACGCCCAGATGCGCACCATGCAGGAGGCCGGACTGGTCCTCAGCCGCGCGCTTGACGCCGCAGTGGCCGCCGCGGTGCCGGGAGTCACCACCAAGCACCTGGACGACGTGTTCGCGGCCGTCCTCAACGAGGCGGGCGCCAAGTCCAACTTCCTCGGCTATCACGGCTTCCCGGCCACCATCTGCACCTCCGTGAATGAGGAAGTGGTCCACGGCATTCCCGGCAGCCGCGTCCTGGCCAACGGCGACATCATCTCGATCGACGGCGGGGCAATCGTCAACGGCTGGCACTCCGACTCGGCCCGGACCGTTATTGTGGGTGACGCGGATCCCGAGGACCAGCGGCTCTCCGACGTGACCCTGGCCGCCATGTGGCGGGGGATCGCGGCCCTTGCCTCAGGCACCCACGTGGGTGATATCGGCGCGGCGATCGACGACTACGTTTCCGGTGTCAGCGGCAAGCCGCTTGGTATCCTCGAGGACTACGTGGGCCACGGCATCGGCTCCGAGATGCATATGGCCCCGGACGTGCTCAACTACCGCACCAGCCACCGCGGACCCAAGATCCGCGCGGGCCTCTGCCTGGCCATCGAGCCCATGCTGGTCCGCGGCAGCATCGACACGGCCGTGCTGGCGGACGACTGGACAGTGGTGACCACTGACGGCAAGCGCTCCTGCCAGTGGGAACACTCTGTGGCAGTTCACGAAAAAGGCATCTGGGTGCTCTCAGCGCCCGACGGCGGCGCGGAGCACCTGGTGCCCCTCGGCGTCACGCCCGTACCGATTCCGTAGCGCCCCCTCCCAACTGACTCGCACTTGTTGTCGTTTTGAGCGCTGAAAACGACAACTACTGCGAGTCAGTTGGGTCCGGCTCCCAGCGCAGGAGGTCGCCCGGCTGGCAGTCCAGCACCCCGCACAGGGCTTCTAGGGTGGTGAACCGGACAGCCTTGGCCCGGCCGTTCTTCAACACGGCCAGGTTGGCCGGGGTGATCCCGATCTTTTCGGCCAGCAGCCCCACCGGCATCTTCCGCTTGGCCAGCATTACGTCGATGTCCACGATGATGGGCATCAGATGACCT
Organism: Pseudarthrobacter sp. MEB009; assembly: GCF_030208875.1. Classification (NCBI taxonomy): domain Bacteria; kingdom Bacillati; phylum Actinomycetota; class Actinomycetes; order Micrococcales; family Micrococcaceae; genus Pseudarthrobacter; species Pseudarthrobacter sp. MEB009. Next base: position 123,930 of record NZ_JARVTC010000007.1, read on the forward strand.
CGTCCAGTTCCGAACGCAGGGTGGTGGCTTCCGCGTCCCGGGCCACGGCCTGGGCCAGGAGCGTGCGCAGGACCAGGACAATTAATGCCACGCCGGCCACCAGCAACGCGGCGCCGCACACCAGCAGGACCACACCGGGGGCGATGTCGCCGGGTGCCAGCAGGACAGCCACGCCAAACACCAGCAGGGATGCCGCGGTCATGGCGCCGAAGATGATGTCCACGTAGCGGAAAGCCGCCAGCGAGAAGACGGTTCCGCGCCGGACCATGGTCAGCAGCCGCCAGACGCAGACCGCAGTGATTTCGACGCACAGGATTCCCAGCACCACGATAACCAGCGCCGCGACCCGGGGCCCTGCTGGTGCGCCCGCCTCTTCCAGGTCCACGGCCAGCAGCGGCACCATGCGCACCTGGACAAACAGCGAGCCTGCGAGGACCAGAGCCAGCACAATGCGGAGGGCGAAGACGGACAGTTTTCCCACGGACAGCTCCTAGTATCGAACAACAATGGCAATTTATCGTTAATCAATAGATTGAACAAGCTGTCCACAGCACAAAAGGCCAGGTGCAGCTTTGGCAGCCGCACCTGGCCTTCAGCGGAAGGTTATGCCTTCAGCTTGGGCTTCACATCGGTGTTGTACAGGCCCTCAAGGGTAGCCTTCAGCTCGGTCATGGTGGTTTTGACGTCCGCTTCCTGGGTGAGGATCTTCGCCGCCGCCTTGGCCATCTCCTGGTCCGCGCCGGGCAGGAACGCCCGGGCGTTGTCCTGGACGCGGGTCACGGCCAGCTGGTCCATTGCGGTCTTGATCTGCGGGGTCTTGGCCAGCACGGCGGTCATGTCGGCCGACTTCCTGGTGGGCATGTAGCCCGTGGCGGCCGAGAACGCCGCGGTGTTTTCCGGCTCGGTGACGAACTGCAGGAACATGGCTGCGGCCAGCTGCTCCTCAGGGGTGACTCCGCTGGGGATGCCCAGGCCCGCGCCGCCGGTGGGGCACACCTCGGTCTTGGCCTTGGAACCGCCGGGAAGGAAACCAACGCCCACGTTGAAGGTGGCGGACTTGAGGATGCCGATCAGCGAGCCCGTGGAGGACACCGTAGCCGAGGCCAGTCCGGCAGCGAAGTCATCAGCCGATTCCTTCGAGGACACCCCGGCCCAGGCGTCCTTGTACACAGAGTCCTGGGCTGCTTGGAGTGCCGCCACCGACTCGGCCGAGTCGCAGGTGACCTCCCAGTCCCTGGACCATGAGCCACCTTCGCCCCAGAGGTTGTTCTGCAGGGTCCAGCCCGCGTAGCCGGCCAGGGCCGGGTGCATAAACGCGTACTGGGCCCTGGTGGTTGCCTTCAGCTTCGGTGCCCATTCGGCGAATTCCTGCCAGGTGGCGGGCGCCCGGTCCGGCAGCCCGGCAGCAGCGAAGTGGTCCTTGTTGTAGTAGAACAGCGGAGTGGAACGGCCGTAGGGCAAGGCCCACTGCTGGCCGTCGTACTTGTAGTCGTCCACCAGGGAGGTGCGGAAGTCGTCCAGCTTGACGTCCAGCTGGCTGATGAGGGAGTCCAACGGGATGATGTTCCCGTTGAGGTAGTAGCGGAACCACCAGACGTCAGACAACACCACCAGCGCGGGCAAACCGGACTTCGCGGCCTGCGCCGTCTGGAACTTCTGGGCGATTTCCTCATAGTTGGCGCCGGCTGTGACCAGGTTGACCTTGATCCCTGGATTTTTGGCCTCGAAGCGCGCGATCATGTCCTTTTCCACGTCCTGGGACTTGCCCGGGTGGTTGGACCAGAAATCGATGGACGCGGCGGGGGTGACGCCGTCAAAATTCAAGGCCGTCTCGCTGGGACCCGTGCCGACAGCGGTGGAGGGGCCACCGCAGGCGCTGAGCGCGGCGGCGCCGGCCCCCATTCCGGCCAGGGAAAGGAAGAGCCTGCGGTCCAGTGCCAGCTTCAGTGGTTTCGGTGCCATGGGTGGTGCCTTTCGTTTGTGCCGGGGCAGGCTGCGGCGCAGCCCGGAGGTCCGGCTGGATGCGGTGGGAGGAGAGCTTTTGGTTGAAGGAACGGCCGACGGCGGGTGGCCGGGGGATCAGCCCGTGACGCTGCCCTGGGTCAGGCCGGCCACGATGTAGCGCTGCAGCATGGCGAAAACCACCAGGATGGGCAGGATCACCAGGACGGCACCGGCCATCATGATGCCCCAGCCGGCGCCGTTGCCTTCGGAGTTCTGGAGCAGGGTCAGGCCTACGGGCAGCGTCATGCTTTCGGGCTTGTCGGTGATGATCAGCGGCCAGATGTATTCGTTCCACTCGCTGACCACGGTCACCAGGGCCACGGTGGCGATGGAGGGCAGGGATACCGGGGCCGCCACCTGCCAGAGCCGGCGCCAGTGCCCGGCGCCGTCAATCTCCGCGGCCTCCATGATGGAAGCCGGCAGGGTGAGGAAGTGCTGGCGCAGCAGGAACGTGCCGAACGCTGTTCCCAGGCCGGGGAGGATGATGCCCCACAGGGTGTTTTTGCCGCCCATCCCGGCGATCAGGATGTAGTTGGGCAGGATGGACACCTGTGCCGGGACCATCAGCGCCACCAGGATGAGCACAAAGATCAGCTTCTTGCCCGGGAAGCGGACAAAGACCAACGCGTAGGCGGTGAGGATGGCCAGCAGCACCTTGATGCCGGAGCCCACCACCGTCACCACGGTGCTGTTGAGGAAAAACTGGCCGAACGGCACGGTGGTGGTGGCGATCCGGTAGTTTTCCGGGTCCAGGCTTTTCGGCAGCACCTGGAGGTCAAGGGTGACGATCTCGCCCGGCTGCTTGAACGAGCTCAACACCATCCAGAGCAGCGGCAGGAACACCACCAGTACGGCCACCACCAGCGGAACGTAGCCGGCCAGGAGGGTCTGGACCAGATTGGTCCGGCTGAAGGGGCGCACCCGCGGTGCGGGGCCGTCGTCGTCCACGCTGTCGGCGCGGGGGACTGCGGGGGCGGTGGGCGCGCTCATGAGTAGTGGACTTTCCGCTCGACGAACCGCAGCTGCAGCACCGTGATGACCAAAAGGATGGCAAAGAGCACCACGGAGATGGCGGCGGAGTAGCCCGCGCGGTTGTAGGCGCCGAAGGCCTGCAGGTAGGCCTCGTAGATCAGGGTGCTGGTGCCGGAACCCAGCGGGGTCATGATCCGGATCAGGTCAAAGGCCTGCAGCGAGCTGAGCATGGTGGTGATCAGCAGGAAGAACGTAGTGGGGGAGAGCAGCGGCACGGAGATGCTGAGGAAACGGCGGAAGCTTCCCGCCCCGTCCAGGGCAGCGGCCTCCATTACATCTTTAGGCAGCGACTGCAGTCCGGCCAGGAACACCACGGCGCAGTAGCCCAGGTTCTTCCAGACGTACACGATGATCACCATGACCAGCGACAGTTCCGGATTGTTGATCCACTGCGGGCTCTGCTGGCCCAGTCCGCGGAGGAGCCAGGACAGTACGCCGTACCCGGGGTCGAAGATGAACAGCCACACGAGTCCTACGCCAACGCCGGAAAGTACGTAGGGGGCGAACACGGCGGCGCGGGCGAACGTGGTGCCGCGGACCCTGCTGTTCAGGGCCACGGCCACCAGCAGCCCAAGGACCATGGAGCCGCCCACGGTGGTCACGGTGAAGATGGCGGTGGTGCCCAGGACCTTGGGGGCGTCCGCGCTGGTGAAGAACCTGACGTAGTTTTCGAGTCCGACGACGGTGGCCGAGGCGGAGCCCAGCGTCCAGTTCAGCGTGGAGTAGTAGATGTTGTTCAGCAGCGGGAGGTAGGTGAACGTCCCGATCAGCACCAGGTTGGGCAGGGCGAGCGCCAGGAAGACAATGAAGTCCCGGCGGGACCTGGCGGACCAGCGCGGCCGGGCTGCAGGTGGGGTCGGGGCGGGCGGCGGTGCCGGTTGCATGGCAGGCCTGGCCCCGGAAAGGGAAGTGGTCATGGGTCTCTTACGAAGAAGGCCCTGGTCAGGGCGCTGCGGAGGGGGAGCTGACTCTCACTCCACCACACCGGTCAGTGGCCAAAGCGACGGTTTCCGGCTTCCCGGGAATTGTTGGCCAACCCTTTCCTGGCTGTTTACGGACCGTTGAAGTCCGGGTGGCGCAAAGTTCGTTTCCGCCGCCGGGGGTGGTCACCTTTCCCCGCCTTCGGGACCCAACTGACTCGCAGTTGTTGTCGTTTTGGGGCCCCAAAACGACAACAACTGCGACCTAGTTGGGGGAGGGGGAGGAGAATGGTGGGATGGGAGCGATCACTGATGTGCCCGGTATCCGGGTGGGGCAGGTCCAGCAAGTCGGCGGCGGCTGGCTGTCCGGGGTGACAGTGGTCCTGCCCCCGCCGGGCACTGTGGGCTCCGTGGACGTCCAGGGCGGCGGCCCGGCCACCCATGAAACGGATGCCCTGGATCCCACCACCCTCGTTTCCACCGTGGACGCCGTGGTCCTGACCGGCGGCAGCGCGTACGGACTTGCCTCGGCGGCAGGGGCGCAGCGCTGGTGTGAGGAGAACGGCCGCGGGTTCGCCGTTCCGGGCGGCGTGGTCCCCATCGTGCCGGCCGCGGCCATCTTCGACCTGGGCCGGGGCGGCGACTTTTCCGCCCGGCCCACCCCGGACATGGGATACGCTGCAGCTGCCGCAGCCGGGCGCCAGGTTGAAGGGCACGACGTCGGCCGCGGGAACGTGGGGGCAGGTACCGGGGCCGTGATTGGCAGGACCTACAAGGGCGGTGTCGGCACCGCCTCTGCCACCCTTCCCGGCGGTGTGGTGGTGGGCGCGCTCGCTGTGGTCAATGCCCTGGGCCTGCCGTTTGAACCTGCCCGGCAAGCGGCGGCGCCGGCAGACGGCCCACCGCTTAACACCACGCTGGTGATAGTAGCCACCAACGCTGTCCTTGACCCTGCGGAGTGCAAACGGACGGCAGCGGCCGCCCATGCCGGGCTGGCGCGGGCCTTGAACCCGTCCCACACGCTGGCGGACGGGGACGCGGTCTTCTGCCTGGCCACCGGCGCCGTGGCCCTGGACCGGAGCACCGGAACGGCCCGGCAGATCAGCCTGGTGACGCTGCAAAGCGCGGCAGCCGACGTCGTGCGTGCCGCCATCCTGGACGGCATCGCCTGCGCCGAACCGGTGCGCACGCCCGCCGGGGATTATGGTGCATTCGGCACCACGTAGGTTAGTATGGCCGATTTAACTTTTACCGGCGAACAGGGTAGTGTTGCTTGTTGGTTGTCTGGACTGCCGCGCCCTTTTGGGCTCAGGAGAAGATGATCGATCCAACAAAAACGTTCGTGGTCTTTCCCGGTGCAATCCGGCAGGGCTGCGGCAACAACAGTTAGCGGAGGGTATGGCCAAGAAGGACGGGGTCATTGAGATCGAAGGCGTTGTGACCGAGGCGCTGCCTAACGCGATGTTTCGCGTTGAGCTCACCAACAAGCACATCGTTCTGGCACACATCTCTGGAAAGATGCGCCAGCACTACATCCGGATCCTCCCCGAGGACCGCGTAGTGGTGGAGCTGAGCCCGTACGACCTCACCCGTGGTCGTATCGTCTACCGCTACAAGTAAATTGCTGGGCAGTTGCGGCATCCGCTGCCGCTGCTCCAGTTGACCAACTGTTACACGCAAAGGAACGCCATGAAGGTCAAGCCGAGCGTCAAGCAGATCTGCGAAAAGTGCAAAGTGATCCGCCGTAATGGCCGGGTCATGGTGATCTGCGAGAACCCGCGCCACAAGCAGCGCCAGGGCTAATTTCCTTCCCTGAAGGAAAACCCTGGGTTGCTAACCCACGCAAGTAAATAAAAGGCAGCACAAGCTGAACTGGGACGTATTGAGCCCGGACAGCTAACCCCCGGTCGGAGGCTGGGGCCGCACGGAACGTGCGGGTGTACTGCCTAGGACCTCCGGTTTATCAAGGAGTACTGCCACTATGGCTCGTCTCGCTGGCGTAGACATTCCCCGCGAAAAGCGGCTGGAAATTGCGCTTACTTACATCTACGGCGTGGGCAAGACCCGTGCACACGAAACCCTGGCTGCCACTGGCATCAGCTCTGACGTCCGCGTTAAGGACCTCACGGATGCCCAGCTGGTTGAGCTGCGTGACTACATTGAAGGCAACTACAAGGTTGAGGGTGACCTTCGCCGCGAAGTAGCAGCAGATATCCGCCGCAAGGTTGAAATCGGCAGCTACGAAGGCCTGCGCCACCGCAAGGGCCTGCCCGTACGCGGACAGCGTACGAAGACCAACGCACGTACCCGCAAGGGCCCGAAGCGTACCGTCGCCGGCAAGAAGAAGGCTCGCTAAACCGCACCTGCCTCCTGAGGCCACTTCGGTGAGCCCGGGAACCCGGCAAGTGTGGGTCCAAGCGCCAGCTTTCCCCCAATAAACTTTCTGTAGGAGAAAAAATGCCCCCGAAGACTCGTGGCGCGGTTCGCAAGCCGCGTAAGAAGGACAAGAAGAATATCGCGCTTGGCCAGGCGCACATCAAGAGCACGTTCAACAACACCATCGTTTCCATCACGGATCCGAACGGTGCTGTCATCTCCTGGGCTTCCTCAGGTGAGGTTGGCTTCAAGGGTTCGCGTAAGTCCACCCCGTTCGCTGCCCAGATGGCTGCCGAAGCCGCTGCAAAGCGTGCGCAGGAGCACGGCATGCGCAAGGTCGACGTTTTCGTCAAGGGCCCGGGCTCCGGCCGCGAAACCGCAATCCGCTCGCTGCAGGCCGCTGGCCTGGAGGTTGGCTCCATCCAGGACGTCACCCCCGCAGCGCACAACGGTTGCCGCCCGCCGAAGCGCCGCCGCGTCTAAGCCTTTCGACGTTGCATAAGCTTGCCCGGACCACTGATGGTCCGGGCAGGCCCAGCGCGTTAAGTCTTCAGACCGCATTTCCACCACCTGTGTTGCGTCATATAGCGGATGCTCGCCGAAAGGAAACCTAAGTGCTCATTGCACAGCGCCCCACCCTCTCCGAAGAGGTAGTCTCCGAAAACCGTTCGCGTTTCATCATTGAACCGCTGGAACCGGGCTTCGGCTACACCCTCGGAAACTCCCTCCGCCGTACCCTGCTTTCCTCCATCCCCGGCGCTGCTGTCACCAGCATCCGGATCGATGGCGTGCTGCACGAGTTCACCACGGTTCCGGGTGTCAAGGAAGATGTCACCGAGATCATCCTGAACATCAAGAGCCTCTCGGTTTCCTCCGAGCACGATGAGCCGGTTGTTGCCTACCTGCGCAAGCAGGGCCCCGGAGTCGTCACCGCCGCGGACATTGCTCCGCCGGCCGGCGTCGAATTCCACAACCCGGATCTGCACATTGCCACGCTGAACTCGAAGGGCAAGTTCGAACTCGAACTGACCATCGAGCGCGGCCGCGGCTACGTTTCGGCAGCTCAGAACAAGTCCGGCGATGCAGAGATCGGCCGTATCCCGGTCGACTCCATCTACTCGCCGGTCCTGAAGGTCACCTTCCGCGTGGAAGCAACCCGTGTTGAGCAGCGCACCGACTTCGACAAGCTCATTGTCGACGTCGAGACCAAGCAGGCCATCGCCCCGCGCGATGCGGTTGCTTCCGCAGGCACCACCCTGGTGGAACTGTTCGGTCTGGCCCGCGAGCTGAACACCGCAGCTGAAGGTATCGAGATTGGCCCGTCGCCCACCGACGCTGCACTTGCAGCTGACATGGCACTGCCGATCGAGGATCTGGACCTCACCGTCCGTTCCTACAACTGCCTCAAGCGTGAGGGCATCCACAGCGTGGGTGAACTCGTTGCACGCTCCGAGGCCGACCTGATGGACATCCGCAACTTTGGTGCGAAGTCCATTGACGAGGTCAAGGCAAAGCTGGTTGAACTGGGCCTGTCCCTCAAGGACTCGCCTCCCGGTTTTGACCTCGCAGCACGCGCCGCAGCAATTGAAGAGGACGACGCCGCTTTCGGCGACGACGAACTCTAACAAACAGATCTTGGCCGGCTGGCTGGATGCACCACGGTGTGCGCAGCCCACTGGCTTCCATATGAGGAGAAACTATTATGCCTACCCCCGCTAAGGGTCCGCGCCTCGGAGGCGGAGCGGCTCACGAGCGTCTTATGCTCGCGAACCTGTCCGCCGCACTGTTCGAGCACAAGCGGATCACCACCACGGTGACCAAGGCCAAGCGCCTGAAGCCCTACGCAGAGCGTCTGGTGACCTTCGCCAAGCGTGGCGACCTGGCTTCACGCCGCCGCGTACTCGGCCTGATCAGCAACAAGGGCATTGTCCACGAGCTGTTCACCGACATCGCCCAGGCAGTGGAGAACCGCGACGGCGGCTACACCCGCATCACCAAGATCGGCAACCGCAAGGGCGACAACGCTCCCATGGCTGTCATCGAACTGGTTCTCGAGCCGGTTTCCGCCAAGCAGGCTGTTGTCGCCGAAGCCACCCAGGCTGCCGCCAAGGCCGCCCCGGTTGCTGAGGAAGCACCCGCCGAAGAGGCTCCCGTTGCAGAAGAGGCTTCGGCCACCGAAGCTCCCGCCGCTGACGAAGCTGCTGCTGACGAGGCTCCGGCCGCCGACGCCGAGGCTCCGGCCGCCGAGGAGAAGGACGCGAAGTAATTCGCTGACTTCCTTCGCATAGACTTGAGTCTATGAACGACCAAAAACCCGCGGCCCCCGTTTTGGGGGGCGGCGGGTTTTTGCGTATCCGGCTTGATCTTTCGTACGACGGCGGCCCCTTCAGCGGGTGGGCCCTCCAGCCGGGACGGCGGACCGTCCAGGGGGTCCTGGAAGAGTCGCTCGCGCTGTTGCTCCGGCGCCCGGTCCGGGTCACGGTGGCGGGCCGCACGGATGCCGGCGTGCACGCCCGCGGGCAGGTGGTCCACCTCGACCTTCGCGAAGAGGAGTGGCGCGGACTGCCGCGCGGGCACGAACTTGATCCCGCCGTCGCGCTCCTTCGCAGGATCCGCGGTGCGCTGAGCCGGATCCTGGGTGACTTGTCCGGCGCCGTCGAAGTGCATTCGGTGGATCTGGCGCTGCCCGGGTTCGACGCCCGGTTCTCGGCGCTCTGGCGCCGCTACACCTACCGGATCGCGGACGGGCAGGCACTCTGGGATCCGCTGGGCCGGTCCTACACTCTCTGGCACCGGAACCCGCTGGATGTTTCGGCGCTGAACCAGGGAGCATCCCGGCTCCTGGGGCTGCAGGATTTCCGGTCCTACTGCAAGCCGCGGGAAGGCGCCACGACCATCCGCGAGCTGCAACGGTTTGAATTTTCCCGGGGCGGGGACGGGGTCCTGGTGGCAACAGTCCAGGCGGACGCGTTTTGCCACAACATGGTGCGGGCCCTGATTGGCTCAGCACTCTATGTGGGGGAGGGCCAACACCAGCCGGGATGGCTTTACGAGCGGCTGATGGAGCGGAAGCGGGACGCCAAGTCGGTGCTGGCCGCACCACACCCCCTGGTCCTCGCCGAAGTCGCCTATCCGTCAGGCCCTGAGCTGCTGGCGCGGGCGGAACTGACGCGGGCCCGGCGGGAGTAGTTCTTCACCACCGGCAGGCAAACTCCATAAAGGACCCCCTCGGTTCTGGGTTCCGAGGGGGTCCGGTCTATGGATGGTGAAGGCTCAGCTGAACGCTTCGATGATGTTGATGACCGCAGGACCCAGGATGACGATGAAGATCACCGGGAAGATGAACAGCAGCAGCGGAAAAAGCACCAGGACCGGAAGCTTCATGGCTTTGTACTCAGCGCGCTGCCGGCGTTTGACGCGCATTTCATGCGCCTGGGACTTCAGGACCTTGGCGATGGCGATGCCGTAAGTGTCGGCCTGCACGATGGCCCGGACAAAAGACCGAAGGTCCTGCACGCTGCTGCGGTCGGCCATTGCCAGATACGATTCGCGCCGGCTGCGGCCCACCTGCATGTCCTGCAGGGTCCGGATGAGTTCCACTGCAAGGGGCCCTTTGCCATTCTGGCCTGCCTTGGCCATGGCCGACTCGAAACCGAGCCCGGCCTCAACTGAAATGAGCATCTGGTCCAGGGTGTTGGGCAGCTCGAGTTGGATCTTCTTCTGCCGCTCCGCACCCCGGCTGTGGACCAGCAGATCCGGGACGAAGTAGGCAAGGGCGGTCACGAAAACAGCAAGCAGGAGCAGCTGCGGCGTGGCGCCACGGCTGAGCAGCAGCATCATCAGGACGGCCGCGATGAGCGCCAGTGCCGGTTTTGCGACGAGGAGCCGGGACAACGGCATGGACGCCGGCCTGCCGGCCAGGGCCAGGAGCCTGTCCAGCTTTCCGATGTAGCCCTTGGGCGTAAGCCGTTGCGCCATCCGCTCCAGGTTCATGTTCTGGGCTTTCGGCCCGGAGGCGCCGGCACTGAGACCGCGGGCAAGGTTGCCCTGGATCACTGTGTGGGACTTCCTGTCGACAGCGACGACCGACCACAGCAGGATGGATGCGGGCACCATGGTTACGGCGATGATGCCCCAGACAATTGGCTGCATAACAAATCCCCTAGAATTTCAGATCGCTGATTTTATGGACCCAGAAACCGCCGATTGCCATCATGACGGTGGCAATTCCCAGCAGCATCCAGCCGACCGGGTGGCCGAAGAGGTTGCCCATATATTTGGGGTTGACCAGGCTGAGGAAGACCAGCAGGAGAATCGGCAGGGCCATCAGGATGATGGCCGACAGTTTGCCTTCAGCGCTCAGCGCCTTGACGGTGCCTTTGATTTGGGCCCGCTCGCTGATGGTTTCGCCCACCTGGTCAAAGACCTCGGCGAGGTCGCCACCCACCTCGCGGTTGATCTCGATGGCCTCGGCCATCCACCGGAAGTCATCGCTTTTCATCCGGACCGCCACATCACCCAGGGATTCCTGCAGGTCCCGGCCTAGCCGGGTCTCGTTCACTACGCGGGAGAACTCCGTAGCAGTGGGTTCGTTGGCTTCCTGGGCCACCGCATCGATGGCCCGGAGCACGCTGTGGCCAGCCCGCAGCCCACCGGAGATCATGGTCAGGGTGTCCGTGAGCTGTTCGCCGAACCGGCTCCTGCGACGCGAGACCAGCACCGACAGGTAGACCCTTGCCAGGACGGGAACCAGGATGGCGAACAGGAGGGCCATGCCGGCCCCCTGCAGGATGAACCCCACCACGGCACTGACCAGGGTTCCCGCCGCTGCAAGCACCAGGAAGTCGGCCCGTGGCAGGGTCAATCCTGCCTGGACCAGCAACGAGGTGGACTGCGATGTTGCGGGCGTCCGCCGGGAAAGGCTCTGTTCCACGAACTTCACCGTGGCTTCGGTGATCCGGGTTAGCAGGCCCTGGTCCGGGTTGCCGAACGGACGTCGCCGCTCCATCGGTACGGAGCCGCCCGCCGGTTTGAAAACGACCACCATTGCGATGAGCACCGCAGCGGTAATGGCAACTATTCCGAAGACGAATACCAGTTGGCCGGGCACGGTCATCGCCTCCCCATCTGCATGGGCCGGGGTGCGAAGATCTCGGGGTTGATATTAATCCCCAGCTCCGCGAAATGATCGGCAAACCGGGGCCGGATACCGGTGGAGACGGGCTGGCCGAGGAACCTGCCGAGGCTGTCCACGCCAGCGGAGTAGTCGAAGACAAAGGCGTCCTGCAGTGTGACCACTTCCCCTTCCATGCCCTGGACTTCGGTGATGTGCGTGACCCGGCGGGTGCCGTCCCGGAGCCTCGAAAGGTGGACGATGAGGTTGACGGCGGAAGAAACCTGCTCGCGGATTGCCCGCAGGGGCAAGTCCATGCCCGCCATCAGCACCAGGGTTTCCAAGCGGGCAACAGCGTCCCTGGGGGAGTTGGCGTGAACGGTGGAGATGGAGCCGTCGTGGCCGGTGTTCATCGCCTGGAGCATGTCCAGGGACTCGCCGCCGCGTACCTCACCCACCACGATCCGGTCCGGCCGCATGCGGAGGGAGTTCCTGACCAGCTCGCGGATGGTCACGGCGCCCTTCCCCTCAATATTGGCCGGCCGGCTCTCCAGCCGGACAACGTGGCTCTGCTGGAGTTGCAGCTCCACGGCGTCCTCGATGGTGACGATGCGTTCCTCCGGGGGAATGAAGGAGGAGAGCACGTTCAGCAGGGTGGTTTTCCCTGTACCCGTACCGCCGGAGACGATGATGTTCAGTTTCGCCCGGACGCAGGCATCCAACAGTTCAGCCATCTGGGGGGTGAGGGTGCCGAAACTGATCAGGTCCGGCACGGTCAGGGGCACCTTGCTGAACTTCCTGATGGTCAGCGACGAGCCGTTGACCGCCAGGGGCGGGATGATGGCGTTGACGCGGGAACCATCTTCGAGCCGGGCGTCAACCAGCGGGGAAGATTCGTCGATCCTCCGCCCTACTTTGGCCACGATTCGTTCGATCACTTTGCGAAGGTGCTCTTCGCTGCTGAACCGGCCATCCGTTTGAAGCAGTTTGCCGTTCCGTTCCACATAGATCTGGTCCGGCCGGTTGACCATGATCTCCGTGATGGAGGGATCGTCCAGGTACCTTTGCAGCGGACCGTACCCCAGCACATCATCACCCACGTCGCGGATCAGCCGTCGACGCTCCTCCGGCGTCAGGGGAACCTGCTCTTCATCGATGACGGTGCTGAGCTCGTCGCGGGCGATCTGCCGCAGATCCTCGTCGCTCAGGGTGGTGTCCGTGAGCCTCGCCCCCAGCCGCTCAAAGAGGGCCTTCCCGGCGCGTTGCTTGATGGCCGCCAAAGCGTCCACCGGCGCGGATCCGGTGTCCGGGCTGTCCACAAAAGGAACAACATGTTCACCTGCTCCGCTGGGAGTGGGCATGGCCGGGCCGCCGCGTGCTGCCTGCAACCGTTCTGCGAGACTCATGAGATCACCATCCGTCGATGTACTTTCTTCTGTGGTGCAGCTGAATGCTTGGGGTCGAACCGTTCCACAAGCTTGGCAAGGGCTTTTGCAGCTCCGTCGCGGGAATTCTCCTGCAGGATGGGGATGCCCTTGTTTGTTGTGAAGGGGACCGCCCTGGACCGCGGAATGACGGTGTCCACGGGGACGCCGATGGTGGCTTCCACGTCCTGGACCGTCAGCCCGCTGCGCCGGTCCGCGAAGTTGAGCACAACATGCCGGCCCTGGGGCAGGAGCTGCAGCTCGCGGAGGATGGAGAAGCTTGTGTGCAGGCCGCGGATGCTGGGAACATCCATGCCGCAGACCCATACCGCATCCGTTGCCTGTTCCAGTGCCGCCAGGACGTGTTCCCCCAGGCCGGGGGTGGTGTCCACAACGACATACTGGAATTCGGCAGCCATCTGGCTCAACAAGTGGCTGACAGCCTGGCCGCTGATGTGGTCGGCTTCGCTGGGGGTGTTCGGTGCGCAGAGGGCATAGATGCCGCTGGGGTGCACGGTGAGGAAAGCCTTCAGGACCATCGAGTCCTGGTAGGCAGCCGCGCCTACTGCCTCCCGCAGGGTGTGCTCGGGTTCCAGCAGCAGGCCGCTGGCCACGTCGCCAAACTGCACGTCGAGATCAACGATCACCACACCCATGGGTGCGATCCTGCCGAGGCCGATGGCCAGGTTGGTTGCGACGGTGGTTTTGCCTACGCCCCCTTTGGGCGACATAACGGTGATGACGCGTCCGGGCTCCCGCTCCGGTCCGGCCGCGGAAACCAAACCCCGCCGGCGGCCGGCCGACGCCAGGCACGCCCGCTCCAGGAGGATCCTCAGCTGGTCCACATCGGCGCTGGGGCTGATGATGTCCCGGATACCGGCCCGCATGGCCAGGATGACCTGGTCAGGGGCGGTGTCTTCAACCAGGACCAGGCTGACTTCCGGGAACTGGAGGTCGAAGACGGTGGCGAGCTTGAGGGAGTCGCTCTCCGGCAGGCCCGGTCCCAACACCAGGACTTCCGGTGGTTCGCCGGTGAGGCGGTCAAAGAGTTCCTGGGGTCCACCCAGGATTACCGAGGGTGGGAGCACCTGGACTGAACCGTGCAGGGCGCCTTTGACGGCGAGTTGGACCTTGCGCTGGAAGTCCTGGGCGGCGGTGACGACCACAAAGCGGCTCATCGGGATGCCTTGCCCACTGTGACCGGACCGGTTGCCGTGTCCTTCGAATCGGCCGATTCCTTGGAAAGCCAGATCTTGCCGAACTCGGCAGCGAAGACGATTTCGGCAGCATCCGCATCGTTCCGGGCCAGCGTGACGTAGACCGATCCCGAGGGCAATGCCGGCCCGTCCGTGGCGGCGTCTGAGCCGGCTTCCGCCGGCGCCTGCTGGACGCTGGTGACCAGGACCTGCTGGAATGCCAGCCGGGTGAACTCCTTGAAGCCCTTGATGTCGGCGTTGACCGGTGCATCGGCGCCGGCCGCTTCATCCAGTTTGTAGGAGACGTAGATACCCACGGTATCGCCGGCCTTCAGCTGGCCGCCCATCACGCGCTGGGGTTCCAGCAGGACCGAGACTTCCTCGAGGCCCTTCGGGACAGCTACCGTCCCGGGAGCAGCGAGTGAGTTGGGGTCAACGAGCCTGGCCCCCAGCAGCTGCTCACCGGGCTGGAGATCCACGGTGGTGACCTTGTTTGCGTATTCAGAGAGATCCCGGACGGCGTCTGCGGAAACGGCAGCACCTGGCAGGGACGTGGACTTGGTGGATTTGGCCAGCTCAGCCACCGGCGTCCCGGCCGGAACGGCATTTTGCAGCACGAGTACTTGAACGGGATCCAGGCCTTGCTGTGCGCGGTTGTCGGCTGCCTGTGCGTAATTAAACATCAGTACAGATCCGACAACTGCCAACAGCAATGCTGCCAGGCCCCCCAGCAGCCTTGTTTTCACGGTGTTCTCCTTTGTTCCTTATTTGGTGAGTTCCACGACATTGCCGCCGTAGATGGTGGGACCGCCGACCTCAAAGGATTCGTCCAAGGCCACATAGCGGATGAATTTGCCGACAATGCCCAAGTCGCTGTTTTTCCAGCCCCCGGCATCCTTGAAGGCCTGCGCTGCCGCGGGCATGTAGCTGAAGGGGTCCTGATTGGCCAGGTCCCAGCCCATAAGGTCAATGGCTGCAAAAGCCTTGAGGTGGAACTCGCCGTTGGAGCCGGTTCCCCTGGTGTCATCGAAAACCGGGAACAGGGCAACGACCTTCCCGCCAGCCTGCAACTTGGTCTTCCAACCCTGAAGCGTGGCGGCACAGTCCGCCTCGGGACTGTTGCCGGTGTTGCTGACCACCCATGGGGAGGCCAGGTCCACTTTGACCTTGCACGTGCTTGAAGTCAGCAGCCAGCCAAAGCCGCCGGGAATCTCGAGGCCTGATCCGGTGTCGTGGCAGGTATCCTTCTTCCCCGCACCGGTTCCGTGGGACAGCAGGAACTGCGTGGTTCCATCAGCAGTGATGGACGAATCCACCTCGCATGACGAGAAGGCGATGGGCATGGCAGCCGTGCCGGCCTGCGCCCCGCCCCACCGGGCCTGGGCTTCGGCGTTGATACTGGCGGTGTTGGTGCCGAAGATACGGGCGAAGAAGGTGGAGAAGTGCACCCCCGAGGACTCCTCGGCGTTGGTAATAACCGTCACCTTGCCTGCAGCCTTGTCCACAATGGTTGACTGCACGTTAGTGAGATTGTCTTTGGCGTTTGCCTTCGCGAGCACACCCGAAAGGCTTGACCCGCTGGCGCAGGTGGGCAGGGTGGAGTTCTTGGCGCAGGTCTGCGCCACCGCAAGCGAAGCGGCATCGGCGCCGTTCTGGACAACGGACTTCTCGGCATACATGCCACCCACGTCCACGGCGATGGCAGCGAAGCCCAACATCATCACCATGGTCAAGGCCACCGCGATGGCTGTGGCCCCGCGTTCATTTTCCGGATCTTTGGTCAGCCGCCGCATAGCATGGTGCCCTTCCCCGTCATGACGATCGGTCCCGTGAAGCCATCGATGAAACCTGTCGCCGTGGTGAGCGTATAAGTGGTGGTGGCCGTGACCTGCTGTCCGCTGGAACACGTGGAACCACCTCCCGTGACACTGAAGGTGGTGGAGACTGATGCCGGTGCCAGCCGGCCGGCTGCGTTGCCGGCGGCCGTAGCGGCGCCGGCCGCGTTGTTGCTGATCGCCATGGTCCGTGCGCCCTCACGGGCTGCCTGGTTGAGTGACAGCTGGGCGTTGAACGCCAGGGAAAATTCGATGATGCCGATCAGGATGAGAAGCAGCAGCGGCAGGACAAGCGCAAATTCCACTGCCGCCGCGCCACGCTCGTCTTTACTGTTCATGTCCTGATTCCTTGCTCGATAGTGCTATGGCGGCCCCCAGGTGACTGGGGGCCGCCGGGGCGTGGGGTGTGATCCCTAGACGAGCTTGGGTGCGATGGTGGAGTTGAACAGCGTCTGCAGGTTGGTGCCGACGAGCGTGATGCCAACGATGGCTGCGATGACGATCAGGGCGACCATCAGGCCGTACTCAACGGCCGTTGCGCCCTTTTCGGAAGCGAAGCGATCCTTGATGCCGGCGATGAAAGCAGTCATTGAGACCATGAGAGAAGTCATTGTATTGTCCTTTGATTCGGTGAAATGGATTGTTTGTATTTCAACGAATTTCCAGCTGCCCCCATATTTCCTAGCGGCTGGATTTCGCTAAGACGAGATTGCCATTTCCGCTACCGCAGCAACAACGCGTAGTGGTACCCGACTTTTTACGCAGGCACGGAAAAAGGCCTACCCGGATGGGGTGGCGGGTACTCAGTAGGGTGCGGACAGTTAGGCAGTACTGGGTGCCGGAAAGCGGCAGGTGGCAGGGCCGGCCGGCTGAGCTGCGGCCCCTGCGGTCAGCGCAAAAGCAGTGCCACGGCGGCCAGCGCGCCCAGCATTGACGGGCCGTGGGCCACTTCTTTGGTGGTATTCCGGGGCTTCGTGCTGATGACCACCAGGGTCACCATGCCGTTCACCACAAACCCGAACAGCCCGCCATATAGCAACTGGCTCCAGCCTAAGTACCCCAGGTACAGGCCCACCGGCGCGGCAAGCTTGACGTCGCCCATTCCTATTCCGCCGGGCGAAACAAGGGCCAGAATAAGGTAGCCGGCGAACAAGATACCTGCGCCAAGCAGCGCATTCAGGACATTGCCAGCTTGCTTATCAAATAATGCGGCCACTAATAGCAGTAATAGGCCGCCGGAAAATAGTAAAAGCACAAGGGGATTAGGCAGGAGATGCCGGCTGATGTCGATCCGCGCCAGCTGCGTACCCAAAATGGCCAGGAAAAGGAACGCCGGCAGTGCCGCGGTATCACCCAGCCGCGCCGCGAAGGCGGCGCATATGACGGCGGTAAGGACCGCCGTCGTAATCCGCACTGACGTCCGCGGCGGGGGGCCGAGCCGGGGCATAAAACGGAAGATCAGCACCCCGGCCGCCGGGGAGGCGGCCAGGCCGGCCAGAAAGGCGGCCAGGATCAGCAGCCAGGCGCCCGTGCCATCAGTTCCCCACTCAGCCACCGGTACCCCCTGTATTGGCCCTGCCGGACGTGCTGTTTTAGGCGCCCCGACACCCCATTTTGACCCCGAACCCCCTAACGCGCTAATCTTGGTAGTCGTTGTGCGTGTCCTATTCCGATGGTGCGTGCCCGAGTGGGAATCCGGTTGCAGGATGACTACCCAACGGGCGCATTCGGAGCCCCAGGATCACTGGTTACATAGAGTCCTCACCTCTGTTCCGGTAGCGCATAGATAGTAGGTGTCCACCCCTGAGTGGAGCCTAAAAAAGAACGCCAGAACAAGAACGAGGCAAACACCGTGCGTACGTACACCCCGAAGCCCGGCGATATCAACCGCCAGTGGCACGTCATTGACGCCACAGACGTTGTCCTTGGTCGTCTTGCCAGCCAGACCGCAATCCTGCTGCGCGGCAAGCACAAGGCCACTTTCGCATCCCACATAGACATGGGCGATTTCGTCATCATCATCAACGCTGAGAAGGTTGCCCTGACCGGCGCCAAGCTGGAGCAGAAGCGCGCATACCGCCACTCCGGCTACCCGGGCGGCCTGACCTCCGTCAACTACGCGGAGCTGCTGGAATCCAACCCGGTCCGCGCCGTTGAGAAGGCCATCCGTGGCATGCTCCCCAAGAACTCCCTCGCTGCCCAGCAGCTGGGCAAGCTGAAGGTGTACCGCGGTGCTGAGCACCCCCACGCCGCCCAGCAGCCCAAGACTTTCGAAATCACCCAGGTCGCCCAGTAGTCCTGGCCACCAAACAACTTACTTAATACAAGGAGAACCGTGGCTCAGAACGAAGAGACCACCGAAGCCGTTGAGGCTGAGGAAACCCTGACCAGCTACACCTCTGAGAGCTCCGCAGCAGACGCTGCAGCTCCCAAGAAGGAGCGTCCGGCCCTGACTGTTGCCGGTGCAGCAGTTGGCCGCCGCAAGGAAGCCGTTGCACGCGTCCGCGTTGTGCCCGGCTCCGGCAAGTGGACCATCAATGGCCGCGCGCTGGACAACTACTTCCCGAACAAGCTGCACCAGCAGGACGTCAACGAGCCCTTCAAGATCCTTGATCTCGAAGGCGCCTACGACGTTATCGCCCGCATCCACGGCGGCGGCATCTCCGGCCAGGCCGGTGCACTGCGTCTCGGCATCGCCCGTTCACTGAACGAGATCGACGTCGAGAACAACCGCGCCACCCTGAAGAAGGCCGGTTACCTGTCCCGCGACGCCCGCGTGATCGAGCGTAAGAAGGCCGGTCTCAAGAAGGCCCGTAAGGCACAGCAGTACTCCAAGCGCTAAACCGCTTGTCCGGACAGCCCGTCCCGCCATTGGCGGGGCGGGCTGTTCCGCGTTTCAGGGCTGGTGCAGGAGGTACAGTTCGGCGCCGTCGCCGTCCCGGGCGGGAAAGGTGGCACGGACCCATGCCACGATCCGGGCCGACTCGCCTTTACCTTCCAGCGTCAGCGGCGGCAGGTCCTGGACCACTAGGGAACCCACCTTGCCGTCTGCCACAAGGGCCTGGAACTGTTCCAGCGTGGGATATGGGTCTGTGCCGTCGAAACCGCCCAGCGGAAGGACGGCGCGACCCAGTCCCAGCTGGTAGTTTGCTGCCGTTTCAGACCCGACGACCGCAGCCACCCAGGTTACCGACGGGGGGATGCTGCGCAGGGAGCTTTCCAGCCCCGCGGACGGTGAGCTGCCCAGGACCAGGGCCACGTGACCGGGCGCCAGGATGGATTCGAGCTGTTGCTTGTCCGGATGGTCGGTCCTGACGCCCCAGATGGCCGGCCCTGCCGTCACTGCGGCCCCTGTATGCGGACTGAGGGCCGTGTTGACGGACCAGACGGCGGGGCCCAGGACAACGCAGGCCAGGAGCAGCGGCATCGAGGCCCGCCGTAGGGCAGGGGGAGCCCCGGGGACCATCCGCAGGGCGATGGCCACGGCCCACCCGATCAGGAGCAACTGGGCGCCGGCAGGAAATTCGGACGGCGACCGGCCTGCCGTGAGGAAGGCCATGCTGGCCAAAGACAGCAGCGTCACGGCGAAGATGATCCTGGTAAGCCGACCCTTTGATCGAAGAAAATAGGCCAATGCCACGGCGGCCAGCACACACAACGGGGGCACGGCTGTCAGGGAATAGTACGGGTGGACCATGCCGGACATAAATGCGAGCACCGTTGCCGAGGTGGCAAACCAGACGGCCGCCAGGAGCAGCAGGCTTCGCGCCCCACGGCTGCCGTACCGTTTGGCCAGCCACAGGGCAGCAATCAAAAGTCCGACGGCGGTTAACGGCAGGAACCAGCCGAACTGCCCTGAGAACTGGGGTTGCAGGAACCGTTGATAGCCACTGTCCCACTCCTCCAGTTGGGCACCGGACGGGGTTGTCCGAGCCAAATCCTCGCCGGTGAGGCGCTGCAAACCGTTGTAGCCCAGCGCAAGTTCCAGGGTGCTGTTGGTTCTGGACCCGCCGATGAAGGGCCTGCTTGTAGGGTCGGCTGTCTGAACGGCCACCAGCCAGGAGCCGGCCACCACTGATGCCGCGGCTGCTGCGTACCCCAGGTGCAGGAAACGCCGCCGCCAGGGGATCCGAGCGAAGGCCAGATACGTCACCGCGAGTGCCGGGAGGATGAGGCTGATCTGGAGCTGCTTGGTGAGGAATCCAGCACCCACCAGGGCTCCGGCGAGGATCATCAGCGATGGCCGTTGCCTGTCGATGGCCGTGGCCACAGCCAGCGCTGCGGCCACCATGATCAGGATCAGCAAGGCGTCAGGGTTGTTGTACCGGAACATCACGGTACTTACCGGCGTCACGGCCATAAACGTTGCCGCGAGGCGGGCTGTGGAGGCGCCGAGGTAGCGGCGGACCAGCACATACAGCAAATAGACGGTCAGGACCCCCATGGCGGCCTGGGGCAGGAGGATGCTCCAGCTGTTGAGGCCGAACAGGCGGACCGACAGGGCCATCACCCAGATGCTCATGGGAGGTTTGTCCACGGTGATGGCATTGGCAGGGTCCGAGGAGCCGTAAAAGAAGGCCGTCCAGTCCTGCGCGCCGGACATCACGGCC
This sequence comes from Pseudarthrobacter sp. MEB009, assembly GCF_030208875.1. Lineage (NCBI taxonomy): Bacteria > Bacillati > Actinomycetota > Actinomycetes > Micrococcales > Micrococcaceae > Pseudarthrobacter > Pseudarthrobacter sp. MEB009. The sequence goes on from NZ_JARVTC010000007.1 coordinate 144,440, forward strand.
GCGGAGTAGTAGGAGTTCGCCCAGCCGTTCCGGTCCAGGCCCCAGCAGTACAGAACCGCCGTGGCGGCCAGCAGCCCCAGCAGGGCGCCGCGTTCCCAGCGTCCATGTGCCAGCGCAGCCTGGCCGAATACCCGGGCCATGATGCGGGGCTGGATGAGATGTGCGGGGCGGGTTCCGCGGCGGGTACGCGGCGCAGTCCCGGCCGACGCCGTCACCCGAGACCTCCGGCAGCCGTCCCCAGCGCGAGACGCCGGGGCGCCCTGTCGGCCCGCCGCGCCCGGAACACCCACAGCCGCAGGAGCAGGAACCGTACCAGCGTGGCCACCACATTGGCTGCCGTCAGGGTGAGGAGCTCCAGGTTGGGCGCGGCATCCGCGTTCACCAGGTGGAGCGTCAGCAGGGAGGAGGCTGTTATGGCCCAAGCCAGGAGGAACACCATAAGCCCTTGGATCTGGTGGACGAACAGCCGGCCGGGCCCCGTGATGCCGAACGTGAACCGGCGGTTGGCGGCCGTGTTTCCCACGGCGGTGAGGAGCAGGGCGAGGAAGTTGGCTTCCTGGGCGCCGAAGGGGCCCTGCAGCATCAGGTACAGCAGGGCGAAAGCCAAGGTGGACACCGCTCCCACCAGGCCGAAGCGCAGGACCTGGCCAAAAAAACTGGGCCGGTGCAGCGGTGCCGCCGGCCGGCGGCCCAGTTCGGCATAGATGGCCTGGACAGGAACCACACCGCGCAGCAGGGAGCCCGCGACCCGTGCCATACCGCGCAGGTCAGCCAGCGCCGTTTGGCGGATATCCACGCGGCTGTCCGGATCATCGACCCAGTCGACGGGGATTTCGTGGATGCGCAGCCCGGAACGTTCGGCAATGATCAGCAGCTCGGTGTCAAAAAACCAGCCGTTGTCCTCCACGTGGGGCAGCAGCCGCCGGGCCACCTCGGCGCGGATGGCCTTGAAGCCGCACTGCGCGTCCGAAAAGCGGACCTGCAGGGTCCGCCGCAGCAGGAGGTTGTAGGACCGGGAAATGAACTCCCGCTTGGGACCCCGGCTGACCCGGGAGTTCTGCCCCAGCCTGGTCCCGATCGAGATGTCCGAGTGTCCGGAGAGGAGGGGTGCCACCAACGGCGGCAGCGCGGCCAGGTCCGTGGACAGGTCCACGTCCAAGTAGGCCAACACCTTTGCCTCCGAGGCGCTCCAGGCGTCCCTGAGGGCGAGGCCACGGCCCTTGACCTCCAGCCGGCGGTAGGCCACGTTGGGCAGCTGTTCGCTGAGCCGGGCCGCGATGGCCGGTGTGCGGTCAGTGCTGGCATTGTCCGCGATGGTGATCTGCCACGTCGTGGACAACTCAGTTGTCAGGTATTCGAAGAGTCGCGTGATGCTGTTCTCGAGTACCGCCTCTTCGTTGAAGACCGGTACAACAATTTCGAGCGCCAAGCCCCCATAGCTAGGTGTCATGAATGGAGCGTAGAAGGCCCGGATCGGCACTGGCGAGGCTTTCCCGCAAAGACAGGTACCGTCAACGGGGAAGCAGGTAGTGCGGCGTGGCCGGCAGGAAACGGGTGAGTAGCCGGGCCCGGAAATCAGGTAGGAAAAGGCGCCGGGCACGGCCCGCGACGGTACCCGCGCGGCCATCCTCTAGACTTGACCGGTGTCTAGATTATTTGGAACTGATGGTGTCCGGGGGCTGGCCAACGGACTGCTGACTGCTGAGCTGGCGATGCAGCTGGCCCAGGCGGCCGCCGTCGTACTCGGCCATGACCGCAACACCAACGGAACCAGGCCCCGCGCCGTGGTGGCCCGCGATCCCCGCGCCAGCGGCGAATTCATCGCAGCTGCGGTGGAAGCCGGCCTGTCCAGCTCCGGGGTGGACGTCTACGACGCCGGTGTCCTGCCCACTCCTGCGGCCGCCTATCTGGTGGCGGACCTGGATGCCGACTTTGGCGTGATGATCTCGGCGTCCCACAACCCCGCCCCGGACAACGGCATTAAATTCTTCGCCCGCGGCGGCCAGAAACTCCCGGACGAGGTGGAGGACGCCATCGAGGCCCGGATGCTGCAGGACGCCGTCCGGCCGGTGGGTGCGGACGTTGGCCGGATCCAGCGCTTCTCCGATGCGGAGGACCGCTACATCGTCCACCTGCTGGGCACCCTCCCGCACCGCCTGGACGGCGTCAAGGTTGTCCTGGACTGCGCCCACGGTGCGGCCAGCGGCTGCTCGCCCCAGCTCTTCAAGGACGCCGGGGCCGACGTGATTGTCATCGGTGCCGATCCCGACGGCCACAACATCAACGACGGCGTGGGCTCAACCCATCTGGGCCCGCTCAAAGCGGCCGTCCTGGCGCACGGCGCCGACCTTGGCATTGCCCACGACGGCGACGCGGACCGCTGCCTGGCTGTGGACCACGAGGGCACCGAAGTGGACGGCGACCAGATCATGGCCATCCTTGCGGTAGCGTTGAAAACTGCGGGCAAGCTCAAGGACAACGTCCTGGTGGCTACGGTGATGAGCAACCTGGGCCTCAAAATCGCCCTCCGTGACGCCGGCATCAGCATCCGGGAAACCGCAGTGGGGGACCGCTACGTCCTGGAAGGCATGCGTGAAGGCGGCTTCAACCTGGGCGGTGAACAGTCCGGCCATGTCATCTTCGCTGACCACGCCACCACCGGCGACGGCCTGCTGACGGGGCTGCAGCTCGCCGCGCAGGTTGCCTTGACGGGCCGGCCGCTCAAGCAGCTGGCCACGGTGATGACCAAGCTGCCCCAGGTCCTGATCAACGTCCGTGGCGTTGACCGCACCCGCGTGGGTGACAGTGAGGTGCTGCACCGCGCCGTGCTGGCCGCGGAGGCCACCCTTGGCGAGACCGGCCGCGTCCTGCTCCGGCCATCCGGCACGGAGCCGGTGGTCCGCGTGATGGTGGAGGCCGGCGATGAAGAAACCGCGCAGTCCATTGCAGCGCACCTCGCCGACGTGGTCCGGGCCGAACTGGCGCTCGAGCTTGTGACCGACTGACGGAAAATCCAAAAAACTGCGGCCCGCTTCCAACCGGAAGCGGGCCGCAGCCTTTGGCGGCCGGAGCCGTTGCGGAAATGTCAGGCGCGGCGCTCCTGCAGGGCGTCGCGGATTTCGGTGAGCAGGGCGATCTGCGGGTCCTCGGCAGATTCTTCCTTCACATCGGGGTCGATGCCGAGCCGGCGGTTGCGGCGTTCAATCATCAGGTTCATGGGCAGGATCACCACGAAGTAGATGGCCGCGGCGATGAGCACAAAGGAAATAATGCTGGAGATGACGGATCCGTACATGAATCCCTCCCACTGCATGTCCTCGATGCCCTTTGCACTGAAGAGCCGGCCGATCAGGGGAGTCAGCAGGCCTTCCACGATGGATGTCACAACGGCCCCAAAAGCGGCGCCCATGACGACTGCGACGGCAAGGTCAACGACATTGCCCTTCATGATGAAGTTCTTGAATCCTGTCAGCATAGGAACCAAGCTAGTGCAGGATTGTTAACCTTGGAAGAATGCCGGGTAATTTCCTTGGGCGTGTCCGGAACCGGAAGGATGCCCGGGTCGTCCAGGGTAGCCCGGCGCGGCTTCCAGGCCGAAGTATTCCTCCACCGTGCTGATCCCGCGGGCCGCCATCTCCGTGGCAGCCTCCACCCCGATGTACCGCAGGTGCCACGGCTCGTAGTAGTAGCCCGTCACGGGGTGGAACATCAGCGGGTACCGGACCACAAAACCGAAGCGGTGGCCGTTCGCCTTGGCCCATACCGCTGCCGGCTGGTCAGCGAAGCATGGCTGGAAGGCGCAGCCCCCGCCGCCGTCGGCGATGTCGAAGGACCAGCCCGTCTGGTGTTCCGAGTAGCCGGGCCTGGCGCTCGCGGTGTCCGCGTCCGCCTGGCCGCGGCTGGCAACATAACCGTTGTACGTGGCCACCTGGGTGGCGTAGGAACGGTAGCCGCTGGCCAGGACCATGGCCACGCCGTCCTGGGCAGCGGCGGCAAACATGGCCTCGGCTGCAGCTGCCGTGGTGCTGTTCAGCAGGGCAGCGTCACCTGCTGCGGACGTGGCGACGGCGGGCCGCACCAGGTCGGCCGGGGCATAGTCCGCCGGCGCCAACGGACGGTATTTGTTGACCACCAGCCAGGGGCTGGCGGGGTCCGTCAGGGAGAACTTCCGGGCAGGGGAGGGGACAGGCTCAGGTTCGGGGGCTGCTGGGGAAGCCTTCGTGGCGGCAGGCGGGGACGGCGGCGCGGAAGCCGTCGGGGAAGCGGACGACGGCGGCGCCCCGGCAGGTGCCTCCGGTGTGCAGGCCGCCAGGACAGTGAGCCCGGCCCCCAGCGCCAGGAAGCGGCCGAAAGCGCGGCGGCTGCCGGCCATTGCAGGCAGGCATTCCTGGTTGTGGCGCACCTGGGTTAAACCTTGCGGAGCAACATGCGGCGGATGGAGTGGTCCGCTTCCTTGGTAAGCACCAGCTGGGCCCTGCCGCGGGTGGGCAGAACATTTTCTTCCAGGTTGGGCTCGTTGATTCGCTTCCAGATGCTGCGGGCCGTGCTCTCCGCCTCGGAATCGGAGAGGGTGGCGTAGCGGTGGAAGTAGGACTCCGGCTGGGCGAAAGCAGTGGTCCGCAGCTTGCGGAACCGGTCCACGTACCACTCCTCGATAAAGGAGGTCTTGGCATCCACATAGATGGAGAAGTCGAAGAAGTCACTCAGCGCGAGCCCCTGCCGGCCGTCATGCCGGGGCCGGGCCGGCGCCAGCACGTTCAGGCCTTCCACAATCAGCACATCCGGCCGGCGGACCACCACTTCCCGGTCCGGGACGATATCGTAGGTGACGTGCGAGTACCAGGGAGCGCGGACCTCCTCGGCCCCGCCCTTGATCTCGCTGACGAACCGCAGCAGGGCCCGCCTGTCGTAGGACTCCGGGAACCCCTTGCGGTCCAGCAGCTGGCGGCGCTTCAGCTCCGCCAGGGGATACAGGAAACCGTCGGTGGTGATGAGCTCCACGTTCGGGGTGCCCGGCCAGCGCCGCAGCATTTCCCGGAGCACGCGGGCGATGGTGGATTTCCCCACGGCCACCGAACCGGCCACGCCGATCACAAACGGCGTGCGCTGGGTCTGCTCGCCCAGGAACGTGGTGGTGGCCGAATGCAGCTGGCCCGCGGCTTCGACGTAGAGGTGCAGGAGCCGGGACAGGGGAAGGTAGACCTCGCGTATTTCCCGCATGTCCAGGGGATCGCCGAGGCCGCGCAGCCGGAGGATGTCCTCCTCATTGAGGGGCTGCTCCATCTGGGCTGCGAGCCTGGACCAGGTCTGCCGGTCCAGTTCCACGAACGGGGAGGCACCCTCTCCGTTCGCCTCATTGCGTTGCAAAGTCACTTTAGAGATTCTGCCCCGCCCCCGGCACATAGCGAAATGGGCCCGCCGCCGCGCGCGCCGGGAGGCGCAACATTCCCGCAGCCGGGCACACTGCCCAGGTTTAGAACTTCCGGTCCCTGCCGATAGGCTTGACCCTATGTGTGGAATTGTGGGATATGTGGGCCGTTCAAACGACGGCGTCAATGCCGGCTACAGCGCCCTGGACGTTGTCCTGGAAGGCTTGCGCCGCCTGGAGTACCGGGGCTATGACTCGGCCGGTATTGCGGTGGTGTCCGAGGACGCCATCGAGTCCCGGAAGAAGTCCGGGAAGCTGAGCAACCTGATCCATGAGCTGGAAGAACATCCGTTGCCTGCAACGGCCACGGGCATCGGCCACACCCGCTGGGCCACCCATGGCGGCCCCACTGACCGCAACGCGCACCCGCACCTGGCCGACGGCGGACGCCTGGCAGTGATCCACAACGGCATCATCGAGAACTTCGCCGAGCTCAAGCTGGAACTGCAGAACAAGGGCATCAGCTTCGTTTCCGAGACGGACACCGAGGTGGCCGCCGCGCTCCTGGCCGACATCTTCCGGAATACCCTGGGCGGCGAAACGGCGAACGGCGGCCTGGCCAAGGCCATGCAGCTCGCCTGCCAGCGCCTGGAGGGCGCCTTCACCCTGCTTGCGGTCCACGCCGACCAGCCTGACATGGTGGTTGCTGCCCGCCGCAACTCGCCCCTGGTGGTTGGCCTGGGCGACGGCGAGAACTTCCTGGGCTCGGACGTGTCCGGTTTCATCGACTACACCCGCCGGGCCGTGGAACTGGGCCAGGACCAGATCGTCACCATCACCGCCGATTCCGTGGAGATTACCGACTTCTTCGGCAACCCCGCCGAAGGCAAGGAATACCACGTTGACTGGGACCCGGCGTCTGCCAAGAAGGACGGCTTCAGCTCCTTTATGGAGAAGGAAATCCACGACCAGCCGGACGCCATCAGGCAGACCCTGCTGGGCCGCTCGGACCTGAACGGGAACCTGACCCTCGACGAGCTGCGGATCGACCCGGAACTGCTCAAGCAGGTCAACAAGATCATCGTCCTGGCCTGCGGCACCGCAGCCTACGCCGGGACCGTCGCCAAGTACGCGATTGAAAACTGGTGCCGGATCCCCACGGAAGTCGAGCTTGCCCACGAGTTCCGTTACCGCGACCCGATCCTGGATTCCAACACCCTGGTGGTCTCCATCAGCCAGTCCGGCGAGACCATGGACACCCTGATGGCCGTCCGCTACGCCCGGGAACAGGGCGCCAAGACCATCTCCATCTGCAACACCAACGGCTCCACCATCCCGCGTGAATCCGATGCAGTGCTGTACACCCACGCCGGCCCAGAAATTGCGGTGGCGTCCACTAAGGCGTTCCTGGCCCAGATCACGGCCGCCTACCTGCTGGGCCTGTACCTGGCCCAGCTGCGCGGGAACATTTTCTCCGGGCAGATCAAGGACGTCCTGGCGGACCTGAACAAGATCCCGGCGAAGATCCAGACCATCCTCGATGGCGCCGGGCCGCTCCGAGAACTGGCCCGCAGCATGGCCAACGAGCAGTCGGTGCTTTTCCTGGGCCGGCACGTGGGCTACCCCGTGGCCCTGGAAGGTGCGCTGAAGCTCAAGGAAATCGCGTACATCCACGCCGAAGGCTTCGCCGCCGGTGAGCTCAAGCACGGGCCCATTGCGCTGATCGACGAAGGCAAGCCCGTCTTTGTGGTGGTCCCGTCCCCCCGCGGCCGTGATTCCCTGCACGCCAAGGTGGTCTCCAACATCCAGGAGGTCCGCGCCCGCGGCGCCCGCACCCTGGTCATCGCCGAGGAAGGCGACGAAGCCGTAAAGGCCTATGCCGAACACGTCTTCTACGTCCCCGAGACGCCCACGCTGCTGATGCCCCTCCTGACCACCGTGCCGCTGCAGATCTTTGCCGCGGAACTTGCCGCCGCCAAGGGCTATGACGTGGACCAGCCGCGCAACCTGGCCAAGAGCGTCACCGTAGAATAAGCCGCATGATTGTTGGCATTGGCGTAGACGTTGTAGACATCGAGCGGTTTGGCCGCCAGCTTGAGCGGACCCCCGGCCTCCGGGACCGGTTGTTTGTTCCTGCCGAGCGGGAACTGAACACCCGGTCCCTGGCCGCGCGCTTTGCGGCCAAGGAAGCCGTGGCCAAGGTCCTGGGCGCCCCCGCCGGCATGAACTGGCAGGACTGCTGGATCGGACTGGACCGCAATGGCCCCACCGTCCAGGTCAAAGGCACCGTGCTCGCCGTGGCCGAGGCAAAGGGCGTCAAGCGCTGGCACCTCTCCATCAGCCATGACGGCGGGATCGCCACGGCCACCGTCATCGCAGAAGGCTGACCTGCCCGGACCCATGATCAGCGCCTACACCGGAACGCAGGTCCGCGCAGCCGAGCAACCGCTCCTCGCTGCCGGGCAGGGTGATGCCCTGATGCAGCGCGCCGCGTTTGGCCTCGCCGCCGCTGTGGTTGGCGGGCTCCGGTCCCGCGGCCGCCGCCTGGCCGGCACCAGCGTGGTGGTATTTGCCGGTAAGGGAAACAACGGCGGTGACGGCCTGTACGCCGCCGCCTTCCTGGCCGCACGTGGAATGCGCACGACGGCGGTCCTCACCGCAGGCGCTGCCCACCCCGCAGCCCTCGCTGCCTTTGAACGTGCCGGCGGCCGCGTCCGCGGGCTGACCGAAGCCACCCTTAAGGGTCTGGCCGAGGAAGCGGCCAACGCCGGCGTCGTCATTGACGCGATCCTGGGCACCGGCGCACGCGGCGGGCTGCGCGGACCTGCCGCCGACCTGGTCCGGGCCGTCGACGACGCACGCGCGGACCTTCCAGGCCGGGGCCTTGCCGTGGCCTGCGACCTGCCCAGCGGCGTGGACGCCGATACCGGTGTGGTGACCGGACCGGTACTCTCCGCCGACCTGACGATAACGTTCGGAGCCGCCAAGGCAGGGCTGCTGGCAGATCCCGGCGCCGACCACTCCGGCCGGGTCGAGGTGGTTCCCCTGGGCATTGAAGCGCACCTTCCGGCCGCCCCGGTGCGCCGGCTGGAAGCCGCCGACCTGGCCGCCCTCCTGCCGGATCCTGCCCGCCGCGCGCAGAAGTACTCCCGGGGTGTCCTGGGGGTGGTGGCTGGTTCCGCAGACTATCCGGGCGCCGCTGTCCTGGCCTGCCGCGGCGCGCTGGCGGCCGGCGCCGGCATGGTGCGCTACCTGGGCCCACCCGAGGCCACCCGCCTGGTGCAGCAGGCCTGCCCCGAAGTGGTCTGCAGCGACGGCCCGGTGGCCGATACCCACGTCCAGGCCTGGCTGGTGGGCCCCGGCATGGGCCCCGGCGACCAGCGCCAGCTCCAGCGGGCGCACGACGCCGCAGCTTCCGGGCTGCCCACCGTGGCGGACGCCGGAGCCCTGCCGGCCCTGCCCGCTGCCCTCGGCCCCCAGGTGGTCCTGACCCCGCACGCCGGCGAACTCGCCGCCCTGCTGGCGAGGCTGGGCCAACCCGCGGACCGTGCCGGAGTGGAGGCCGGAACCCTGGCCGCTGTCCGCGGGGCCGCCGCGTTGACGGGCGCCACTGTCCTCCTGAAAGGTGCCACCACTCTGGTGGCGGACCCCGGCGGAACCGTGTTCAGCCAGGCCGACGGCGTCCCGTGGCTTGCCACCGCCGGCAGCGGCGACGTCCTGGCCGGCATCATCGGCGCGCTGCTCGCCCAGGAGGGGACCGGCGTCGGGCGCTTCGAAAAACTGGACATTCCCGAACCGGCGCGCTGGGCTGCGGTGGCCGCACTCGGTGCCGCCCTGCACGGCAACGCCGGCAGGTCGGCGTCGGACGCCTGTGCCGGCGGGCCCATCACCGCCGGCGGCATCGCCGATGCCTTACCCCATACCTGGGGTAAAGTAAGCAAGCTTAGTAACCCTGGCGCCCATTCACGTAATAGTCACCGCCTGCCGCTACGGTAGGCATAAGTTCGCACCTGCAGCCGGGCGCTTCATTCCCGGCTGCGGCAATCAATGAGGAGCATCATGGAAGTCTGGCCTGGAACCGCTTATCCGCTCGGAGCTACCTTCGACGGTACCGGCACCAACTTTGCCCTGTTCAGCGAGCAGGCGGAGCGGGTCGAACTCTGCCTCCTGGCTGATGACCTGACCGAGACCCGCGTCGAGCTGACTGAAGTGGACGGGTACGTGTGGCACTGCTACCTGCCCCACATCCAGCCCGGCCAGAAGTATGGCTACCGGGTCCACGGACCCTACGATCCGGCCAGCGGCAACCGCTTTAACGCCAACAAGCTGCTCCTGGACCCCTACGCGAAGGCCGTTGAAGGCCAGATCGACTGGGACCCGGCCCTGTTCTCCTATGAGTTCGGCGATCCAGACTCCACAAACGACGCCGACTCGGCTCCCCACACGATGCACGGTGTGGTCATCAACCCGTTCTTCGAGTGGGACGGCGACCGCCAGCTCCGGATTCCGTACCACCAGTCCGTCATCTACGAGGCGCATGTCAAGGGCCTGACCCAGCTGCACCCCGAGATCCCCGAGGAGCAGCGCGGCACCTACGCCGGCGTTGCCCACCCCGCCGTGATCGAGCACCTGAAGAAGCTCGGCGCCACCGCGATCGAACTGATGCCGGTCCACCAGTTCGTCAATGACGGCACCCTGGTGGAAAAGGGCCTGAACAACTACTGGGGCTACAACACCATCGGGTTCTTCGCCCCGCAAAACACCTACAGCTCCGCAGGTGACGTGGGAAACCAGGTCCAGGAATTCAAGGCAATGGTCCGCGACCTGCACCGGGCCGGCATTGAAGTCATCCTGGACGTGGTCTACAACCACACCGCCGAGGGCAACCACCTGGGCCCCACCCTGTCCTTCAAGGGCATCGACAACCAGGCCTACTACCGCCTGGTTGACGGCGACCAGAAGCACTACATGGACTACACCGGCACCGGCAACTCCCTGAACGTCCGGCATCCGCACTCCCTGCAGCTGCTGATGGACTCCCTCCGGTACTGGGTCACGGAAATGCACGTCGACGGGTTCCGCTTCGACCTCGCCTCCACCCTGGCCCGTGAGTTCTACGACGTCGACAAGCTTTCCACCTTCTTCGAACTCATCCAGCAGGACCCGATCGTCTCGCAGGTCAAGCTGATCGCCGAGCCGTGGGACGTTGGCCCCGGCGGTTACCAGGTGGGCAACTTCCCGCCACAGTGGACTGAATGGAACGGCAAATACCGCGATACAGTCCGTGATTTCTGGCGCGGCGAGCACGCCACACTGGGTGAATTCGCTTCCCGCCTGACCGGTTCCGCGGACCTCTACGAAAGCTCCGCCCGCCGCCCGGTGGCCTCCATCAACTTCGTCACGGCCCACGACGGCTTCACCATGCGCGACCTCGTGTCCTACAACGAGAAGCACAACGACGCCAACGGTGAAGGCAACAACGACGGCGAGTCGCACAACCGGTCCTGGAACTGCGGCGAAGAGGGCGACACGGACGACGAAAAAGTCCTGACGCTCCGCGCGCGCCAGCAGCGGAACTTCCTGGCTACCCTCCTGCTCTCGCAGGGTGTCCCCATGGTGCTCCACGGCGACGAACTCGGCCGCACGCAGCAGGGCAACAACAACACCTACTGCCAGGACTCCGAGCTGAGCTGGATCCACTGGGATGCCATGGACCAGCCGCTGGTCGAATTCACCTCCTTCGTGAACAAACTCCGGCGCGACCACCCCACCTTCCGGCGCAGCCGCTTCTTCGACGGCCGGCCCGTCCGGCGTGGCGAAGGCGAGAAGCTGCCCGACATCGTCTGGCTGCGGACCGACGGCACCGAAATGCTGCCCGAGGACTGGGGCAACGGCTTTGGCCGGACCATCGGCGTCTTCTACAACGGCGACGGCATCCAGGAGAAGGACTTCCGCGGCCGCCGCATCACCGACGACAGCTTCCTCATGACCTTCAACGCCCACGATGACAGTGTGGACTTCCTCCTTCCGTCAGAGGAGTACGCCCAGTACTGGGAAGTCATGATCGATACCGCAGCCCAGGCAGACGCGTACGAACCGCTCAAGGCCGGCGCCACGATCACGCTGGATGCCAAATCCATGGTGGTCCTGCGGGCCTACTCCGGCCCCGAAGCTGAGGTGGATCTGTCCGCCGCCGCGTCCCTGGCCTCCATGGCCGATCATGAAGAAGCCCAGGTGGAAATGGTGGAGGCGCAGACGCAGGCCGCCGAAGCCAGCGAAGCAAGGGCAAGTGAAGCGAAGGCGGACGAAAAGTGAAGGTCCCCGCTTCCACCTACCGGTTGCAGATCCGGCGCAGCTTCACGCTCTTCGACGCTGCCGCCACCGTCCCGTACCTGAAGGACCTGGGGGCGGACTGGATCTACCTTTCACCGATCCTGACGGCGGAACAGGGCTCGGACCACGGCTATGACGTGACCGACCCTTCCGCCGTCGACCCCGAACGCGGCGGCCCGGAAGGGCTCCTGGCCCTCTCGGCAGCCGCCCGCGAGCACGGCATGGGTGTCCTGGTGGACATTGTGCCGAACCATGTGGGCGTAGCCACGCCCGCGCAGAACCCCTGGTGGTGGTCCCTGCTGAAGGAAGGCAAGGACTCGCCGTACGCGGACGCGTTCGACGTCGAATGGGACCTCGCCGGGGGCAAGGTGCGCCTGCCCATGCTGGGCTCGGACGATGACCTGGACAAGCTGGAAATCGTGGACGGCGAGCTGCGGTACTACGACCACCGGTTCCCGCTGGCCGCCGGCACGTATTCGGCCGGGGACTCCGCGCAGGACGTCCACAACCGCCAGCACTACCAGCTGGTGGGCTGGCGGCGGGCCGACGCCGAGCTGAACTACCGGCGCTTCTTCGCTGTCACCACCCTGGCGGGCATCCGTGTGGAAACGCCCCGCGTTTTTGAAGAAGCCCATGCCGAGGTGGGCCGCTGGTTCAGCGAAGGCCTGGTGGACGGGCTCCGCGTGGACCACCCGGACGGCCTGGCCGATCCGGGCGGCTACCTGCGCTGGCTCAAGGACCTCACCGGCGGTGCGTACATTCTGGTGGAGAAAATCCTCGAACCAGGGGAAGCCCTGCCCGGCGAATTCGCCTGCGAAGGGACCACCGGGTACGACGCCCTGGCTGACGTGGACCGGCTCTTTGTTGACCCGGCCGGCCAGCCGGGACTTGATGACCTGGACGCATCCCTGCGCGGCGGCAGCCCCGCGGACTACGCCGGGATGATCCGCGGCACCAAGCGCATGATCGCGGACGGCATCCTGCGCTCCGAGGTGCTCCGGCTGGCCCGGCTGGTGCCGGAGTCCGCAGGGTTGTCCGTGGCAGCGGCCGCAGACGCCCTCGCCGAAATCATCGCCGCGTTCCCGGTCTACCGGACGTACCTGCCCACAGGCGCCGAGGTGCTCAAGGAAGCAGCCGGCGCCGCAGCGGGCCACCGGCCGGAGCTGGCAGCCACCGTGGACACGCTCCTGCCCCTGCTGCTGGATCCGGAGCACGCCCTGGCTGTCCGGTTCCAGCAGACCTCCGGCATGGTCATGGCCAAAGGCGTGGAGGACACCGCCTTCTACCGGTACACGCGGCTGGGCACACTCACCGAGGTGGGTGCCGAACCCACCGAGTTCGCACTGGACCCGGCGGAGTTCCACCACCGGATGCAGCGGCGCCACCAGGACATGCCGCTGTCCATGACCACGCTCTCCACCCATGACACGAAGCGCAGCGAGGATGCCAGGGCCAGGATCTCGGTCATCGCCGAACTCCCCGCTGAATGGGCCGGAACCCTTGCCACCCTCCGCAGGCTTGCCCCCATCCCGGACGGCCCGTTCGAGAACCTGCTATGGCAGGCAATTGTGGGCGCCTGGCCCGCCAGCCGGGAACGGCTCCAGGACTACGCGGAGAAGGCGGCCCGCGAGGCCGGCAACTCCACCACCTGGACCGAACCCAACGAAGCCTTCGAGGCGGCCGTCACGGCAGCAGTGGATGCCGTGTTCGACAACACCGAAGTGGCGGCAGCCCTCACGGCGTTTGTGGACACCATCGATGCGCACGCAGCGTCCAACTCGCTCTCCGCCAAGCTGGTCCAGCTGGCCATGCCGGGCGTGCCGGATGTCTACCAGGGCAGCGAATTCTGGGAACGGTCCCTGACCGATCCGGACAACCGCCGCCCCGTGGACTTCGGTGAACGCCGCGACGAACTGGCGTGCATCGACGCCGGGACCTTGCCCGCCGCGGGCACGGAGGCCAGCAAGCTCCTGGTCACCTCGCGGGCATTGCGGCTGCGGCGGGACCGGCCCGAGCTTTTTGCCGGCTACAGCCCGGTGCAGGCCGCCGGTGCGGCGGCCGGCCACCTCGTGGCCTTCTCCCGTGGTGCGGATGCGGACGGCGCACTCGCCCTGGCCACCAGGCTCCCTGCGGGACTGGCGGCCGGCGGCGGCTGGCGCGATACCGCCGTCGAGCTTTCCGTGCCGATGCGGGACGAACTCACCGGTGCCGGGTATGGGCCCGGCAGCGTCCCGGTGGCCGAACTGCTGGGCACCTATCCGGTGGCCCTGCTGGTACCAGCGAATGGAGCAACCCGATGACCCTGGTACACAACGGCACTGCCCGTTTTGACGTCTGGGCGCCGGACGCAACCACCGTGGTGCTGGCGGCAGACGGCCGGGAATACCCGATGGAAAAGGTCCACTCCGCTCCCGGCACTGAAGGCTGGTGGTCCGCCCCGGACGCGCCAGCCTTTGGCGAAGTCGATTACGGGTACCTGCTCGACGGCGACACCACCCCGGTGCCGGATCCCCGGTCCCGTCGGGTTCCTGACGGCGTCCACGGCCTCTCCCGGACGTTCGATCCTGCCGCGCACCACTGGCAGGACGGCAACTGGCAGGGCAAGGAGCTGCAGGGGTCGGTGATCTACGAACTGCACGTGGGCACCTTCACGCCCGAAGGAACCCTGGACGCCGCGGCCGCCAAACTGGACTACCTCGCGGACCTCGGCGTCGGGTTTGTGGAACTGCTTCCCGTCAACGGCTTCAACGGCACGCACAACTGGGGCTACGACGGCGTCCAGTGGTACGCGGTCCACGAAGGTTACGGCGGGCCGGCGGCCTACCAGCGGTTTGTCGACGCCGCGCACGCTGCGGGCCTGGGCGTTATCCAGGACGTCGTCTACAACCACCTTGGCCCCAGTGGCAACTACCTGCCCAAATTCGGCCCGTACCTGAAGCAGGGCGACGCCAACACCTGGGGCGACTCCGTCAACCTGGACGGTGCGGGCTCGGATGTTGTCCGGGAGTACATCCTGGACAACGCCGCGCTCTGGCTGCGGGACTACCACGTGGACGGACTCCGGCTTGATGCCGTGCACGCCCTGCGGGACGAGCGTGCTGTGCACATCCTGGAGGAGCTCGGTGCCCTGGGCGATGCTGTCGCCGCCGAGACCGGACTGGCCAAGACCCTCATCGCCGAATCCGACCTGAACAACCCGCGGTTGATGTACCCACGGGATGTCAACGGCTACGGCCTGGCGGGGCAGTGGAGCGACGACTTCCACCATGCCGTGCACGTCAGTGTCAGCGGCGAAACCACGGGCTACTACGGGGACTTCGCCTCGCTGGCCGTCCTGGCCAAGGTACTCAAGGATGGCTTCCTGCACGACGGCAGCTACTCCAGCTTCCGCGGCCGCCACCACGGCCGGCCCATCGACGCCTCGCTGGTGCACCCGGCGGCGCTGGTGGTCTGCAACCAGAACCACGACCAGATCGGCAACCGGGCCACGGGGGACAGGCTCTCCCAGTCACTCTCACATGGCCAGTTGGCCCTCGCCGCGGTGCTCACGCTGACCTCGCCGTTCACACCCATGCTGTTTATGGGTGAGGAGTTCGCCGCCAGCACGCCTTGGCAGTTCTTCACCTCGCATCCCGAACCCGAACTGGGCAAGGCCACCGCCGAGGGCCGGATCAAGGAATTTGAACGGATGGGCTGGGATCCCGCGGTGGTTCCCGATCCGCAGGATCCGGAGTCCTTCCACCGGTCCAAGCTCAACTGGGATGAAGCCGGCACCGGCGATCACGCCCGGCTGCTGGACATGTACCGGTCCCTGGCTGCGGTGCGCCGGGACCACCCGGAACTGGCCGGGCTCGGTTTTGCGGAGACCACGGTGGAGTTTGACGACGCCGCCGGCTGGCTGCGCTTCCGGCGCGGCAGCGTTGAGGTGCTGCTGAATTTTGCGGATGCCGAAGCCCGGCTGGAGGAAGTCGCCGGCTCGGTCCTGCTCGCCACGGACGCCGGCACGGAACTGGCTGCCGGCACCCTGGTCCTGCAGCCGTGGAGTGCAGCCATCGTCAAGGCCTGACGTTTGGTTACGCCCCGGGCTGCGCTGTCAGCCTGGGGCGTAACTTCGCCCCTCCCTGCGTGTTGTGCGGGTCACAACTGGCAGGATGGAAGTATGACTTATTCTGCAGCGGAGAACCGCTACGAATCCATGCCCTACCGCCGGGTCGGCCGCAGCGGCCTGAAGCTGCCCGCCATTTCCCTGGGCCTGTGGCACAACTTCGGCGACGACAAGCGCTTCGACGAACAGCGCGCCATCCTGCGCCGCGCCTTCGACCTGGGCGTCAACCACTTTGACCTGGCCAACAACTACGGCCCGCCGGACGGCACCGCGGAGACCAACTTCGGCCGGCACCTGCAGGACGACTTCAAGCCGTACCGCGACGAACTCGTGATCTCCACGAAGGCCGGCTACTACATGTGGCCCGGCCCCTACGGCGAGTGGGGATCGCGCAAGTACCTGCTGTCCAGCCTGGACCAGTCCCTGCAGCGCATGGGCCTGGACTACGTGGACATCTTCTACAGCCACCGGCCGGACCCGGAAACGCCCATGGAAGAGACCATGGGCGCCCTGGACCACGCCGTGCGCTCCGGCAAGGCCCTGTACGCCGGCATCTCCTCCTACACGCCCGAGCAGACCCTCGAAGCGGCCCGGATCCTCAAGGACCTCGGCACGCCCCTGCTCATCCACCAGCCCAGCTACTCCATGCTGAACCGGTGGACAGAAAACGGCACCCCCAACCTGTACGAGGCCCTCGACCAGGTGGGTGCAGGGTCCATCGCCTTCTCGCCGCTGGCGCAGGGGATGCTCACGGACCGCTACCTCAACGGCATCCCCGCCGACTCCCGCGCCGCCAAGGCCCGGTTCCTGTCCGGGGACGCCATCACGGAAGAGAAGCTGGACCGGATCCGCGGGCTGAACAGCATCGCCGCCGGCCGGGACCAGACCCTGGCCCAGATGGCCATCTCATGGCTCCTCCGCGACCAGCCCAAGGGCACCCCGGTGACGTCAGCGCTGGTGGGCGCCTCCAGCGTGCGCCAGCTCGAGGACACCCTGGGCGCCCTCAACAACCTTGGCTTCACCGAAGCGGAACTAACCGCGATCGACGAGTTCGCCGTCGATTCGGACATCAGCCTCTGGAAGCAGAACGCCTAAGCCTTTTGTTGCGGGGCGGTGCCGGGGAACAATCCCCGGCACCGCCCTGTTGGGTATCATGAAAAGGCGCCGTTTGGCGCCATGCCTGCCGGCCGCCGTCGCACGTCTTTTGCAGCGGAAGCCAGCGGGCTGACGTATGTCATAAAGGAGTTCCGTGTCTTCACATCCGATCCGTGTTGCAATCGTCGGCGTTGGCAACTGCGCCGCCTCGCTGGTCCAGGGCGTCCAGTACTACAAGGACGCCGATCCTGCGGCCACCATTCCCGGCCTGATGCACGTTGAGTTTGGCCAGTACCACGTGGGCGACGTTGAGTTCGTTGCCGCGTTTGATGTTGATGGCAAGAAGGTCGGCGTTGACCTTGCGGATGCCATCCTGGCCAGCGAAAACAACACCATCAAGATCGCCGACGTGCCGCCCACAGGCGTCACGGTCCAGCGCGGCCACACCCTGGACGGCCTGGGCAAGTACTACCTCGAGACCATTGAACAGTCCACGGAAGAGCCCGTGGACGTGGTTCAGGCACTCAAGGACGCCAAGGTCGACGTGATGGTCTGCTACCTGCCCGTGGGATCCCAGGCCGCCGCCGAGTTCTATGCCCAGGCCGCCATCGATGCGGGCGTCGGGTTCGTCAACGCCCTGCCCGTCTTCATCGCCGGCACCAAGGAATGGGCGGACAAGTTCACCGCCGCCGGCGTGCCGATCGTGGGCGACGACATCAAGAGCCAGATCGGTGCCACCATCACGCACCGCGTCATGGCCAAGCTGTTCGAGGACCGCGGCGTCACCCTTGACCGCACCTACCAGCTGAACGTGGGCGGCAACATGGACTTCAAGAACATGCTGGAGCGTGACCGCCTGGAGTCCAAAAAGATCTCCAAAACCCAGGCCGTGACGTCCAACGTTCAGGCCGAACTCGCCGCCAAGGACGTCCACATCGGCCCGTCGGACTACGTCCAGTGGCTCGATGACCGCAAATGGGCGTTTGTCCGGCTCGAGGGCCGCAACTTCGGCGACGCCCCCGTATCGCTGGAGTACAAGCTGGAGGTCTGGGATTCGCCCAACTCCGCCGGCGTGATCATCGACGCCATCCGCGCGGCGAAGATCGGCCTGGACCGTGGTGTGGGCGGGCCGCTGCTCTCCGCATCGAGCTACTTCATGAAGTCGCCGCCGGAGCAGTTCAACGACGACCTCGCCCGCGAGAAGGTCGAAGCCTTCATCCGCGGTGACCTGGAGCGCTAAGCCCTCCCACCCTCCCGTTGCCCTATCACCTATGGTCGCCAAACGCCTTGTTTGGGGACCATAGGTGATAGGGCAACGTGCGTTCAGGCCTGGCGCAGCGCCGCCCGGATCTGGCCAACGGCGCCGCGGAAGTCCCGGGCAAGGTCGTCGGCGTTGAACTTGAAGTACCGCCAGCCGGCAGCATGGAAGGCTGCATCCCGCCGGTTGTCGCGGGACTGCTGTTCGCGGCTGAGGTGATGGCCGCCGTCGTACTGGATCGCGATGCGGCGGGCCCGGTACCCGAGGTCGGCGGCCGGCGAGTAGGGATCGGCCGGATCGATCCGGACCTGAAGGCCGGGCTCGGGGAGCCCGGCGTCTGTCAGGGCCAGGCGCAGGAACGTCTCAGGGGCGGAGTCTGAACCGCAACGGACAAGTTCGACGGCGGTACGCGCCTTGACGATGCCCTTGAGCTTTGGGTGCCGGGAAGCGACCAGCCGCAGCTCCTGGACGCTGGACCAGGCTTCCGTCCGCAGCTCGAGGCCGGGGCGGGGCGGGCGCACCAGCTGGTCGCCGACCGCCACCAGATGCTCCAACGGCAAACGCCTGGCCAGGTCCAGCCAGGTGCGCGCTGGGGTGGACAGGTGGATGCCCTCCCAGCACATGGTCTCGTCAGGGAAAGCAAGAACGGTGTGGCCCACCACCCCGGAGCGTCGGGCTGGCGGCAAGGCCTTGGGCTTACTCAGGTGCAGTTCGCGGCTGTCCTGGAGCCACGGCGGCAACCACAGGCCCAGCAGCGCGGCAGCCGTCAGATGGGATATCCAGGCACCGGGCGTGGCCGCGGAGAGTGCCCGTGCCACCCCCGGAAGGTCGAACTCCCAATCCGAGCGCTGGTAGAGCAGGCGCCCGGTGGATGTCAGGTCCGCTGCACGCAGCCGGCCCCGGGTCAGGCCCGCCGCCCGCGCCTCGTGGACGGTGAAAGGCGCGGCGGAGAGTCCTTTTGGGAGGGGCGAGGGCTGGTGCATGGCACCATTGTGGCGCGGAGCCAGGGTGGTCCGCTGAAGTTATCCACAGCCCCCGTTGCGCTATCAGTTGTGGTCCCTAAAGTCCCCTTTTGGGGACCCTAAGTGATAGCGCAACGGGGAGGGGAGGGGAGGGGCCGACGGTTTTAGGCGAGCCCCACCGGGTTTCCGGCGTCGTCCACGTCCATCCGCAGCGCTGCCGGTTCCGGCGGGAGGCCCGGCATGGTCATCACCGCGCCGGTCAGGGCCACGATGAAACCCGCACCGGTCTTGGGCAGCAGGTCGCGCACGTGGATGGTGAAGCCTTTGGGGGCACCCAGCCGGGTGGCGTCGTCGGTAAATGAATACTGGGTCTTGGCCATGCAGATTGGCAGGTTGCCCCACCCGTTCCGCTCGATGTCGGCGAGCCGCTTCAGGGCCGGCACCGAGAAGTCCACGCCGTCCGCCCCGTAGATCTCCTGCGCGATGGTCCGGATCTTCTCCTCCACAGGCATGTCCAGGGGGTACAGGTGCCGGAAGCTGGTGGGTTCCGTCAGGGCCTGTGCCACCAGGGCCGCCAGTTCATCGCCCCCGGCGCCGCCGCCGCCGTGTCCCCAAACGTCCGCGACGGCGGCCGGAACGCCTTCAGCGGCGCACCAGGCCAGGAGCCAGTCCAGTTCCTCCTGCGTGTCCGAGGAGAACCGGTTGATGGCGACCACCGGCGGGACGCCGAATTTTTCCACGTTCCGTACGTGCCGGCGGAGGTTGGCCACGCCGGCTTCCAGCGCCGCCAGGTCAGGGCGGGTCAGCTGGTCCCTGGCTACGCCGCCCTGCATCTTCAGGGCCCGGACCGTCGCCACAACCACCACCGCGGACGGCGCAACCCCGCCCGTGCGGGCCTTGATGTCCATGTATTTCTCGGCCCCCAGGTCGGCGCCGAACCCCGCCTCGGTAACCACAATGTCCGCCAGCCGCCGGGCCGTCTGGGTGGCGATCAGGGAATTGCAGCCATGCGCGATGTTGGCAAACGGGCCCCCGTGGACCAGCGCGGGCGTGCCGGCGATGGTCTGCACCAGGTTGGGCCGGATCGCGTCCTTGAGGAGCAGTGTCAGGACGCCCTGCACCTTAAGGTCGGCCACCGTGACGGGCCTGCGCGCGTAGGTGTAGCCGAACGTGATGCGGCCCAGGCGGTCCCGGAGGTCGGCCAGGTCCGTGGCCAGGCAGAACACAGCCATGACCTCGGAGGCCACGGTAATGTCGAAACCGTCCTGCCGCGGGACGCCCTGGGCGGGTCCACCCAGCCCGATGACCACCTCCCGCAACGCCCTGTCATTCATGTCCAGGACGCGCTTGAACGTCATCCGCCGCGGGTCGATGTCCAGTTCGTTGCCCTGGTAGATGTGGTTGTCCACCAGGGCCATCAGGGCATTGTTGGCGCTGGTCACAGCGTGGAAGTCACCGGTGAAATGCAGGTTGATCTCGTCCATGGGCAGCACCTGCGAATAGCCGCCGCCCGTTGCCCCGCCCTTCATGCCCAGGATGGGCCCGAGCGACGGTTCCCGCAACGCAATCATCACCTTGTGCCCGGCCCGGGCCAGCGAGTCCGCCAGCCCCACCGTGGTGGTGGACTTGCCCTCGCCGGCAGGGGTGGGGGACATGGCCGACACCAGGACCACCTTCCCCGCAGGCCCGGGTGCGTCCAGCAGCGCCGGGTCGATCTTGGCCTTGTATCGTCCGTAGGGCTCCAGCGCCGCACCGTTGATGCCAGCGGCTTCGGCAATCTCGGTGATGGGCCGGATGGCGGCGGCACGGGCTATCTGCAGATCAGTCGGGAAATCAGACACCGTTGTCCTTTCCTTGGGTTGGCGCCACCGCAGTGGCGTTGACGACGGCGGCCGTCAGGAAGCGGGGATGGCGCGGACCAGGCGGGGCGCGGCTGAGTCGTCGGCAGCGGCGTGGTAACTGTCCAGGGTGACCGCCGCCGTGCGCTGCCAGCCGGAACTCTGCGCGCGGATGGCGGCGGCCCGGCCCATGTCAGCCCGGGTGGCCGGATCGTCGTAGAGCGCTTCGAGCGCATCGGCCCAGTCAGCGGCATGATGCCCGTCCACCAGCAGGCCCGTCCGGCCGTGGAAGATGGCACGCGAGAGGCCGCCCACCCGGGTGGCCACCACGGGAGTGCCGCAGGCCTGGGCCTCCAGCGCCACCAGCCCGAAGGATTCGCTGAAGGACGGCATGGCCACCACGTCAGCCGCCCGGAACCAGCCCGCCAGCTCCGGTGCCTTGACCGGCGGAAGCTGCGTGACGACGTCGTCCATTCCTGCCTCGGCAACCAGCCGCCGGAGGTTGAATTCCTTGTTTCCGCTCAGCGAGCCGAGGATGGTGAGCCGGAGGTCGATGTCCGGCCGGCGCTGGCGCAGCAGCGCGGCGGACTTCACCAGGACCTGGGGGCCTTTGAGGCGCTGGATGCGGCCGGCGAAAACCAGGTGGAACGTGTCCGGGCTGATGCCCCGTTCGGCGCGCGACCGGGTGCGGAACGCCGGCGTGAACGTGTTGAGGTCAACGCCCGGGGGAGCGACGTCGATCCGCTCGAAGCTGGCGCCGTAATGGGAGACGAGCTCGCCGGCCTCGGCGCTGGTGTTGGCGATCAGCCTGGCCGCGCCATCCACAATGCGCTGCTCGCCCACTTCGCGCCGCCGCGGTTCGGGCTGTTCACCGGATTCCAGGAGCAGGTTTTTGACCTTGGCCATGGTGTGCATGGTGTGGACCAAGGGCACGTCCCATTGCCGGGACAGTTCCAGGCCGGCCAGTCCGGAGACCCAGTAGTGCGAGTGGATCACGTCGTAGCGCCCGTGCGGCTGGCGGCGGCGGATCTGCTCGATCTCCGCCACCATGGCGTTCACCAGGCCCGGAAGTTCCTCTTTCGGAACCTTCCGCGGCGGCCCGGCCATTACGTTGTGGACGCAGACGCCGGGATCCGGATGTTCAACGGCCGGCTGGTTGGCGGCGGTGGCGCGGGTGAAGATCTCCACCTCGATCCCGGCTTCGGCCAGGGCTTCGGCCAGTTCGCGGACGTACACGTTCATTCCGCCGGCGTCGCCGGAGCCTGGCTGTTCCATCGGCGAGGTATGGAGGGAGAGCAAAGCAACCCTGCGGATCAGTGCCACGGGATCTCCTTCCGGCCGCCGGCGCGAGTGCCGGGCGAGGCTGCAGTGCGCATTCGGTAAAACACTACTCCCAACTTAACGCCCGCTGCCCCGCCACATCTTCCCGAGGTCGGGGAAGGCCTGCTCGTACCCGGCCAGGAGCCTGGCCGCGAGGTCGGCGGAGGCCACCAGCGGATGATGCGCGAACGCGGCGAGGGCGGCTTCCCGGTTCCCGTCCGTCGCGGCCCGGACCGTGAACCGCTCCACGTCCTTGACCTCCCGGAGCAGCTTCAGGCGTGGTTCCGGTGGCGCCGCCTGGGGCAGCGGCACCGCACCTTGGGCGCTGACCGTGCAGGGGAGTTCGACGACGGCGTCCGCGGGCAAACCGGGAATGGCGGCTTCCGCGGGGGCCGGGTCAGCGGGGGCGGGGGTGGCCGGGTGGCCCAGCTGGTCGGGTTGGCCCACCCGGGACCGGGCTGTGCCGGACGCGGGCGGCACCGTGTTGACGGTGTTCAGGATCAGCTGGGTGTCGCCACCGCCGGTCAGAGCGCGCATGGCGGCCAGCGCCACTTGCTCGTAGCCGCCACCGGCCAGGCCTTCTTCGTCCCGGCGCTCGCCGTCCGACCGGGCCTCAGCCAGGTAGCCTTCCTCCCGGGCGAGCCGGGCAGCCTCCCAGAGGCGGAACGCATCCGGCCCGGCGACAGCCAGTTGCGGGTACAGGTCCTGCTGCTGCCGGTGGATGTCCTCGCCCCGGGTCCGCGCCCTTGCGGCGATGGCCAGGCGGGCGGCGTCGTGCCGGTAGTAGTAGTACAGGTACTCGTTGGGAATGGCACCCAGGCCGGCCAGGAACGCCTGCGGGAACAGCCGGCCTTCCTCGAAGCTTTGCAATGCTTCCCGGTCCTCGAGCAGGGTCGGGAGGACATCCGTTCCGCCGGGTGCCAGCCGGTACAGCCAGCCCAGATGGTTCAGCCCGTGGTAGCCCACCCCGGCCAGGCTTCCAGCCGCCAGTGGTGTACCCGCAGCCCGTGCCGCCCGCAGCACCAGGCCGCCGGCCGAGTCGCAGATCCCGATGACCTTGTGGCCCAGCACCGGGCGCAGGGCTTCCGTGACCATGCCGGCCGGGTTGGTGAAGTTGATCAGCCACGCGGCCGGGCAGCGCTGCTTCATCAGCGCCGCCAGCTCCAGCATCCGCGGGATGGTGCGCAGGGCGTACGAGATGCCGCCGGCGCCTGTGGTTTCCTGACCCAGCAGGCCCAGGCCTGCCGCCACCTTCTCGTCAAGGACCCTGCCGCTGGTCCCGCCCGGGCGGATGGCCGCGAAGACCATGTCCACACCATCCAGTGCCTCGGGCAGGCTGGTGCTGCAGCGGACGGCCAGCCGGGCACCCGGTCCGGGCGGCATACCGGCCAGCACTGCGGCGACGGCGTCGAGGCGGTGCGGATCGACGTCGTACAACACCAGGCTCGAGACCAGGCCGCCGTAGCCGCCGGACGTCAAGGCCCGGTAGATGAGGGGGACGCGGAAACCCCCGCCGCCCACAATGAGTAGCCGCATGGGTCCGAGTCTAGGCCTGCCGCCCGCGCGCCCCTATCGGTGGGAAGCGGCGTGGCGTATCGTGCCGGACATGGACGCGATCCCGGCACGCCTTTTCGACCCCCTGGGCGCCGTCCGCGCGCGGACCGGACCGGGGTTCGACCTGCTGCTCGCCGGCACAGTTTTCCAGGACATCATTTTCACCGGACTGCCCAGCGAACCCGAAGCGGGCACCGAAATCTGGAGCGAAGGGATGGGCAGCTGCCCGGGCGGCGTGGCCAACCAGGCCATCGCAGCGGCCCGGCTGGGGCTCCGGACCGGGCTGGCGGCAGCGTTCGGCGACGACGGCTACGGCGACTTCAACTGGAAGATCCTCGCGGACCAGGAACAGGTGGACCTCAGCTTGTCCAGGCGGGTAAAGGGCTGGCACTCGCCGGTGACGGTATCCCTCTGCGTGCAGAAGGACCGTTCCCTGGTGACCCACGGGCATCCGGCACCGGTGACTTCCTCGGAGTTGATCGGGGACCCGCCGCCGGCGCTCGCGGGCATCGCCGAGGTGGGCGTTGAGGTGGAACCGTGGGCCGTGGCCGCGCACCAGGCAGGCGTGAAGCTGTTCGGTGACACCGGCTGGGACCCCAGCGGTGAATGGGCGCCAATCCGGCTGGAGAACCTGAAGTACTTCCACGGGTTCCTGCCCAACCAGCGCGAGGCCATGGCCCTGACCGGGAAGGACAACCCGTGGTCCGCCCTCTATGCGCTGGCCGACCGGGTGCCCGTCGCCGTTGTGACCCTCGGCCAGCAGGGAGCCATGGCGGTGGACTCCGAAACGGGGGAGGAGGAGTGGGTGCCCTCGCTGCCCGTCAAGGCACTGGACCCCACCGGCGCCGGCGACTGCTTCGATGCTGCGTTTATTGTGGGCAGCCTGGCGGGGTGGCCGTTGGGCAACCGGCTCCGGTTCGCCAACCTGTGCGCAGCCCTGTCGGTCCAGGAAGTGGGCGGCTCGCTGGCCGCGCCGGGCTGGGGCGACATTGCCGACTGGTGGAAACGCGCCAACGCCCGGCCGGAACGGCAGACCAGCCAGTGGCTGCGGCGCTTCGGTTTCCTGTCCGAGATCATCCAGGACGTCCCGCCCACGGCCCAGCGCCGGGCCTCAGCCACCATTGCGCACCTCTCGGACGCCTGAACCCGCGGCAGGGCGGCGATTATCCGGCCGGTAGCGCCAGCACTAGAATCACTAGGGTGACTTACCCCGCAGCACCCGGCCCCACCAGCACTGACCCCGGACAGGATCCCCGCAACGAGAGGTCAGCCGTCATTGACCTGGCCGCCGTCCGGCACAACGTCCGCCGGCTTGCCGCGGCAGCCTCGCCGGCCAAAGTGATGGCCGTGGTCAAAGCCGATGCCTACGGCCATGGCGCCGTCCCCGTGGCCCGGGCCGCACTCGAGGCCGGCGCCGCCTGGTTGGGGGTTGCCCATATCTCCGAGGCACTGTCCCTCCGCGCGGCGGGTATCGACGCCCCGCTCCTGGCCTGGCTGCACACCACGGAAAGCAACTTCGGCGCGGCCGTTGCCGCCGGCGTCGACATCGGCTGCTCGGGCTGGGAACTGGACCGCATCGTCGCTGCCGCCCGCGAGCAGGAACGCCCCGCCCGGATCCACCTGAAAGTGGACACCGGCCTGGGCCGGAACGGCGCCACCACCGGCACCTGGGACACGCTGGTGGGCGAAGCCATGGAATACCAGGACCAGGGCCTGCTCCGCGTGGTGGGCATCTTTTCGCACCTCGCGGTGGCGGACGAGCCGGACCGGCCAGAGACGGACCAGCAGCTGGCCCTGTTCAAGGAAGTACTGGCCGTGGCGGAGGACGCCGGGGTGGATCCCGAGGTGCGCCACCTGGCCAACACCCCCGCCACGCTGTCCCGGCCCGACACCCATTTCGACCTGGTCCGGGTGGGCCTGGGCATTTACGGCCTGTCCCCGTTCGAGGACCTCACTGCCGCGGAACTCGGCCTGCGCCCGGCCATGACGCTGCGCACCGTGGTGTCGCAGTGCAAGCAGGTTCCGGCCGGGCAGGGCGTGTCCTACGGCCTGAACTACCGCACTGCCGCCGACACAACGCTGGGCCTCATCCCGCTCGGCTATGCCGATGGTGTGCCGCGCGTGGCAACGGGCGGCCCGGTCCGGATTGCCGGCACCACCTACCCCGTGGTGGGGCGGATCGCCATGGACCAGATGGTCATCGACCTGGGTGGGGCCTCCGGGGCGGAGGCCGGCCTGTCCGGAGCCGAGGCGGTCCTGTTCGGCGACGGGGCCGACGGCGGTCCCACAGCTGACGACTGGGCCCGCGCCGCCGGGACCATCAACTACGAGATTGTCACCAGGATCAGCCCGCGCGTCCCGCGCCGTTTTATTAATGAGCCCGATGATGGTGCGGAGGGCGCCGCGTGAGCGGGTCCGGCCAGCCCGCCTGGGAGCTCACGGTCCAGGCGACGACGGCGGAGCTGACCCATGCGCTCGCGGCCAGGCTGGCGGTGGTCCTCGACGCCGGGGACCTGCTGGTGCTCTCCGGCGAGCTGGGTGCCGGCAAAACCACGTTCACGCAGGGCCTGGCCGAGGGGCTGGGGGTCCGGGCCGGCGTCATTTCGCCCACCTTTGTGCTGGTCCGCATCCATCCCAACCTCGCCGACGGTCCCCGGCCCGGCGGACCGGACCTGGTCCACGTGGATGCTTACCGGCTCGGGTCGGCCGCGGAGATTGATGATATCGACCTGGAGAACACGCTGGATTCCGCCGTCACCGTGGTGGAGTGGGGCCGTGACCGGGTGGAGCACCTGAGCAACAGCCGGCTCGAGATCGACCTGCACCGGGCCATCGGCCTGGCCGGCGCTGCCACCGCTGGAGCGGCCGCCGGTTTACCGGCCCAGGAGACCCCAACGGAGCAGGGCGCCGGCTTCCTGGACTTTGATACCGACGAAACAGACGAACCCCGCACCATTGTGCTGCGGGGGTACGGTCCGCGCTGGCCAGCTGCCCCGGACCTTGCCCTTCCCGAAGGAGATCCGCATGCTGATCCTCGCTATTGACACCTCCGCCGTGGCCAGCGCCGCCCTGGTGTCGGATGACGCGCTCGAGGGCATGGTGGCCGGTTTCGCCACCGAGGATACCCGCAGCCACGCCGAAGTGCTGGCCCCGGGCATCCAGGACATGCTGGCCACTGCCGGTGTTGCGGGAACGGACATCGATGCCCTGGTGGTGGGTGTGGGCCCCGGGCCGTTCACGGGCCTGCGCTCCGGCATCGCCACGGCCCGCACCCTGGCCTACGTCTGGGGCAAGCCGCTGCACGGACTCATGAGCCTGGACGCGGTGGCCCTGGAAGTGGCGGAGTCCACCGCAGCCGTTCCGGAATTCCTGGTGGCCACCGACGCCCTGCGTAAAGAGGTGTACTGGGCCCGGTACACCCTGGCGCCCGGGCAGCTGCCCGAACTGGTGGACGGTCCGCACGTCGGTTTCGCTGCTGACCTTCCGGACCTGCCGGCCTTTGGCGCAGGCGCCGGGCTGTACGCCGATGTGCTCCGCGCTGACCCGGCCTTCGTCCGGGAGCAGCCCGATGCCCTGTACCTGGGCCAGTTTGCGCTGGCCCGGCTCGCGTCCGGCGGAACCCTGCCTGACTCCACCCCCCTGTACCTGCGCGAATCCGACGCACAGGTACCCGGACCCCGCAAGCGTGCCCTGTGACCGCCGACGGACCCGCCCGCCTCGAGGGCATCACCCTCCGGCCCATGACCCTTGACGACGTCGCCGCCGTCAACGCGCTGGAGCAGCGGCTTTTCCCGGTGGACGCCTGGCCGCTGCACATGTTCCTTTCCGAACTGTCCCAGCCGGACACCCGGCACTACCTGGTGGCGGAGGACACTGCCGGGATCGTGGGCTACGCCGGCCTGATGTGCATTGAGCCCATCGCGGACGTCCAGACCATCGCCGTCGTGCCCGAACAGGAAGGCCGCGGCATCGGCAGTACCCTCCTGACCCTCCTGATCGACGAAGCCCGGGCGCGGCGGGCAGCCGACGTGCTCCTGGAGGTCAGGGCGGACAATCCCCGGGCGCAGGCACTGTACGTCCGTTTCGGCTTCGAACAGATCCATATCCGACAGCGCTATTACCGCGACGGCGTCGACGCCCTCATCATGAGGCTGCAGCTCGACGGCGGCAGCGGAACCACGGAAGCAGGCCAGTTATGAACCGGACACAGCCACTGGTGCTGGGGATCGAATCCTCCTGCGACGAAACGGGGGTTGGCATCGTGCGGGGGACCACCCTGCTGACCAACACCGTCTCCTCGTCCATGGACGAGCACGTCCGGTTCGGCGGTGTTATTCCCGAAATTGCGTCCCGGGCGCACCTGGACGCCTTCATCCCCACCCTGGACGCGGCATTGTCCGACGCCGGTGTGCGGCTGGACGAGGTGGATGCCATCGCCGTCACCGCCGGGCCTGGGCTGGCAGGTGCCCTGATGGTGGGCGTGTGCGCCGCGAAGGCCCTGGCCGTTGCCACCGGCAAGCCCCTCTACGCGATCAACCACCTGGTGGCACACGTGGGGGTGGGGCTCCTGGCGCCGGACGGCGACGGGCGCGCCCCGGAACTGCCGGCCAACCTTGGCGCGCTGCTGGTTTCCGGCGGACATACCGAAATCCTGAAGATCAACAACATCACCGATGACGTGGTCCTCCTGGGCTCCACCATCGACGACGCCGCCGGAGAAGCGTACGACAAAGTGGCCCGCATCCTGGGGCTGGGGTACCCGGGCGGGCCGGCGATCGACGCCGTGGCCCGGACCGGCAACCGTGCCGCCATCAGGTTTCCCCGTGGCCTGAGCCAGCCTAAATACATGGGAACCGCCGAAGAGCCCGGCAAGCACCGCTACGACTGGTCCTTCAGCGGGCTTAAGACAGCAGTGGCCCGCTGCGTGGAGCAGTTCGAGGCTCGCGGCGAGGAGGTGCCGGTGGCGGACATCGCCGCAGCCTTCCAGGAGGCGGTGGTGGACGTGGTGTCCGCCAAGGCGGTCCTGGCCTGCCGGGAGCACGGGATCAAGGACGTGCTGCTGGGCGGCGGCGTCGCTGCCAACTCCCGGCTTCGCGAACTGACGGGCCAGCGCTGCACGTCCGCCGGGATCCGGCTGCACGTGCCGCCGCTGGGGCTGTGCACCGACAACGGGGCCATGGTGGCTGCCCTGGGAGCGCAGCTGGTGATGGCCGGCAAGGAGCCCAGCGGGATCGCCTTCGCCCCGGACTCCTCCCTCCCGGTCACAGCGGTCTCACTCCCGGCCTGACCCCCCCGCCTGCAACGGGGACGGGGGAAAGCGGGGACGGGGCGGAGGTCGGGCGGTTAGGCCGTGGGGCCGTTCCGCATCTGCTTGACCAGGTCCAGCACCACGGCCTGGAGGTTCCCGCTGTTTTCTGCGGCGACCCGGCGCTGCCGCTGGTAGCCGGCGCCGCGGTTGATGATCTTTTCCACGTCGGCCAGTTCATCGGCGCAGCCCAGCTTGGCGGCCACCGGCTCCAACCGGTTCAGGGTCTCCAGCAGGTGGTCCGTGACCAGCTGCTCCTTGCCGGCGGCGTCCAGGATGATGATCGCCTCCATCCCGTACCGGGCCGCCCGCCATTTGTTCTCCTGGATGTGCCACGGCGGCATGGTGGGGATGGTGCCGCCGTTGTCCAGGGTGGTGGAGAACTCGTCCACCAGGCACTGGGTGAGGGCAGCGATGGCGCCCACTTCCTCGAGTGTGGCCAGGCCGTCGCAGATCCGCATCTCGATGGTGCCCAGGTTGGGGACCGGCCGGATGTCCCAGCGGATCTCGGACAGGGTGTCGATCACCCCGGTGGTGAACATGTCCTGCACATAGGACTCGTAGTCGGCCCAGGAGGAGAACTGGAACGGCAGGCCGGCGGTGGGAAGCTGCTGGAACATCAACGCCCGGTGCGAGGCATACCCGGTGTCCTCGCCGCCCCAGAAGGGGCTGGACGCGGACAACGCCTGGAAATGCGGGAAGTAGTTGACCAGGCCATCAAGCACCGGCAGCGCCTTTTCCCGGCGGTCCAGTCCCACGTGGACGTGGACACCGTAGATGACCATCTGCCGGCCCCACCACTGGGTCCTGTCGATCAGCTTCGCGTACCGGGCCTTGTCCGTGACAGGCTGCAGCTGGGGCGGGCTGAACGGGTGGCTGCCGGCGCAGAACAGCTCCACACCCATGGGGTCCGTGATTTCGCGCACAGCAGCGAGGGACCGGCTGAGGTCCTCCTTGGCTTCGGCAGCGGTTTCACAGATGCCGGTGACCAGCTCCACGGTGTTCAGCAGCAGTTCCTGCTTGATGTGTGGGTGTTCATCGTCTTCGTTGAGCTCAGGGTGGCGCGCGGCCACACCACGGAGCACCTGGTTGGCCACGGAGGCCAGCTCGCCCGTTTCACCGTCCACCAGGGCCAGTTCCCATTCCACACCAAGGGTTGATTGCCTCGATTGTGCGAAGTCGATCTGCACGCGTTTCCTTACTGTCCGGTTTGCCGCTGGCTCGCGCCGCTGACAGGCAATGGCTGGCAGGCGAACGGGTGGTCCAAGTCTAGTGCAGGGGTAGCATCGTACTGATGGTTATGTTCCAGCGCCTGCCTCAACGACTCTCCAAAACCCTCCCCTTCCTCGCGGCGGCAGCGGCCCTTGCCCTCACCTCGTGCACCGCCACGCCGCCGCCTGCGACGCCGTCGGAATCCCCGTCCGGTTCCACAGCTGCGGCCGCCCCGTTGCCAAGTACGACGCCGGTCCCCACCACCGCGTCCCCGGCACCTGATCCCGGTTCCCGGGCCTTGGGGTGGGGCCCCGAGCAGCGCGACCAGGACGCCGCCGCGGCAGCGGTGGCCGCCATGGACACCGGCCAGAAGGCCGGCCAGGTGCTGCTGCCGTTCTTTAAGGGCACCGACGCTGCCGCGCACGCCGCCGTTATTGAACGTCTGCACCTCTCCGGGGCCATCATCATGGGTGACAACGTGCCCAAGGGGCCGCAGGGGCAGGTTGATCCCGCCGCGATGACCGCCGCCAACCAACAGCTCGCCACCGCGACCAGGGCGGATGGGGATCCATGGCCGGGCCTGATCGGTGTGGACCAGGAAGGCGGAGTGGTGGCGCGGCTGGGCCTGCCCCTGACGGAATGGCCTGCGCCGATGAGTTTCGGGGCCGCCGGCAGCGAACCGCTGGCCCGCGAAGCCGGCGGCGGGCTGGCCGCTGAACTGGCACCGCTCGGGTTCACCGTTGACTTCGCGCCGGACACCGACGTGACCATCGGGCCCAAGGACCCCACCATCGGTGCCCGGTCCATGTCCTCGGATCCGGACGCTGCCGCTGCCCTGGGGGCGGCGTTCTCCCACGGCATGCTGGGCGCGGGGATCCTGCCCGTTGCCAAACATTTCCCGGGCCACGGCTCCGTGACAGCCGATTCGCACCTCAGCCTGCCCGTGCAGCCCGCCACCGTTGAGGAACTCCGCGGCCGGGACTGGAAACCGTTCCAGGCGGCCGTAGCCGGCGGAGCGCCGATGATCATGACCGGGCACATTGCGGTTCCAGCGCTGGAACCCGGCGTTCCGGCGTCGCTCTCGGCCCCCACGTACCAGGCGCTGCGCGGCCTGGGCTTCAATGGCGTGGCCGTCACGGACGCCCTGAACATGGAAGCGGTGAACAAGCAGTACCCGTCCGGCGCCGCTGCCGTTAAGGCCCTGGCCGCAGGCGCCGACCTGCTGCTGATGCCGGCCGACGTGGATCAGGCCCATGCCGCCATTGTCCGGGCCGTCGCATCCGGCGAGCTCTCCGCGCAGCGGCTGGACGAGGCTGCAACGCGGGTGGCCACCATGATGACGTGGCGGGGCCGGACCGGAGCCTCGCAAGGCGCTGCGCCCGGCAGCGGTGCGGCACTCTCCGCCAAGGTCTCGGCGGCCGCGGTGACGGTCCTGTCCGGGCCCTGCACCGGGCCGCTGGTGCCGGGTGCCGTCCAGGTGACCGGCGGCGGTCCCGGCGACCGGGAACGTTTTGCGGCCGCCGCCGCCCGCGCCGGGCTCGCGGTGGGCTCCGGGCCGGTGGTGAACCTGATCGGCTATGGCGGCCGCCCGGCCGGTGGGGACATTGCCGTGGCCCTGGACGCACCCTGGCCGCTGCAGGAATCCGCCGCACCCGTGAAACTGGCCGTCTACGGCCGATCCGACGGCGCTTTCGACGCGCTGGCAGCAGTGCTGGCCGGAAAGGCGACCGCGCCCGGGAAGCTCCCGGCCGCCGTCGGCAGCTTCCCGCTCGGAACGGGCTGCGCGCCCTGACCCCGGGAACGTGCGCGAAGGCGTTTTAATGAAGGGTGCCCATTCTGAATAAAGACATGACCCTCTGCATCTCGCTCTCCGCACGGCCCAGCAACAACGGGACGCGCTTCCACAACCACCTGTACGGGCAGTTGGGGCTGAACTGGATCTACAAGGCGTTTGCCCCCACCAACCTGGAGCAGGCCATCGCCGGCGTGCGCGGGCTGGGCATCCGGGGCTGCGCGGTGTCCATGCCGTTCAAGGAGGACGTGATGGCGCTGGTGGACGAGATGGACGATTCCGCCACGGCGATCGAATCCGTCAACACGATCGTGAACACGGATGGCCATCTCAAGGCCTACAACACCGACTACACCGCCATCGAGCAGCTGCTGGCCAGCAACGCCGTCCCCACGGACTGGTCTGTCCTGGTCCAGGGCGCCGGCGGCATGGCCAAAGCCACGGTGGCAGCCCTCCGGGACGCCGGCTTCACGGACGTTACGGTCATCGCCCGGAATGAAGCCACGGGCCGGGCGCTCGCCGGTCAGTACGGTTTCGCCTGGCGGCCGGAGCTCGACGCCGGTTCAGCGGACCTGATCATCAACGTCACGCCGCTGGGCATGGCAGGCGGCCCGGACGCGGACGCGCTGGCGTTCCCCGCCACGGCCATTGACGCCGCCCGGATGGTGTTCGACGTGGTGGCGCTGCCAGCCGAGACACCATTGATCAAGGCGGCACGGGCGGCCGGGAAACCTGTGATTACGGGGGCCGAGGTGGCCACCATCCAGGCGCTGGAACAATTTGTGCTCTACACCGGAACCCGGCCCACCGCTGAGCAGGTCCGGGCCGCTGAAGACTTCATGAGGGCGCAATAGTCCCTGCTGTGCTGGAGCTCAGACCGGCTCCACCACTACCGCCACCCGGTCCTCGCCGATGCGCGTCAGGACCAGGGTGGCGGTCTTCCCGCCGCCCTTTTTGGCGGAATGCGTCTTGCCGGCGGGCAGCAGCTGTTTGCGGAGTTCCTCGGGCGTTACGGCGGTGCCGCGCTTCTTGATGTCCAGCACGGTGATGCGTTCCTGCTTCACCCACGCTTTAAGCGTCTTGACGTTGTACGGCATCACCTGCCGGACTTTGTACGCCCGGGCGAAGGGCGTGTCCACCAGTGTGGGTGCGCAGATGTAAGCGATGTGCTCGTCCACCAGGTGCCCGCCCAGCTGAAGGGCGACGTCGGCCACCAGGCCTGCGCGGATCACCGCACCATCCGGTTCGTACAGGTAGCCCTCGACTGGGCCCACCGCAGGTACCGGACCCGCACCAAAGTCCTGGCCGCTGGTCAATTCCGCTGCACCGTGCGGGCTGAGCACCAGGGCGGCACGCCGGATGTCCGGGCGCCGGACCGCGTTGAACCAGAGCGCCACCTCGGTGACGTCGCCGCCCACCGACACCCACTGTGCCTCGCAGTCGGCAGGTACCGACTCGTGCGGCATGCCCGGCCCCATCTTCACGCCCACCGCGCGGCCGGACGCAGCCAGGGCTTCGACGAAAGACAGCGGCGGGGAGAAGGCTTCGGGATCCCAGATGCGTTTGGTGCCCGAGGTGGAGGTGACCCGGCGTGCGGGATCCAGCCAGACGCCGTCGACCCCGTCCAGCGGAACGGACGTGGCGTCGGCGTGGACCACCGTGGCGTTGGGGAAGGGGATGAGGTTCACGGTGGCGCAGGCAGCAGTGGTCTCGTCCATTTCCACTGCCGTGACGTTGATGTCCATGGAGGCAAGCGCCAGCGAGTCCGCGGCCAGGCCGCAGCCCAGGTCCGCGACATGGCTGATGCCGGCAGCAGCAAACCGCTGGGCGTGGCGGGCGGCAACACTCAGGCGGGTGGCCTGCTCAAGTCCCGCCTGGGTGAACAGCATCCGGGACGCGAACTCCCCGAACTTGGCTTCGGCCTTGGTGCGCAACCGGGACTGGGTGAGGACCGCAGAGACGAGGGCGGGGGAGTGGCCGGCCTTTCGGAGGGCGGCGTTAAGCGCAAAGGACTCCTCGTCCCGGTAGGGGCCCAGGGACGCAAGGAGCTCCCAGCCTTCGGCGGTGAGCAAGGGCGCGATCTGGTCCTGGGGTGCTGGGGGCATGCGTTCCAGCCTAGTTGAAATCCTGCGGCGGTCCCGAGGGGGCGCCGCTGCCCGGCCCCTGAATCCGGCCGGCGCGGAAGGCCGAAGGGGACAGCCCGGACCACGCCTTGAACCGCCGGGAAAAGTACAGCGGGTCGGCGTAGCCCACGGCCGCCGCCACGTCCGCCACGGCCATCGAGGTCAGGGCCAGCAGGTCCGCGGCTGTGGAGTGCCTGACCCGGGCTACGTAGGCCTGCGGGCTCAGCCCCACAGCGGCGATGAACAACCGGTGCAGCTGCGCCGGCGAGTAGGTGGCCACGGCACACAATTCGCTGAGCGGAAGCGGACGGTTCAGGTTCTCGGCGATCCAGCCGAAAAGGGCCTCCAGCCTCGGTTCCCCGGCGGACCGTTGCGCCTGCGGCGCGCACCGGTCGAGGAGGGTGCCAAGGAGCCCCAGGAGTTCGCCGCTGAGGGCCCGGGACTCCTGCGGTGCCGGGCTCTGCTGGGCGTGGGTAAGGACCGCCATGAACTTCCGGTACATGCCCTGGTCGTCGGTCAGGGCCAGTGGCACGCCCGCTGCAGTGAACTCCTCGTGGACCGCCGCGGCCGCGGAACCGGCAAAGTGCACCCACAGCCAGTGCCAGTCGCCTGTTCGCGGCGCCGCATAGGAATGCGGGACCGACGGCGGGAACATCAGGACCCTGCCGCGCCCTGCGGTGAAGGGTTCCCCGGCCAGGTCGCCGTGGATGGTGCCCTCGATGACCCAGACCAGCAGGTAGTCCCCGGGATCCGCGCGACGGACCGGCGGCATGGGGATGTTGCGGAAGGAACCGGAGGCGCGCCAGTGCAGCAGATCAGGAAAGGCCATAACTCAAGGATAAGAAAATCCATGCAGATGAGAGGCCTTGCCATGCCGGACCGCAGCGTGGGATTCGATGATGGAAGCCCACCCAATTGCAGAGGATGAGAAGAATGCACGTAGAAACACCCGCCTACCGGCTGACGCAGGACCAGGTCAACGCCTATCACCACACCGGATTTACGGTGGCCAGGGGACTGTTCAGCGCCGCCGAAGCGGCGGACTGCGCCAAGCACTTCGACGCGCTCGCAGAAACCGGCGAGCCCATCGAGGGGCATTGGGCGCCGCAGTCCGGCACGGATCCGCTGGCCCGCTACCCGAGGATGTTCCACCCGCACCTGTTTGACGCAGGCAGCAAACAACGGCTCCTCGATCCACGGGTGAAGTCGGTGCTCACCCAGCTGATGGCGGACGAGCCGATCGCCGTGCAGTCCATGTACTACTTCAAGCCGCCGGGTGCCCGCGGGCAGGCCTTTCACCAGGACAACTACTTCCTGAAGATCAAACCCCAGTCCTGCCTGGCGGCGTGGCTGGCCATCGACCCCTCCACGCCGGAGAACGGCGGACTGCAGCTGTGCCCCGGAACGCAGGACATGGAGGTGGTCTGCCCCGATTCGTCGGACCCGGCGGAAAGCTTCACCAAGGAGCGTGTGCAGCCGCCGGAGGGCCACGAGCCGGTCAAGCTTTCCCTGGCGCCCGGGGACGTGCTGCTGTTTAACGGCAGCGTGGTCCACGGCTCGGATGCCAACCGGACCAGCAGCCAGTGGCGCCGTTCCTTCATCTCCCACTACATGCCGGCCTCGGCCACCCACGTGGGCCGCTGGTACGCCCCGGCCATGATGGATTTTGACGGACGCCCCGTGGCCCGCGCCAGCAACGAGGACGGCGGCCCCTGCGGCTCGCTGCCCGGAGACCCGGAATCCGGCCTCCACTGATGCACCCATGCCGATAGTGTTGACGGCATGGCGGAAAATACAGAGGTCCCGGGGCCCGGAGCGAACCGGCCTGCGGCGGGACGGGTTGGATTTGCCCGCCCCGCCCTGATTGCCGCGGCGGTGGTGGCAGTAGTCTGCATCGCGCTGCTGGTCATCATCTTTTTCCTCGACACCTTCAACGCCACCGTGTACTCGGTGGGCGGCAACAACATCTCCGATGACACGCAGGAAGCCCGGGACATCCGGGGCCTCTATGCCGGCGCCCGGGCCGTCGGCATCATCCTGCTGGTGGTGTCCCTGCTGACCGCCGCGGCCGCCGGGTTCCTGCTTTACCGCCGGCGGAACCAGGGCAACCCGGAGGCCGACGCCGGCGAGGACGTGGGATTCGACGGGCTGACCGGCTGAGGGGCCCGGCCGGCGCCGGTCAGGAGGACGCCGGAGATCACCAGGACGCCGCCCAGGACCTGCGGGACCGTAATGGGCTGGCCCAGCAGCACCGTGATCACCGCTGTGAAGACCGCGATCAGGTTGAGGTAGTTTCCGGCGTTGGCCGCTGACGTCCGCTTCAGCGCCAGGTTCCACAGCAGGTAGGACCCCAGCGACGGGAACACGGCGATGTACGCCAGCGACCAGTTGCCCGATGCCGTGGCCGGGAGTCCGGCGCCGGCAGCCAGCGCCACCGGGGCGAGGACCAGCGCAGCCATTGCCACCTGCACCGCTGTGGCCGTGATGGCCGGCAGGGACAGCCGCCGGGCGATGATCGTATACAGGGCCCAGACGGTGATGGCCGCGACGATCAGGAGTTCACCCGCGCCGAGCGAGAAGGTCAGCAGCCGTTCCACATCTCCGCCTGAGAGGACCAGCAGCACCCCGGCCAGGCCCAGCCCGATGCCTGCCCACCCCAGCGGACGTGGCCGCTCCCGCAGCAGCACCACCGAGAGCACCACGATCAGCGCGGGGTTGGCGGCTGTCACAAGGGAAGCGTTGAGGGCTGAGGTGTGCTGCAGTGCGCTGTACAGCAGCAGCGTGTAGCCGCTCATGCCCAGCACGCTCAGGAGCAGCAGCACCCGCCAGTGGCGCAACACTGCCCTCCAGTCGGGCCGCTCGACGGCCTGCGCCAGGACCAGGAGCGGCACGGCGGCCAGGGCCCAGCGCCAAAACGTCAGCTGGAGCGGTTCCATGGTTTTCACGGCGGCCTGGCCCACCACGAAGTTGCCCGCCCAGAAGAGGTTCGCAAGAATCAGGTAGATGGCTGCCCGCACCGCTCAAATGTACAGCCACGCTGTCCGCCCATGACGAAATGCTGGCACTCACCTTGACCGAGTGCTAACCCTTACATAGAGTCTCTATTAGCACTCTCCCTAGGAGGGTGCTAACACATGAAGAGCTGCCAGCCAGGCTGCTGCCGGCACCGCGACGACGGTTTGCCAGCCAGGCGGGAGAGCTTTCCAGTCCACAAATTTGCTGACGTAAAGGAGAGGTCCGAGTGTCGGTCTCTATTAAGCCTCTTGAGGATCGTATTGTTGTCCGCCCGCTCGAAGCCGAGCAGACCACGGCTTCCGGCCTGGTCATCCCGGACTCCGCGCAGGAAAAGCCGCAGGAAGGCGAAGTTGTTGCAGTCGGCCCCGGCCGCTTCGAAGATGGCAACCGCGTTCCCGTTGACGTAGCCGTTGGCGACGTCGTTATCTACTCCAAGTACGGTGGAACCGAAGTCAAGACCGGCGGCACCGAGTACCTCGTGCTGTCCGCCCGCGACGTCCTGGCGATCGTCGTAAAGTAACCCTCCCGGATCCCCGCGCTGCTGGTCATGCTCTTAGCTGGTCAGCCGCGCGGGGTTTCTGTCTTGAAAGGACAAAACCATGGCAAAGCAGCTTGCGTTTAACGACGCTGCCCGCCGGTCGCTCGAAGCCGGCATCGACAAGCTCGCCAACACGGTCAAGGTGACGCTCGGCCCCCGCGGCCGCAACGTCGTCCTGGACAAGAAGTGGGGTGCTCCGACCATCACCAACGACGGCGTGACCATCGCCCGTGAGGTCGAACTGGATGACCCGTACGAAAACCTTGGCGCGCAGCTGGCCAAGGAAGTCGCCACCAAGACCAACGACGTTGCCGGCGACGGCACCACCACGGCTACGGTCCTGGCCCAGGCAC
Organism: Pseudarthrobacter sp. MEB009; assembly: GCF_030208875.1. NCBI lineage: Bacteria > Bacillati > Actinomycetota > Actinomycetes > Micrococcales > Micrococcaceae > Pseudarthrobacter > Pseudarthrobacter sp. MEB009. Next base: position 182,611 of record NZ_JARVTC010000007.1, read on the forward strand.
TGGTCAAGGAAGGCCTGCGCAACGTTGCCGCCGGCGCCGCTCCCGGCCAGATCAAGCGCGGCATCGAGGTTTCCGTTGAAGCCGTCGCCGCCCGCCTGCTCGAGAACGCCCGCCCGGTTGAAGGCACCCAGGTTGCCAACGTTGCAGCCATCTCGGCCCAGAGCGATGAGATCGGCGAACTGCTCGCCGAAGCATTCGGCAAGGTCGGCAAGGATGGTGTGATCACCATCGAGGAGTCCTCCACCACGCAGACCGAACTGGTCCTCACCGAAGGCATGCAGTTCGACAAGGGCTACCTGTCCCCGTACTTCGTCACCGACGCGGAACGCCAGGAAGCTGTCCTCGAAGACGCCCTGATCCTGATCAACCAGGGCAAGATCTCCTCGGTGCAGGACTTCCTGCCGCTGCTGGAAAAGGCGCTGCAGAGCTCCAAGCCGCTCTTCATCATTGCTGAGGACGTTGACGGCGAAGCCCTCTCCACCCTGATCGTCAACCGCATCCGCGGCACCCTGAACGTGGTTGCCGTCAAGGCTCCGGGCTTCGGCGACCGCCGCAAGGCCATGCTCCAGGACATCGCCACCCTCACCGGTGCGCAGGTTGTTTCCCCGGAGCTGGGCCTGAGCCTGGACACGGTTGGCCTTGAGGTGCTGGGCACTGCCCGCCGCATCACGGTCACCAAGGACAACACCACCATCGTTGACGGCGCCGGTTCGGCAGAAGACGTAGCAGCCCGGGTTGCCCAGCTGCGCGCCGAGCTGACCCGCACCGACTCCGACTGGGACAAGGAAAAGCTCCAGGAACGCCTGGCCAAGCTGGCCGGCGGCATCGGCGTGATCAAGGTCGGCGCAGCCACCGAGGTTGAGCTGAAGGAAAAGAAGCACCGCATCGAAGATGCTGTGTCGTCCACCCGCGCCGCCCTCGAAGAAGGCATCGTGGCCGGCGGCGGTTCCGCGCTGATCCACGCGTTGAAGGCCCTGGACGAGGATTCCGCTGTCCTGGCCCTCGAAGGTGACGCAGCAGCAGCTGTTGGCATCGTCCGCCGCGCACTGGTCCAGCCGCTGCGCTGGATCGCCCAGAACGCCGGGTTCGACGGTTACGTTGTCACGGCCAAGGTTGCCGAGCTCGAAACCAACAACGGTTTCAACGCCAAGTCCGGCGAGTACGAGGACCTGATCGGCGCCGGTGTCATCGACCCGGTCAAGGTCACCCGTGCGGCCCTCCGCAACGCTGCCTCCATCGCAGCGCTGGTCCTCACCACCGAAACCCTCGTGGTGGAGAAGCCCGCTGATGAAGACGAGCACGCGGGTCACAGCCACTAGGCTGAATCCGCTTTCCGAAGGCCGGTCCGGCGTCTGCCGGGCCGGCCTTCGGCGTCTCTCCGGTAGAATTGATGCTTTGCCTACCGCTGGAGGATCGTCCCGTGTCGTTTGCGAGAACCTCGTCGCCCCCCGGTGTGGACCCCAAAAAGCCTGCCGGCAAGCGGAAATCCACGTTCCGCGCCGAGATCCAGGGCCTCCGTTCGCTCGCTGTCCTGATGGTGGTGACGTACCACGTCTGGTTTGGCCGCGTCTCCGGCGGCGTTGATGTTTTCCTGCTGATTTCCGCGTTCCTGATGACCCTCCAGTTCACCGGCCGCTACGACCGCCGCGAACCGGTGGCTCTTTTCAAACACTGGCTGCACCTGTTCCGCCGCCTGCTTCCCGCGGCGGTCACGGTGATCGTGGCCACCCTCGCGGCCGCGGCCCTGCTGCTGCCCCGGACCCGCTGGCTGGACCTGATCGACCACGGCTGGGCTGCGATGTTCTACTTCGAGAACTGGCTCCTGCAGAAGCAGGCCGTGGACTACTATGCCGCTGACCACAGCGGGGCCGGTCCGCTGCAGCACTTCTGGTCCCTCTCCATCCAGGGGCAGGTTTTTATCCTGTGGCCGCTCATCTTCGTGCTGGCAGCCTTTGCCGCCCGGCGGTACCGGTTGTCCTACCGGCCGCTGCTGGCCTACGTGTTCTTCGGCATTTTCCTGGTCTCCCTGATCTACTCGATCGTCTTCACGGCCACCAACCAGGGCCAGGCCTATTTCGACACCGGCGCGCGCCTGTGGGAGTTCGCGCTGGGAACACTGGTGGCCCTGATCCTCCCCGGGCTGAGGCTGCGGACCGCGCACCGCATTGTGATGGGCTGGGTGGGCATTGCTGCCATGCTGGCCTGCGGCATACTACTTGACGTCGAGGGCGCTTTCCCCGGTGTCGCCGCCCTGTGGCCCACGGTGGCTGCCGCCCTGGTGATCGCCGCGGGCAGGACCGGCAGCCCGTTCGGCGTGGACAGATTCCTCGCCTCGAAACCCCTGGTGCGGCTGGGCGACAACTCCTACGCCCTGTACCTGTGGCACTGGCCCGTCCTGGTCATCTCCCTGGCCTGGACCGGCAAGGAACACGCCGGCTGGTTGGCCGGCACCATCATCATCCTCACCTCACTGGGCCTGGCCTACCTCACCACACGCTTCATCGAGAAGCCTTGGCGTGAATGGCGGTGGCCCGAGGTCAACAAGCGCCGGGCTGTCCTGGCGGTCCTGCTCGCCGTGGCGGTGGCCGCGGCCCCGCTGGGCCTGTGGCGGCAGCAGATCGTCCAGTCCAACTCCATCACTTCCATCGGATTGGACGACCCCCGTTATCCGGGTGCCCGCGCCCTCAGCCCCGGCTACCAGTTCACGCCTGACCCTGCAGCTGAGCCGGTCCCCAAAGTAGAGGCCATCGCCGAAGAGTGGCCGGAATTTCCGGAACCCTGCATCGGGGCCGGTGAAAACGCCAGTATCTGCACCAACGGTGTTGAGGGGGCGGCCAAGCACATTGTCATCCTCGGCAGTTCCCACGCCTATGTCATGAACACGCCGGTGCTGATGATGGCCGAGAAGTACAACTGGCGTGTCACCTCCATCACCAAGGGTTTCTGCCCCCTCACCGACGAGCCGGGTCCCGAAATTACCGCGGAGTGCCTTGACTTCAACAAGGAGGCCATGGAACAGGTCCTCGACATAAAACCCGACCTGGTGCTCACCATCAGCACGAGGACCTCTGCCGATCCCGGCACACCTGAAGTGCTGGAGGATTCCTGGCTCGCGCAGGCGCGCAAGCTCAACGACGCCGGCATTGAGGTGGTTGGTGTCCGCGAGACGCCCCGGATGCCCCACGTGCCAAACTGCCTGGCCGCGCACCCGGATGACCCGGCGGCCTGCAACGGCAGCGTCCTGGATACGTTCGGGCCCGTTGCGGCCACTGACGGCGTTGATACCCAGCTTCCCGACACCCGGTTCCTCGACCTCACCCGCTACTTCTGCGTGGCGGACGTCTGCCCGGCCATCATCGGCAACGTCATTGTGTACAAGGACGAAAACCATGTCACCCGCTCGTACCTCATGACCCTGGCGCCCTACTTCGAAAAGGATTTCCTCGCCTTGACCGGATGGAAACCCTGATGGCGGCCGCAACGGCAGGCGCCGCCACCGGGCTGTCAGCCGCCCCTGCTGCCACCAAAAAGCTGCGGCCGGGATACCGGCCCGAAGTCCAGGGCCTGCGGGCCCTGGCAGTCCTGATGGTGGTGGCCTACCACGTGTGGTTGGGGCGGGTTTCGGGCGGGGTGGACGTGTTCCTGCTCATCTCCGCCTTCCTGCTCACGCTCTCGTTTGTCCGCAAGGCAGAATCGGGCCGGCCGTTCGGACTCCTGACGCACTGGCTGCACCTGTTCAAGCGGCTGCTGCCCGCCGCCGTCGTGGTTATCCTGGGGGTCCTCGCGGGCACCTGGCTGATCCTGCCGCAAAGCCGCTGGCCGGAGATCCTGGACCAGGCCTGGGCCTCGCTGCTGTACCGCCAGAACTGGCTGCTGGCGGACACCGCCGTGGACTACTACGCCCAGGACCATGCCGGGGCCAGCCCGCTGCAGCATTTCTGGTCCCTGTCGATCCAGGGCCAGGTGTTTGTTCTCTGGCCCCTGGTCTTCGCCGGGACCGCCGCCCTGCTGGCTGTGCTGCGCCGGACCCCGGCCGGCGCGCGGTTCAGCTACCGCGGGCTGCTTGCCCTGGTGTTTGGGGCAGTCTTTGTGGTCTCGCTGGCCTACTCGGTGGAGCAAACCGCCACCAACCAGGCCTACGCCTACTTCGATACCCGCGCCAGGCTGTGGGAATTCGCGCTCGGTTCCCTGCTGGCGCTGGCCCTGCCTTACCTCAAGCCGGGCCGCCGGCTGCGCGTGGCGCTGGGCTGGGCCGGCCTCACGGCCATGGTTTCCTGCGGCCTGCTGCTCACCGTGGACCGGTCCTTTCCCGGCTTTGTGGCGCTGTGGCCCACGCTGGCGGCCGCGGCCATCATGGTGGCAGGCCAAAGCGGCAGCCGGTTCGGTGTTGACCGGCTCCTCAGCAGCAAGGCTGCCGTTGCGCTGGGGGACAACTCCTACGCGCTCTACCTGTGGCATTGGCCGGTCCTGGTGCTGGCGCTTGCCGCCACGGGCGTGGAAGCCCCCAACCTGATGCAGGGCCTCGCGATCGTGGGCGCCGCCATCGTCCTGGCCTTCCTCACCACCAGGTTTGTCGAGAAGCCCCTGCGCGACTGGCATTGGCCCAAGCTCCGCGCCTGGCGCACCGCCGTCGTGATTGTCGCCTGCGGTGCCCTGCTGGCCGGACCCGTCGCCGTGTGGCAAACCAGCCTTACGGCTGAGGAAAGCGCGACGGCGGCGCAACCCCGGGAGCTGACACCCGGCGCTGCCGCCCTCCGACCCGGTCAGGAGGACGTCCCGGCGCCCCCGGCCCGGCTGATCCCCGGCCCGTCCGCCCTGGACAATGACTGGGCGGGCATCCAGACCCCCTGCAGCGGATTAAACGCCACCGCCGACCCCATCCTGGAGGGGTGCCGGCAGGAAGCGCCGGACGTCCCGGTCACCAAGCGGATTGTGGTGCTGGGCGACTCCCACGCCCAGCAGTACCTTGCAGCCCTGGCGCCCGTGGCGGCAGCCCGCGGCTGGGAACTGGTCACCCTCCTGATGCCGGCCTGCCGGTTCGGGGCCGAATCCGAAACCCGCAACGCCGAATGCAACGCCTACAACCGGGCCAGCGCCGCCTACGTCCTGGACCACCAGCCGGACGCGGTGTTCACGGTTGCCTCCCTGACCCATGAGGAGGCCCCCTTCGAAACCGAGGTGCCGGGCTACCTGGACGGAATCCGGCCTTTCGCGGACGCCGGCATCGAGATCCTGGGCATCCGGGACAACCCCCGGTTCACCATCAATATGCCCGAATGCGTCCAGCGCCACGGCGCGGACGCGCCTGAATGCAACCCCTCGCTCGCCGAATCCCTGGTGGAACCGTCGCCGTTGGAGGCCTACCGCGGGCAGGTGGCGGGCCTGCACCTGATGGATCTCAGCGATTTCATCTGCGCCTGGGGCGTCTGCCCTGCCGTGGTGGGCAACGTCTATGTCTACAAGGACGACAACCACCTGACCCGCACCTACGTGGAAAGCATGGTTCCCATGTTCGAACAGCGCCTGCTGGCGGCGACCGGCTGGACGTGACCGGCGCAGGGCGTGCGGTTGCTCACATTGCGCGCCCGGAATAGGGGGATCAGCGCGGAGGTTCTAATATTTACTCAATACTTTCTGCCTCCCGGCGGCCGTCCTTCCCGGCCGTCCCGGCGGAATTCCTGCACAGGCCAGTTCCGTAATGACGGGCTGGTCATCGGCTGCAACCCCTACCCGCCAAGCAACCAAGGTAAGAGGCGCACTCATGACCGAGCCCGAACACAATCCCTTCGCCCTCATCGGTTTGACCTACGACGACGTGCTGCTCCTGCCGGGCCATACGGACGTCATCCCGTCCGAGGCGGACACCTCCTCACGGATCTCCAAACGGATCACGGTGCAGACCCCGTTGCTCTCCGCAGCCATGGACACCGTCACCGAATCCCGGATGGCCATCGCCATGGCCCGCCAGGGCGGCCTGGGCGTGGTGCACCGCAACCTGTCCATCCAGGACCAGGCTGACCAGGTGGACCGGGTCAAGCGCAGCGAGTCGGGAATGATCACCAACCCGCTGACCATCGGCCCTGAGGCCACACTGGCGGAACTGGACGAGATCTGCTCCCAGTACCGTGTTTCCGGCCTGCCCGTGGTTGATGAGGGCATGCGGCTGCTCGGCATCGTCACCAACCGCGACACCCGGTTTGTGCCGGAAGCCGACTTCCCGCTGCGGCTGGTCAGCGACGTCATGACCAAGATGCCGCTGATTACCGGCCACGTGGGGATCAGCCGCGAGGAGGCCTCGCACAAGCTGGCCACCAACAAGATCGAAAAGCTGCCCCTGGTGGATGAGCAGGGCCGGCTCAAGGGCCTGATCACCACCAAGGACTTCACCAAGGCGGAGCAGTACCCGCTGGCCACCAAGGATGATGAAGGCCGCCTCCGGGTCGGTGCCGCCATCGGCTTCTTCGGCGACGGCTGGGAGCGGGCCATGACGCTGGTTGACGCCGGCGTGGACGCCTTGTTTGTGGACACCGCCAACGGCCACTCGCAGGGTGTGCTGGACTTGATCCGCCGGCTCAAGTCCGATCCCGTGGCCGCGCACGTGGACATCATCGGCGGCCAGGCGGCCACCCGTGAGGGCGCGCAGGCACTCATCGACGCCGGCGCCGACGGCATCAAAGTGGGCGTGGGCCCCGGGTCCATCTGCACCACCCGCGTGGTGGCCGGTGTGGGTGTCCCGCAGATCACCGCCATCCACGAGTCCGCGAAGGCAGCCATCCCGGCCGGCGTGCCGCTGATCGCCGACGGCGGCCTGCAGTACTCCGGCGACATCGGCAAGGCCCTGGTGGCCGGTGCCGATACCGTGATGCTGGGCTCCCTGCTGGCTGGCTGCGACGAGTCCCCGGGCGAGCTGATCTTCGTCAACGGCAAGCAGTTCAAGTCCTACCGCGGCATGGGCTCCCTGGGCGCCATGCAGTCCCGTGGAAAGAACACGTCCTACTCCAAGGACCGCTACTTCCAGGCCGACGTCTCCGGCGATGACAAGCTCATCCCCGAGGGCATCGAAGGCCGGGTGGCCTACCGCGGCCCGCTGGCGTCCGTGGCGTACCAGCTGGTGGGCGGCCTCCGCCAGACCATGTTCTACACCGGCGCCCCCACCATCCCCGAGCTCAAGATCCGGGGCAAGTTCGTCCGGATCACCGCGGCCGGTCTGAAGGAATCGCACCCGCACGACATCCAGATGACCGTCGAGGCGCCCAACTACGGTTCACGCTGACGTTCAAAAAACCATCCACACAGGCCACGGGGAGCAATCCCTGTGGCCTGTGTGTTTCCGTGCCGGGAACTAGGCTGTAGGCATGCCCGCATCACGCCACCCGGAGGAACTGAATCCCAGGAAGGACCCGCAGCGGCGGCTGGCGCTGGGCCCTTACGCCCGGGCCGTTGCGCAGGTCCTGCGGGTCAGCTTCCGGGCCTCGCCCGGGGCAGTGGTCATGAAGGTGCTCGGCTCCGTGATCTCCGCCGTGCTGCCCTTGGTTACCACTTACTACGCGGCGCTGACCACCACCGCCCTGGCGGCCGCGTATGCCGGCGACGCCGCCGCCGGCCAGCTGGCCATTGTGTACGTGGTCATCACCGCGGCCCTTGGCCTGTTCTGGGGCGCGTTCAACAGCGTTGACCGCTACATCCAGCAGCTGATGAGCTTTAAAGTGGGCGCCATTGTGGGCGACCAGATGTACGAACGCTTCCTGGCCCTGGAGTTCTGGCGCTACGACGACAAGGAAACGGTGGACCTGTACGACAGGGCCAAGCGGTTCTCCGATTCCTACGCCCGCGTCCTGGACCGGATTGCCGCCATTTTCACGCAGCTGGTCTCCGTGCTCCTGGCCATCGGCGCGCTGCTGCTGGTCAGCTGGTGGATCGCCGTGATTGTCCTGGTGGCCATCGTGCCCAGCGTGTACCTGCAGTTCAAGCTCTCCCGCGAACAGATTGCCCACTGGAACACGCAGGTCGATTCCCGCCGCCAGCGCCGCATGATCGAAACGAACCTGCTGCGCCCCCAGCACATCGCCGAGATGCGCCTCTACGGGATCGTGACGTACCTGATGGACTTCCGCTCGCGCCTGCGTGACGCGGACGAACGCCGCCGCCTGGACTTCCAGCGACGCTACATACCCAAGCAGCTGGCAGCTGACGCCCTCCAGTACGGGGCCGAGGTGGTTTCCCTGATCTGGGTGGTGGGGCAGATCATCGCCCGCGCGCAGCCCGTGGGCCAGTTCCTGTACGTCCAGCAGATCGTCAGCAGGGCGCTGTCCACGGCCAACAACCTGGTGTCATCCCTCAGTTCCATCGACGAGGACCTGGCCAACCTCAAGGACTACGAGCTGTTTATGGCCCTGCCGGCGCACTCGGAGTACGCCCCGCCGCTGCTGGGAGCCCCGTCCGTGGTGGAGCTCAAGGACATCCGTTTTACGTATACCGGAAGTGACACCGAAGTGATCCGGGGGATCAGCCTGACCATCCGCGAAGGCCAGCACATCGCGATCGTGGGGGAGAACGGCGCCGGAAAATCGACGCTGATCCGGATCCTGGCGGGCCTGTACCGGCCCGATTCAGGGCAGGTAATGCTCGACGGCGTTGACCTCGCCGCCGTCGACGTCACCTCCTGGCACCGGCACCTGGCCGTGCTCAGCCAGGAATTCCTGAAGTACGAGTTCGCCACCGCGGCGGAAAACATCTGGTTCGGCGACGTGGGGGAGCCCCGCGACGACGCCCGGATCAGGACGTCCGCTGCGGAAGCCGAGGCGCTGGACTTCATCGAAAAGCTGCCCAACGGGCTCAACAACCACGTCAGCAACTGGATGGAGGATCCCCGCGGCCGGAAGGGGAGCGGGCTCTCCGGCGGGCAATGGCAGCGCCTGGCGATGGCCCGGAACTTCTACCGCCGCGCCGCTTTTATGATCATGGACGAGCCCACCTCGGCGATCGACGCCCTGGCAGAGCACCGGATCTTCACCCGGCTGTTCGCGGAGCGCGCCAGCACCATCATCGCCATCAGCCACCGCCTGGCCACCATCGAGAAGGCGGACATTGTGTACATGCTGGAGGACGGGCAGGTGGTGGAGCAGGGCACCCACAAGGAACTTGTGGCCCGCCGCGGCAGGTACTTCCGGATGTTCGAATCGCAGCTTGGCGACCAGCCGGACCAGCCAGGCCTGCCCGACCTGCCGGACCTGACCGACCTGCCGGCGGACCCTACCGGCGTGCGCCCGGGCGTGGACGCCGGCGGGGCGTAGCGTCCTGCACCGTGGTGCGGACCCGGGCCAGGCTCGGCTGCGGCGGGACACTGCTGAACCCAAACGTCACGGCCGGCCGGACAGCGGCCAGGGACCCGGCGTCGGCCCCGTCCCAGGCCACGGCAGCGGAGTCGATGCGGTGCAGGTCGCTCACCCCGTAGTACTCCCAGCGGCCGCTGCCGGCCGAACCGGACGTCCGCGACCCACGGCTCACCAGGCCCGCCAGCGGGCTGACCGCACGCAGCCAGGACGGGTGCACCGCCAGCCGCCGGGGCAGCGCCCGCAACCCGGACCCCAGGAAGGTCCTGCCGCCCACGCCCGCGCGGACAGCCAGCGGACCGGCGTCGACCGTCAGGATCCCGTCAGCCAGGCGGGCTGAAACGTCCACCACGGTGACCTCGTCGAAACTGTAGGTGGCGGCGATGAACTCCGCGATGGGTGCGGCGGGAGCCAGGAGCAGCCGGTGGCCGGACGGTTCCTGGACCATAACGTCGGCAAACGCACCGAAGGGCGAGTCCTGCCAGATCCCCACCACCGCACGCAGGCCGGAGGTGGTGCCGATTCCGGCAATGTGCCCGTCAAAAATCCAGCGGCTTCCCATCCATCCACTGTAGCCACCCCTCCGGGCCGCCCCGGATTCCGCCCCGGCCCCGCGCTGGTCCGTGATCAGGGGGGCGGCTGGGATAACCTAGAGCAGTGACTTACGAGATCGAGATCGGCCGTGGCAAGCGTGGGCGTCGTGCCTACTCCCTGGATGACATTGCAATCGTCCCCAACCGTCGCACACGCGACCCCAAGGACGTCTCTGTCTCCTGGCAGATCGATGCCTACCAGTTCAGCATGCCGGTCATCGCCGCGCCCATGGATTCCGCCATGTCGCCGCAGACGGCCATCGCGCTGGGCCGCCTGGGCGGGCTCGGTGTCCTGGACCTCGAAGGCCTTTGGACCCGATACGAGGACCCGCAGCCGGTCCTGGACGAGATCGGCGCACTGCAGGATGAAACCAACAGCCCTGCAGTGACCTGCAGGATGCAGGATCTTTACCGGGCACCCATCCAGCCGGAATTGATTACTTCCCGCCTCGCCGAAATGCGTGACGCCGGCGTGACCGTGGCCGGGTCCCTGACCCCGCAGCGCACCCAGGAGCACTACAAAACGGTCCTGGCCGCCGGCGTCGACATCTTTGTCATCCGCGGCACCACCGTCTCCGCGGAACACGTGTCCAAGGACCACGAGCCGCTGAACCTCAAGCAGTTCATCTACGAACTCGATGTTCCCGTGATTGTGGGCGGCGCCGCAGGCTACACGCCTGCGCTGCACCTCATGCGGACCGGCGCGGCCGGCGTGCTGGTGGGCTTCGGCGGCGGCGCAACCACCACCACCCGCCGGGCCCTGGGCATCCACGCGCCCATGGCGTCGGCGATTTCCGACGTCGCAGCCGCCCGCCGCGACTACATGGACGAGTCCGGCGGCCGCTACGTGCACGTGATTGCCGACGGCGGCATGGGCGCCTCAGGTGACATCGTCAAGGCCATCGCCATGGGCGCCGACGCCGTGATGCTGGGCAGCGCGCTGGCACGCGCCGAGGAAGCGCCGGGCAAGGGCTGGCACTGGGGCCAGGAGGCTCACCACCTGGAACTGCCCCGCGGCGACCGGGCCAACGTGGGCACCGTGGGCCCCCTGGAGGAAGTCCTCTTCGGCCCGGGCCACCACACCAACGGAACGTCCAACCTCATCGGCGCGCTGCGCCGTTCGATGGCTACCACCGGCTACTCGGACCTGAAGGAATTCCAGCGCGTCGACGTCGTCGTCTCCCCGTACGCGGGTAACTGACGCGCCAGGCCGGTTCGGGGCCGCGCCTGCCCTGACCGGCCTGTGCTGACCGGCCTGTCGTCCACCGGCCTGCCCAAGTCTGCCGCGAGCAAGTAGTGTGGCTTTAGACGGCACATGAGGCACTGGAGGCGTTCAATGAAGAGTAGTCCGGCAAACGGCGGGGCGCTCGGCCCCGAAGCCAGGGAAGCATCCATCCAGCGGCTGCGGGCAACCACCGAACCCGGCCGGGAACTCGACATCCTGATCGTGGGCGGCGGAATCGTGGGCACAGGGGCCGCCCTCGACGCCGTCACCCGCGGCCTGAGCGTGGGAATCGTTGAAGCCAACGACTGGGCCGCCGGCACTTCCTCGCGGTCATCGAAGCTCATCCACGGCGGTTTGCGCTACCTCGAGATGCTCGACTTCGCCCTGGTCAAGGAAGCGCTCCAGGAACGCGGGCTGCTGCTTTCAACCCTCGCACCGCACCTGGCCCGGCCAGTGCCTTTCCTGTACCCCCTCACCAAACCTTTCTTCGAACGGCCTTACGTCGGCGCGGGCATCGCCCTCTACGACGCGATGTCCATTTCCAGCGGCCACAACCGCGGCGTGCCGTTCCACAAACACCTCAGCCGGCGCGGCACCCTGCGCGCAGCCCCCAGCCTGAAGGACGACGCCTTTGTCGGTTCCATCAGGTACTACGACGGGCAGGTGGACGACGCGAAGTACTGCGCCAACCTCATCCGCACGGCCGCCCATTACGGCGCCCACGCCGTCAACCGGATGGCAGTGGTGGACTTTGTCCGCGAGGGCGAACGGGTGGTGGGCGCCAAGGTGGTCAACCACGAGGACGGCTCGCAGTTCAAGATCCGCGCCAAGCAGGTCATCAACGCCACCGGTGTGTGGACGGACGAAACCCAGGCCATGGTCACTGACCGTGGCCAGCTCAAGGTCCGGGCCTCCAAGGGCATCCACCTGGTGGTGCCCCGCGACCGGTTCCAGTCCACGGTGGGCCTGATCCTGCGGACGGAGAAGTCCGTGCTGTTCGTCATCCCCTGGGGCCGGCACTGGATCATCGGCACCACGGACACGGACTGGAACCTCGACAAGGCCCACCCGGCGGCGTCCAGCAAGGACATCGACTACATCCTGGAACACGTCAACAAGGTCCTGAAGCGGCCGCTGACCCGGGAAGACGTGGAAGGCGTGTACGCCGGGCTCCGGCCCCTCCTCGCCGGCGAGAACGACTCCACCGCCAAGCTTTCCCGCGAACACGTCGTGGCGCACCCGGTCCCGGGCCTGGTGGTGGTGGCCGGCGGTAAATGGACCACCTACCGGGTGATGGCCAAGGATGCCGTGGACGAAGCCACGCGCACCATGGACGAGCGCGTGCCCCCAAGCTGCACAGAGACGATTCCGCTGCTGGGCGCCAGTGGCTTCAAGGCCGCGTGGAACCGCCGCAACCGGACTGCTGAGGAATCCGGGGTGCACGTGGCCCGGATCGAACACCTGCTCAACCGGTACGGCGCCATGATCCCGGAGGTCCTGGCCATCATCGCCGCGAACCCCGACCTGGCCGAACCGCTGCCCGGCGCGGACGACTACCTGCAGGCCGAGGCCGTGTACGCCGCCACCCACGAAGGCGCCCGCCACGTCAATGACGTCCTGACCCGGCGTACCCGGATCTCCATCGAGGCGTGGGACCGCGGCGTGTCTGCCGTGCCCGTTGTCGCTAAACTGATGGGTGACGTCCTCGGCTGGAGCGACGCTCAGCGCGAAACTGAAGTCCGGAACTACATTGCCCGCGTGGAAGCGGAACGCCTCAGCCAGCAACAGCCGGACGACGAATCCGCAGACGCCGCCCGGCTGGGCGTGGAGGACATCGTGCCCTTGCGCTGAGGGGCGTCCCTGCCCTGCACCGCTGACCGAAAGGGATACGCCTTGGCGGAACCACTTGACCCGTACGATGCTGAACTCACCACCCCGGACATGGTGATCCTCGAACTGGCGGCCACAGACAAGACCGACGCCGCCAACCAGTTGGCCGAACGGCTCCACGCGGCCGGCCGCATCACCGACCTCGCCGGCTTCCTCACGCACGTCAACGCCCGGGAACACCAACTGGCCACGGGACTCCCGGGCGGCATCGGGCTGCCGCATGCGCGGAGCGAATTTGTCTCCCGCACCTCCATCGCCGTGGGCATCACCAAGTACGGCCACGCCCTGGACTTCGGGGCTGCCGACGGGCCCGCAACCGTGATCCTGCTCATTGCGACGCCGGCCAGCTCCTTCTCCGACCACCTGGAAGTCCTGGCAACCCTTGCCAGGTCATTGTCCAAGGAGTCCTTCCGCGATTCCCTGCGCCGTGCCTACGACGCCGAGGTCATCGCGGAGTTGATCAATTCCAGCCTGGTGTTCTTCGACCACTGAGCAGGCCCCCGGCGCCCGCCTCCGACAGGTGGGATTGCCGGCGTTTAGTTGTTCTACAGCGCTACGAAGTACGGTTAAGACGTGTGGAAAACAGCCCTTAAGCCCCGGTGGATCGCAGGATTCGTGTTTGCGATCGCCGTTTCCGGGGTGTTTGTGCTGCTCAGCCAGTGGCAGTTCGGCAGGTCCACCCAGCCTGAGATGCCGGTCAACCCCGCCACCGAGCAGGTGCAGGCCCTCACAGGCATCCTGGAACCGGGGGATTTCTTCCACGGTAGCGACGCCGACCAGATGGTCTCGGCGACGGGCAGCTACGACCCTGCCAAGCAGGTCCTGGTTCCCAACCGGCTGCACGACGGCACCTCCGGCTACTGGGTGGTTTCCGCGTTCGCAGTAGCGGGTGCCCCCACCCTGGACGGCGTGGCCGCCACCCCCAAAACCTGGATTCCCGTGGCGCGCGGCTGGGTGGCCGAGCCCGGTGACGCGGCAGCACCGCCGTCGGGCGCCATTGAACTGACCGGCCGCCTGCTGCCGTCCGAGGCGCCGCTCCCGGAAACCTCCCCGCAGCCCGGCCAGGCCACCGCCGTATCGGTCGCGGAACTGATCAACTACTGGGACGTCAGCAGCTACCCGGGTTTCATTTCCGCCACTGCCGAACTGGCCGCCGGCACCGACGTCAGTGCCGCCGCCGTGCCGGGGGACCTGCGTCCGCTGGACATCGGCCCGCAGCCGCCGGCGCAACAGGTCAACTGGCTGAACCTGTTCTACTCCCTGGAGTGGGTGGTCTTCGCCGGGTTTGCCCTCTTCATTTGGTGGCGGCTGGTCAAGGACGACTACCGGCGGGACCTTGAAGAGCTTGACGACGAACCGACTTCCCCTGAACCGATCCAGCAAAAGGTAAAGCCATGATTGATCCGAAACCGGCCACCCCGGCCCAGGCCACCGCAGGCAAGCCCGCCGGCCGGAAACGCCGCTTCGGCGGCACCGAAGCCCAGATCCGGTCCGCGCTGAAGTTCTACAAGGTCCTCGCCTACCTCACCGGCGGCATGCTGCTGCTGCTGTGCGCCGAGCTGATCGCCCGCTACGGATTCGGTGCGTACCTGTTCGCCGGTGGCACCAACGCCGTCACCGGCCAGCCTTTCGGGTTCGGCTTCGCCGCGGCCGAGCCCCCGGCGGTGCTGGACGGCGTCAACCTGTCCATCGCGGTGCTGATTGTGCATGGCTGGATGTACGTGGTGTATCTGATGTCCAACTTCCGGCTCTGGACGCTTATGCGCTGGCCTTTCCTGAAAATGATCGTCCTTGCCCTTGGCGGGGTGGTTCCGTTCCTGTCCTTCTTTGTGGAGAAAAAGGTGCACGCCGAGGTGGAAGCCGAATTGGCGGCACACCCGCAGGCACCCCAGCGCTACTGACCCGCGCTGCCGGGATGACGCTGCCAAGTGGGTGGCAGCGTCTGCTCCGTCACAGCCGGGCCCCTCAAGGTGCGCCGGCGCAAGGGCGCCAAGTACGCTAGTACGGTGACTACTCCCACTGCATCCCAGACTTCCCAGAAGCCGGTGCTGGTTGTTGACTACGGTGCCCAGTACGCGCAGCTGATTGCCCGCCGCGTCCGGGAAGCGAATGTGTATTCGGAAGTGGTTCCGCATACCTACTCCACCGAGCAACTCCTGGCCAAAAACCCGGCGGCCATCATCCTGTCCGGCGGCCCGTCGAGCGTCTACGCCGACGGTGCACCCAGCGTCGGCGCCGACCTCTTCGAAGCCGGCGTGCCCGTCTTCGGCATCTGCTACGGCTTCCAGGCCATGGCCAACGCCCTGGGCGGCAAGGTGGACAAGACCGGCCTGCGGGAATACGGCTCCACCGAGACCACCGTCCTGGGCGAGGCCCGCTCGGTCCTCGACGGGATGCCGCAGCACCAGAACACCTGGATGAGCCACGGCGACTCCGTGCACGAGGCCCCTCCGGGCTTCGAGGTCCTGGCCACCACGGCGGGCGCCGAAGTGGCAGCCTTCGCCAACGAGGAAAAGTGCCTTTACGGCGTGCAGTGGCACCCCGAGGTCAAGCACTCCGCCTACGGACAGCAGGTCCTGGAGAACTTCCTGTTCAAGGGCGCCAAGCTCGAACCCAACTGGACCACCGGCAACATCCTCGAAGAGCAGGTGGACCGCATCCGCCAGCAGGTAGGCGATGCCCGGGTCATCTGCGGCCTCTCCGGCGGCGTTGACTCCGCCGTGGCCGCCGCCCTGGTGCAGCGCGCCGTGGGCGACCAGCTGACGTGCGTCTTCGTGGACCACGGACTGCTGCGCGAAGGCGAAGCCGAACAGGTCGAACGCGACTTCGTGGCCGCCACCGGCGTGAAGCTGTACATCGCCAACGAGCAGGAACGCTTCCTGTCCGCCCTGGCAGGTGTCAGCGATCCCGAAACCAAACGCAAAATCATCGGCCGCGAATTCATCCGCGCCTTCGAAGAAGCGGAACTGGCCATCATCGCCGAAGCCGCCGCGCACGGCGAGAAGATCAAGTTCCTCGTCCAGGGCACTTTGTACCCTGACGTCGTCGAATCCGGCGGCGGCGAAGGTGCCGCCAACATCAAGAGCCACCACAACGTGGGAGGCCTGCCGGAGGACCTTCAGTTCGAACTCGTCGAGCCCCTGCGGGCGCTGTTCAAGGACGAGGTCCGAGCTGTCGGCGCCCAGCTGGGCCTGCCGCAGGAGATCGTGGGACGCCAGCCGTTCCCCGGACCCGGCCTCGGGATCCGGATCGTTGGCGACGTCACCAAGGAACGCCTGGACCTGCTGCGCAAGGCAGACGCGATTGCCCGCGCCGAGCTCACCGCCGCCGGCCTGGACAACGAGGTGTGGCAGATGCCCGTGGTGCTGCTCGCTGACGTCCGCAGCGTTGGCGTGATGGGGGACGGCCGCACCTACGGCCACCCGATCGTGCTCCGGCCCGTTTCCTCCGAGGACGCCATGACGGCCGACTGGTCGCGGTTGCCGTATGACCTGCTGGCCAGGATCTCCAACCGCATCACCAACGAAGTTGATGGTGTGAACCGTGTGGTTCTTGATGTGACCAGCAAGCCGCCGGGAACCATCGAGTGGGAATAGCAGGCTAAACGGCCGGTCTCCGAATGGGGGCCGGCCGTTCCTGCTTTCCCGGCAAAATCATTGCAAAATCGGGCCTGTACGTGTTGCGGTCTCCTAACTCCGGCGTCGAAGCGGCTACTCTCGAACGTATGCCGGTATGGTCCAGGTCCCCACGTGTTAATGCAGAAAAGAAGGCAGAAGTGTCAGTTGGTCAAGGCCACCAGGAAGGCTCGGAAGAGCTGCGCAAATGGCTGTCCGGGCTTAAACCCGTCACGGGTGCCGACACCATGCTGCGGTTCACCAAAACACCCGAAGGCTCCATTGACCTGACGCATGCACACCCGTCGGGGCTGGCCCAGCTGATGGCCGGCCGCAAGACCCGGCTGTCCACGCTCATCCGGGACCGGCAGCAGTACGTGGTGGCGGCGAGGGCTTCCCGGAACATCCGGTCCAAGATCTTTGAGCTGGCCAACGACCGCGGCATCGACGCCGGGTACCTGTCCGCCGGGACCGTGGTGTGGACGTCCGCCGTAGGTGGCAAACCCCAGCGGGTCTCCGCCCCGGTCATGCTCACGGCCATCTCCCTGACGGTCCGTCCGGGGGAGGACGACTTCGAACTTCAGCTGACCGAGCAGGCACACATCAACCCCGCCCTGGTACGGCACCTGAAGAACGTCCACGGCATCGTCTTTGACGTCAACGCAGTCACCCGGCTTGCCTACAGCACCGCCCGGTTCGATCCGCAGCCGGTCCTGGACCGGCTGTCCACCCTGATCGCACCCATCCACGGTGCCGAGGCCCAGCACAACCTGCTGGTTTCCAACTTCGCCGACCTTTCCGGCAACCTCGATGACCCGTGGATCAACGAATCGAACCCCCTCGTTGCAGCCCTGGCCGCGGCGTCCGGCGGGGATCGGGTGGACGTCGCAGCGCCCGATCCTTCCCGCTTCAGCCCCCTGGACGAGCGGGACCCCCAGGACGAACTGCTGCTCCTGGACGCGGACACGGACCAGCAGTATGTCCTGGACGCGGCCCGCGCCGGCGATTCCCTGGTGGTCAGCAGCCCGCCGGGAACCGGCCAGACACAGACAGCCATCAACACCATCGGCGCGCTGGTGGACGCCGGGAAGACAGTCCTGGTGGTGGGTGACCGCCGGGCCAGCCTCAGCGAGGCAGCCAGCCGGCTGGAGGATCTTGGCCTCGAATCCATCCTCTTCCAGCTCTCCGGAAACGTCACCGCCCAACAGCTCAAGGCCCAACTGGTCCGCGCCATCATGCGCAACGAAAAGTCGCTGGAACCGCAGTTGGGAAACCTGCACACCACGCTGGCCGAACACCGCCACGCCTTGATGGACCACGTGGCGTCCCTGCACAACGTGCGCGACCGCTGGGGCTGCTCGCCCTACCAGGCAATGCAGTCCCTGGCCGAGCTGACCTCCATCCACCCGGCGCCCGCCACCACCGTCCGGCTCAAGCGCAGCGTCCTGGACAGCATCCGCGACCGCGAGGAGCTGGCCGGCCGGCTGCGCCGGGCTGCTGAGCTGGGCAGCTTCAGCAAGGCATCCACCACCAGCCCGTGGCACGGTGCGAAACTGCTGAACCGCAAGGAAACCGAGGAAGCCCAGGACCTGGTCCGTGCTGTGGCAAAGAGCCTGCCGGTCCTGCGGGAGCGGATGAACGCCGTCGCGGAACACGCCGAAATCCGGCTCGGGGAAACGTTCACGGAATGGGGCGAGCAGCTCGAGCTGCTCGTGGCCGTGCGCGGCAGCCTGGACAAGTTCACGCCGGACATCTTCGACCGGCCGGTCACTGACCTGATTTCCGCTACGGCGTCCTCGTCCTGGCGGCGTGAACGCGGCGTTGATATGGCCGCCATGCAGCGCTCCCGCCTCCGCCGCGTGGCCAAGGAGTACGTCCGGCCCGGAGTCCACATCTCCGACCTCCACACCTCCCTGGGCCTGGTCCAGGAGCAACGCGCCCTGTGGGCCGGCTATGCCACCACCCAGCGGCACCCGGCAGTGCCGTCCGGCCTGGCCGAACTGAACGTGATGTACCGCGACCTTGACCGGCAGCTGACCCGGCTCGGGTTGGCGCTGCGTCACACCGCATCCGGCGGTGCCCTGCATGGTGTCCGCTACGGGGACCTGATGGAACGCCTTGAGCGGCTGGTGGCCGACACCGACACCCTGAAGACCCTGCCGGAGCGCACACTCCTGGTGGAGAACATGCGCGAGCATGGCCTCGGTGAACTCCTGGACGACCTCGCTGCCCGGGAAGTACCGGCTGGCTCCGTGGCCGCGGAACTTGAGCTGGCCTGGTGGCAGTCGGCCCTCGAAGCAATGATCAGCGGCGACGACTACCTGGCCATGTCAGACGGCGATGCCCTGCGCACGCTGGAAGCGGAATACCGGCTGGCCGATAACGCCCACGTGGCCAGCGGCGCTGCCCGGCTTCGCTGGGACCTGGCCGAAAACTGGCGAACCGCCATCGCAGAGAAGCCCCGCCAGGCTGATCTCCTGCGCAGCCTCCTTAAGGACGGCCGCGTCTCCCTGCCTGCGCTCACCGCACAGGCACCGGACCTGATCGGGAGGCTGGTGCCCGTTTGGTCCGTCAGCCCGTACCTGATGACAGGCCTGCTGCCCGCCGAACAGCGCTTTGACGCCGTGGTCATCCTCGACGCCGAGGCCACGTCCCTGCAGGCCGTGCTGCCGTCGATCGCCCGAGCCCGCCAGGTAATTGCCTTCGGCGACGCCAGGATCGCCAGCCCGCGGACCTTCACCGTGGGGGTCGAACGCCTGGCCCCGGGTGAGACCGCCCACCAGCGGGTGGAGAGCGCCTACAGCGCGCTGGCAGCTGTCCTGCCGGTATGGTCCCTGAACTTCGTTTACCGTGCAGTGGACGAGGACCTGGTCCTCCAGCTGAGCAAGAACTTCTACGATTCCGGCCTCCGCCGGCTGCCGGAGGGCCAGTCCGCAACCGGACTGGACCGCGCGTTGCTGGTGGAATACCTGCCGGACGGCACGGGGCTGCCCAGCGCCGACCACGAAGGCGTCGAATCCGTAGTGGCAGAGGTCAGCCGGGTGGTGGACCTGGTGTTTGAACACGCCCGCCGGCGTCCCCGCGTCTCCCTGGCCGTCGTCACAGCCAGCCTCCGGCACGCCGCCCGGATCGGCGAATCCATCAGGCTGCAGCTGCCCAACCACCCCGGCCTTGCCGGGTTCTTCGGCGCCGGCCCCGAATCCTTCCGGGTGGTCGACCTGGAACGCGCGCAGGGCCTGGTCCGTGACCACGTCATCTTCTCGCCGGGTTATGGCCGCACCCCGCATGGCCGGGCACTGCACAACTTCGGGCCGCTCTCTGCCGATGGTGGCCGGGAGAAGTTCGCCCTGGCCATGACCCGCGCCCGGCAGTCCATGCACGTGCTGACCTGCTTCCGGCCCGAGGACCTGGACCACACCCGCCTTACGCATGGGGCAGTGGACCTTTATTCGCTGCTGGACCGGGAGATTTCCGGCAACACGGATCTTGGCACGCCCGCCTCCCGGGCCGCGGCCAGCGAGCAGGCCCTCGGTGCAGACCCGCTGGTTGCAGACCTCGGAGACCGCCTGCGGGCCCGCGGCGCCAGGGTGTGGCACCAGTACGACGGCGCCATCGATGTGGTGGCCGCCGCTGATCCGCTGAGCACCATGGGCCAGGACGATTCCGCCCTGAACCGGCCGGTGGCGATCGAATCCGACGGCACCGGGCAGTACCGCAGCATGAGCGTCCGTGAACGGAGCCGGCTGCGGCCGGAGCTGCTGGAGCGCCTGGGCTGGCGGTACATGCCGCTGTGGACCATTGAAGTCTTCACAGACCCGTCCGCCTGCGCGGACAGGATCGCGGAATACCTGGGACTTGAGCGGATGGTCCTGCCCGCCCGGACAGATCATGCCACGGGCTTCCTGGACGACGACGTGGACCAGGCACTGAACGGAATCGGCGCGGCAGGGCAGGCTGCCAGGCGGTCCGCCGCGGCCAGCCAGGAACGGGCCGCTGCTGCGGTTGCCGTGAATGAGCCGGCTGCTGCTGCCCAGGAACCGGCCGCAGGCCCTGCAGCGGCTCCCGCCGCCGAAGCTGCGGACCTGCCGGACACCCGGAACCCCGGCGCCGGCGGCGCTGAACCGGACACAGACGACCTACGGGCCACCGGCCCGGGCAACGAGGAGGCGGGCACCATGGCCGCGAACGAAACGACAAATGCCGCCGCAGGAGAGCAGCCTGCCGGCAGCAGCACTGACCCGTCCACGGCCGCTGAACCGGCGGACACTCCGGCCAACGGCACTGCAGGGACCGCCGGCATCCTCCCCACCAAGGCGGCGGAGGACGATCCCAAGGGCTGGGGCGACCGCGAGGACGACCACGATGCGTGGCTCAAGGAACAGAAGCCGCCGCACTGGGGCTGATGGCAGCGGGCTGATAAGGCGGGCCAACAAGGACAAAAAACAGCCGGCCCCGCGTGGACGCCCCGGCCAGGCGCTCGGCTTGGCTGCTGTCGGCAGCAACCACCAGCAGGCCCTCGGTCTCAGCCGTGCCAAGCCACTGCCCGTCCTGGGCGCCCTTGCCGGAGGTCCACAGGACCGGCACTCCCTTGGCAAGGACTTCTGAGGGTGCCAGGGGTTCGAAGCCGTCCGAGGGCGTAAGCACCACGTTCACCAGTTGGCCCGGCGCCACCAGCTGGATCGAGGACGGATCGGCCATCCGGAGCGGCACGGCCGCCGACCCGGGAGTTGTCCCGGCCAGGAGGCCCGGACCCACCAGCAGCGTGTCCGCCAGCGGTTGGCCCTTGCGCACTGGGGCTGCCAGCTGCATGCCCGCCACCTGGCCGGGGTCCTGCAGGAAACCGGAAGCGAGCAGGCCGGGAGGCACCATCAGCTCAGCTAGGTCCGACGCCTGCAGCGCCGTCCCCGCCGGAAGGTCACGTGCCGCCGCCAGGACCCCGGCCAACGCGGGCGGGGCGGGAGTGAGCCGGTGGACAGTGATGGCCGCGGCGGCGCACAGGAGCAGGGCAACGGCCAGCCTACGGTTGCGTCCCAGCCAGGCCCCGAAACGCCGGGTGGCCCTTGACCCGTTGCTCCAGCCGCCGCGGCCTGAACTGCCGTGCACGCGTTGTCCAGGAATGTTGCCGCGGCGCTGGCGGTAGGGGGAAGCGCGCATGCTTCACCGTAAGCGCGACGAAACCCCGCATGACACAGGGGCAGCTGCTATGTGGACAAAGCCGGGTCAAGCACAGGTGCGCACCGGCACAAAGCCGGGACCGCCGTCGTACCCCCTGCTCAGGCGGGTGGACCCGAAGGGGTGCTAGCTGGCTTTGGCGGCCGCAGCCGGGGCGGCAGCAGGTGTGGCGGCCGCAGCCGCGGGGGCCGAAGGCGCAGGCGAGACGGTGCTTCCCTTGGCGTCACGGGAATCCGTGCGGTAGAACCCGGAGCCCTTGAAGACCACACCAACGCTGTTGAACTTCTTGCGCAGGTTTCCCCCGCACTCGGGGCACGTGGTCAGGGTGCTGTCGGTGAACGACTGCACGATGTCGAAGACGTGGCCGCAGTCCTTGCAGGCATAGGCATAGGTTGGCACTGGTGCTCCTCCTCTTGGGCAAAGGGAAGGTCCCGTGCTGCCGATTGGTGTTCCATTAGCAGTCGCAGGGCCTGAGTGCCAATTCTAGCATTCCAGCCGGCGGCTTCAGTGCTGGGTCAATCCTGGCGGGAGAGGCGATGGAAGCCGGACGGGGTCAGGACTGCGGGGATAGGCCTGTCGAAGGGTTCTGCAGGAATGCTTCCGGCGGGGAGGATCTCGTCGTCGAAAACCACTGCTGCGCGGGGGATGTGGCGGTCTGCTGCCGCCAGGTGGGACTGGAACACGTCGTAATATCCGCCGCCCTGGCCCAGGCGGTTCCCATCGCGGTCCACAGCGGTGGCCGGCAGGAACAGCAGGGCAGCCTGCCCTGCAACCGTTGTCGGGTGCCTTGGGCCTGTGGGCTCCAGCAGGGGAGCAAACTTGCTTCGTTCGAACTGCACCCCCGGCCGCCAGTCCACCCAGCTCAGCTCGCGTTCGGCTTCGCACACGGGGAGCAGCACGCGGTGGCCAGCTGCATGGAGGGCCTGGATCAAGGGCAAGGTGGGCGGCTCCGTCCCCACGCTGAGATAGGCGCAAACGGTTTCCCGACGGCCGCCGAGGACGGCGTCGGCCCAGTCCAGGCCGTGCAGGGCGAGGCCGGCTCCGGCAGCTGCGAGTCCCTCGGCGCTGCGGGTGGAGCGCCGCCGCCGGTGCTCAGTCCGGAGGTTCTCCTTCGCCGTGGCGTTTTCATCGCTCATGGTGACATCCTTGGAAGCCGGTGTCGGCGGGCCGGGCCGCGATGTTTCCGCGGTGCAGGCAACGCCTGTGCTGATTACTGAATGGTTGACGCTGAGGTTAGATTAGTCCCGTGACTACCAGTAACCCCAGAGTGCGCAAAGCCGTTATCCCCGCCGCCGGGCTGGGGACCAGGTTCCTTCCCGCCACGAAGGCCATGCCCAAGGAAATGCTTCCTGTGGTGGACAAGCCTGCCATCCAGTATGTGGTGGAGGAAGCCGTGCACGTGGGGCTGCACGACATCCTTATGATTACGGGGCGCAACAAGCGCGCCCTGGAAGACCACTTTGACCGCGTGCCGGCCCTGGAATCAACCCTGGCCGAAAAAGGGGATACCCGGAAACTCGCCTCGATCCAGGCGGCCAGCAACCTGGGGGACATCCACTACGTCCGCCAGGGTGACCCCAACGGGCTGGGCCACGCCGTCCTGCGCGCCAGGCAGCACGTGGGCAACGAACCTTTCGCCGTGCTCCTGGGCGATGACCTCATCGATGCCCGCGACGAACTCCTTGCCACCATGATTGACGTCCAGGCCAAAACCGGCGGGTCCGTCGTCGCACTCATTGAAGTTGAACCGTCGCAGATCAGTGCCTATGGCTGCGCCGACATCGAGGCGGTTGCAGGAGAGGACTACGTCCGCGTCAACCGGCTTGTGGAGAAGCCAAGCGTCGAGGAAGCGCCGTCAAACCTGGCCGTCATTGGCCGCTACGTGCTGCACCCCGCTGTGTTCGGCGTCCTTGAAAAGACGGGACCGGGCCGTGGCGGTGAAATCCAGCTGACGGATGCGCTGCAGGAACTGGCCACAGTTGAAGGCGAGGGACACGGTGTTTACGGCGTGGTGTTCCGCGGCCGCCGCTATGACACCGGCGACAAGCTGAGTTACCTGAAAGCCTGCATCCAGCTCGCCATTGACAGTGAAGACCTTGGCTCCGGCCTGCGCGACTGGCTGCCGGGCTTCACTGCCGGGCTGTCCAAGTAGCACCCATGCGGCTGGGCCCCATCTGGCCGGTAACGCTGGAGTGCGACGATCTGGTCCTTCGTCCCATCCGGTACCGGGACAAGAAGGAATGGACTGCCGTCAGGGGGCGCAACAACGAATGGCTGGCCCCGTGGGAGGCGTCCAACCCCGCACCCGGTGGGGGGTTGCCTGACTACCGCCAGATGGTGCGGTCCCTGAACTCGCAGGCGGCGGCGGCAACGGCTTTGCCGTTTGTGATCGCTGAGCGCAGCGTGCCCGGCGGCCCCGCGGCCATCGTGGGCCAGTTGACGGTGTCTTCGATTGTGTGGGGTTCAGCCATGATGGCCACATTGGGTTACTGGGTTGACCAGGACCGGGCGGGGCGGGGGATCGCACCGACAGCGGTGGCGCTGGCCACCGACCATTGCTTCCGCACCCTGGGGCTGCACCGGATGGAGATCAATATCCGGCCCGAAAACGGGCCCAGCCTGCGGGTGGTGGAGAAGCTGGGATTCCGTGACGAAGGCTACCGGCCCCGCTACCTCCACATCAACGGTGAATGGGCTGATCACCGCACGTTTGCGCTTACATCAGAAGAGGTCCCTGAGGGGTTGCTGCACCGGTGGCTGACGACCCGTACGTCATAAATCCAGTGATTTGCCAGCCGGACCACGACACACCGCGGCCAATGCGGCGGCAGCCGCCGTGATGCTCATACGGTTTTGAGTGTGGACTTCCCCCTTAGCAGCTCAGTGATCCTTGTGGTTGCCGTTGTGCTCTGGATTGTATGGGTTGCCCCTTATGTCCTTCGGAACCGGCGCAGCCAGTTCCTGCCCGCCGGCGAGATGCCGGTGGACACCCCCCACGAGGAGCTGCCTGACCCCACTGCGGGCCTGGCTCTGAACGTTGCCGCCCGGCAGGAGAAAGCAATGGATACCAGGAAGAGCGCCGGCCCCGGAGCAGGCGCGCCGCCCACCGGCCAGTTCCGGATCCGTTACGGCCGCACAGCTTTGGCGCTGGGTGGCCTGCTGGCGCTGCTGACCGCTTTTGTCTCCGGCGTTCTGCTGCCTTTCGGAGTTGGGTCGCCGGCCTTGCCCCTGTCCTGCCTTGCCTTGACCGTCCTGGCCGTGGTGGTCCTGCGCCGGTTGGCGCTTCGGGACCGGGCTGCCAGGGTTGAGGCCGCCTTCCGCGACGCCATGGGCCCGGCTCCGCATCGCGTTGAACCTGCCAGCCGCCCCGCCACGCCCGACGCCGGCCCGGCGCCCCGGGAGGACCCCCCTTTTGACGCGGAAGCCGACAGCGGGGCCACCAAGCCGCTGACGGCTGCGGAACTCCGCGAAGCTGCCCTCGCCGTCGCTGTGGCCGCCGGAGATGCCAGCGCCATCATCGCCCCTGCAGGGCCAGCCAACACCCCGTGGGAGCCCGTGGAGGTTCCCAAGCCCGTCTACGTCGAGGCTGCCAAGGCGGAACGCCCGGCTCCCGCACCGCTGGAACTTCCCGAAGCGCCCAAGGCAGCCGGCAAGCCGTCCCTCCGCCAGGGTGCGGAAGCCCAGGCGTCCGCCGCTGACGCCGCGCAGCCGGCGAAGGCACAGGGCGCCCTGGGCAATCTCGACGACGTCCTGCAGCGCCGCCGCGCCTAGCAGTTCCGCGGTGCGCCGGGATTCCCGTGGCCGGCCGGTGCGCCGGTTTGGCATTCGGCCGGGAAAATTTATAGCCTAGGGTCACCGGTTCCGCAGCGGCAGTTGGATTGCGGCAACATCCGGGGCTATAGCTCAGTTGGTAGAGCGCTTCGTTCGCATCGAAGAGGTCAGGAGTTCGAATCTCCTTAGCTCCACAATCAAGGCCCTCTGACCTGCGGAAACGTTGGGTTGGGGGGCCTTTCCTTTTGCCCATGGTGATCCGATGCCGGGGCAATCCCGCTCGGGCATCCCGCCCTTGGTACAAAAAATACCGGGAACGCCCAGCAGCTCTGGCCCGCGTGGCCAGCCCTGGATTGTACGTTCCCCCTGCCACTCCCATTTGGGCGTTTACAATCCAATACCGGCGTGCCACGATATGGATGTTGTGCGCTTCGCGGGTCAGTCATCCTTCGCAGAATGTGACAGGGAACAGATCAGTACAATCACCTCCTCCGAGGCATCTCCGGTACTCGGCCCCTCGCGAGGAATTCCTCATGTTTGATCTGTTCAAAGACCTTGATACCTACAAAGGGATCCCGCCGTATGCCAGCGAACATTACGGTGTCTATCAACCTCTGCTGGGCTGGGAATCACGGCTGACCAAAAAATGGATTCAGCGCGGTGGAATCATCGTCGATCCGCATATCAAGAAGATCCTTGATGCCCGGTTCAAACCCGGTCCGGAACTCGTGCAGAATGATCATCCCTTGGAATTTCTGGCGTTTCCCCTTCAGCCTGGCTCCGGAATATCGCCCTATTCCGTTATCTTGACCAAGACACTCAACAGCGAGCTACTGGTTGTCCTGAGGGATGCCGTCCAGGGTTTTGTGGAACAGCATGAAGGCCGTCTGCCGCAGGGTGCAGAATGGAATGCGCTGATAGAAATTAACAATTTTATGGACCCCGAGGCAGGGCCGCTGCGGAGGGTTAACGATATCCATCGTTCCCGCCTGAACCAACAGATGATGGCCCAGGCCCAAGGGGGCCAGATCACCGGCGAGATGCTTGCGGCCACTAAGCAAGCACACCTGGCCCTCATGCAGTACGAGTCCCAGATCGCCGTCTTCCTCCTTGCCCAGGCCGAGGCCCAGCAGGGGGCAGATCCCAACGAGCTCGCCAAGCTCTTTTCTGTCACTACCGCCGCGCCGGCCACTGACATCCTCCGACCGACGGACCCTCTGGCGAGCATAGACCCCCGCGCTTCCGGCGGGACGCTCTCGCCTGTGGGGTTTGTGCACTTGTTCCGCCAATACTTTTTCGATTTGGGAACCTTTCTGGGCGAAAGTGTCGAACATGTTTGGCTTGCACCGGGAACAACAATCGAGCTCATCGAGGTGAGCACCCGAAAGTCTGTCGTGGAGCATCAGGAGGAAAGTGCGTCAGAGTCCACCACCACTTCTGAAGAGAGCAGCGCGGTTAAGGATGAACTCAGTGACGCGGTGAAAGCCGAGAACAGCAGCAGTACCAAGCTTGGTGTCTCGACCACGAACACTGTGAATTTCGGCGTGTACCAGGGTACTGCTTCGGCAAATTACGGCGTGGAGAGCAGCCGGAAAGAAGCCCGCGAGGCAACTCACAAGCAAAACCGGGAGCAGTCGGAAAAGCTTTCTTCACAGATCAAGCGGAGCTTCAAGTCCATCTTCAAGACCGTGACAGAGTCGACGGATGTGCGCAGCCGACGGTACCTGCTGCAAAATACGTCGAACAAGCTGGTCAACTACGAGCTGCGGCGCAAAATGCGCCGCGTTGGCGTCCAGCTTCAGGATATGGGAAACCAGCTGTGCTGGCAGGTGTTCATCGACGATGCCGGAGTGTCCCTGGGACTGTCTGAACTGGTGCATTTTGCTGAATCCCCGGACTTGGCGAACCTCAAGGACCCCGAGTTTGGCCCGCCCCCGGCCAACATTGCCAAGAAAATCACGGTACCGATTCCTTTCACCCCCATCCTGAACTACAGCAACTGGCATGCAAACTACGAGTTCGCGTATCTGGAGACGGGCAACACGCCATATAAGGACAAATTCCTTGGCACCGTAAAGGGCGACGATGATGACGATGACAGCCAGGTCATCATGGGGCCCTTCACGTTCAAGATTGACCCTCCGCAAAGTGACTATGTCCTGACCGACGACATCAGGATCATTGGGCCGCAAGGCAACAAACAGGCCGTGGTGAGGACGAAGACCAAAAACGCGGATGGCTCGTTCACCCTGGTGCTGCAGTTCATCAACTTCAACAAGGAAAATGTCCTCAACCTCGACGTGGAGCTGGTGTTCGCCCCACAGGCTGCCGCACTCACCGAATACGAGGCAAACAAGAAGAAGATCCAGGAAAAGTACGACGTCGAGAGGCAGCGTCTGCTGAAAAAGAGTTTCCTGGAGAGCGTCAGGCAACGCATCAAGGACGCAAGCAGCATCAGGTCCAGGCCCTCATGGGACCTGAGAGAAGAAGAACGCACGGTTATCTACCGTGAACTGCTCCAGCGCCTGATGCTCGACTCCTGGGACATAGCCTCCAAGAATCAGAAGGATACGGACAATCTTCGCCTCAGCCACGTCCGCTCGGAGGTCATCCGGGCCATCTTCGACGTGGACGGAATGCTCTACTTTGTAGCACCTGAATGGTGGATGCCGCGGCGGCACCGAAGCCAGCTCAATTTGCAGGTGCAGGTGGGAGACCCCTCAATCGAACTGACCGATAACGACGTCGTTAAATGGGATGACGTCGAAAAACGCCCGGACAATTACCGAATTACCGAAGACTCCGCTCCCGCACGGTTCGGCAGTTCACTCGGGTGGTTGCTCCAGTTGGACGGTGACAACCTCCGCAACGCTTTCCTTAATGCGCCCTGGGTGAAGGCTGTCATCCCGATCCGGCCCGGGAGGGAGGGGGCCGCGCTCAATTGGCTTAGAAGCATCGAAGGCCACGAGAACGACGGGTGGAACACGCCCTATATCGGCACGGCTGAAGAGGATGCCGAGTTCAGCGGCAAGACCGTCGGTGAAGTACTGGAGATCATTGCCGGGCGAATGGAAAAGGAGAACGGCAAGATCGTCAACGTACTCGAAGCAGACAAGGTCTTTGAAAAGGGGTTCGACCCGCTGGCATCGGGCTTCGACGCAGGGTTGCCCGCCAACAAGGTCTTCAGCCAGTGGATATCGATTCTTCCCACGGACCAAATCGTGGCCTCCGAGTATGAGCCAAAAGACCTCACCCTTTAGCCCTGGGGAAACAGCCATGGAACTGAGGGACATCACCCGGGAAACCTCATTGCTGAAGTCCTACAAATCAACATACGTCGACAACCAGAATCACGAACTCCTCAGGATCTACCGGGACAAAGGCCGCCAGTTTCCGGTACTGACCGAACGGGTCTTCACACAATCAGGAGCCTCGCCGGAGGAGTTGATCGACTACAAGCTCCAGCGCAACATGGATGATGCCGATGCCGGACGGATTTTCGTCCTCGAGCGCACCGACAACCCGACCGATCAGCTGAAGACGAGGCTTTTCTTCGTCTGGCTCTCCCCAGCACTGGTCGGGCAGTTCAAGGTTGGCACCTCCAGCGCCCCCAAGGTGAAAGCGAGCGTTGTTTTTCATCCGCGGGCGGGCCTGGAAAAGTACCCGACGTACTGGAGAGGAGGACTGGAGCCGCTCCAGGTACCCAACTTCCTTGAGCTCGGAATAAGGTACCTGTGCAAGGAAAAGAATGTCGTGGCCCAGCATTTCTGCTCAACCCCCAAGACCCGCCAGCCCGGCGTCCCGCGCACCGACAGCCTCAAGAGTTCCCTGGCCGTGATGGTCGTGGTGCCAGTCTCCAGCGCCAATGCTTTCGCCAGCCTGGGCGACCCCCGGGAATTCGAAGATGCGCTCCGGCACATCGCCAAACGATGCTTTGAGGCCGTCACCACGCAGTTGATCCCGGCGGCTGCGGTCACGCTCGAGCGGGTGGCCGTCTCCGGATACAGCCGGAGCGGGGCAGTCCTCCGCACCCTCCTGGACAATGCCCGGGCGAACGAGCCGTTCATGCGGAACGTCGTGAAGGAGTTTTATGCCTTCGACGTGATGCTTAACGAGAACAATCCCCAGGGCGTTGTGATCAAAACGAAAAAACAGGGGTACGACGAGTTCTGGTCAAGACTCAAGACCTGGCAGGGGGAGGACTCCGACAAGATGATCCGGCTCTACAGCTCAGAGCCTGCAACGGTTGGAGCGATCTATGGCGAACTGCAAACCCGGCTCAAGAACTACGGCGGGGGATATCAAAGCGCCGTCGGTTTCAGCTCCTTCAACGGCAAGGCGCGGCGGAATGGTTCCGGAAAATACGCCGGACTCAGCGACGGCTACGAGATCTACTCCACCGACAACTCACGATCCCTCGCCGTTATGCCCTCAGGAAACGCCCTTGTCTACCTCTCCAGCGAGAACCTCGTTAATCCAGAAGGCTTTGCCCCTGGCGGTACCTACGAGCCCGGGCTGGAGGGGCACAGCTGGTTCGTGTCGCGGCTTCTGTCGCATGCCCTGTTCCACAGCGGCTTCTAGCGGTGCCCGTCCGCGACTCCTGGATAATCGCCGAAGACACCGGCACAACCAGCGCCTAAAGCCAGCCCTTCTTTTTGAAGATCCCATACATTGCACCCGCGATGGCCACCATCAGCGCAAGCGCCAGCGGGTAGCCAAGGTCCCAGTGAAGTTCCGGCATCGTGTCGAAGTTCATCCCGTAGATTCCGGCCACAAACGACGGTGCAAACAGGATGGCAGCCCACGAGGAGATCTTTTTGACCTGCTCGTTCTGCTCCGCGCTGGCCTCGTTCTGCCGGTTCGCGGTCAGCGTGCCGTCCAGGGTCAGG
Source organism: Pseudarthrobacter sp. MEB009 (assembly GCF_030208875.1). Lineage (NCBI taxonomy): Bacteria > Bacillati > Actinomycetota > Actinomycetes > Micrococcales > Micrococcaceae > Pseudarthrobacter > Pseudarthrobacter sp. MEB009. The sequence continues at coordinate 213,097 of NZ_JARVTC010000007.1, forward strand.
GCGTTCTGCAGGAGGTCCCGGAAGGAATCGGCCCGGGAAATGACCCGCTCCACATGGTCCTCCACATCGCGCAGGCTGTGCTGGAGTTCGGTTTCCACGCCGTACTTCGCAAACCCCCGCTTGAGCTGGAACATCATGTCCGGCAGCGGGTGGATGGCCCGCTGGAACTGGATCACTTCGCGGGCCAGCTCGTAGATACGCCGCGACACGGTTGAGTCGCCGCTGAAGAGCTGGTCCTCAATCTCGTCGATGTCGTTTTCCAGGCCGGCCACCACCGGGGCATAGTCATCCACCACGCGGTCCAGCAGGGCGTACAGCACAGCTTCGGGCCCGTGCTTGAGGAGGTCAGGCCGCGCCTCAAGCCGTTGCCGGACCCTGGCCACGCCTGCCATCTCCGCATGCCGGACCGTCACCACAAAGTTCTTGCCGGTGAAGATGTGCAGTTCACCGAATTCAACGGTTTCGGTTTCATCCACGTACCGGGCGGGCCGGAGCACCGTGAACAGGTTGTCGTCGTAGCGTTCCAGCTTGGGCCGCTGATGCGCGGACACGGCATCCTCGACGGCGAGCCCGTGCAGGCCGAACTCCGCTGCCACGGCGGACATTTCCTCCCGCGTAGGCCGGTACAGGCCGATCCAGGCCATCCCGCCGTAATGGGCCAAGGTCTCAAACGTCTGCTCCAGGCTTTCCGGCTCCGCATGCCTGACACCGTCAACGTAGACGGCGTTGTCGATGATGGTCACGGGCGGGTGGTCCTGACCCCTGGAAGCCGGCAACGCGAGGGGTGATAAAAAAGGCAGTCCATGTCCGAAGCCTAACCGTCCTGCCGCCGTCGGACGCCCCTGACACTGCCGCAACGGCCGTCAGCCACCGGCCGCCTTGGACAGGCCGCTGATCAGGGGCTCGGTCCGGTAGGGGATATGCGTGTGCAGGGCCAGGACGGTTTCCGTCCGGATCACGCCCCTGATCCGGAGCACCTGCCGCAGCGCGGCCTGCAGGCTGTGCGTATCGGTGGCGACCACTCGGCACCACACATCGCCCCGGCCCGAAATCTCGTGCACTTCGAGGACCTGGGCGATGGTCCGGAGGCCGGCCACCACACCATCCAGTTCCCGGTGCGAAACTTCGATGGTCACGAAGGCAACGACGTCGTAGCCCACCGCCTCCAGGTCCACTTCCCGCCCGCTGTGGCTCAGGACGCCCGAGCGGATCAGCCGCTTGACCCGGGTCTGCGCGGTGTTGCGTGCCACCCCCAGGGAGTCGCCGAGTTCGCCGACCTGGATCCGGGGATCGCGGATCAGCGCCAGGAGGATTTTGAGATCAGTAGGGTCCAGATTGTTCAAGTGGTCACTTTCCATCATCTTGGCTGGCCAATATTGACTGTTTTGCGCAATTCTGCCACGAATATCCGTTCAATAGGGCAGTAATGCCGCAATGTAGGGCTATCGGATATCCACCCCGCGCGGCCTCCCACAAGGACCAGCCCCGCGGTTGAACCAAGGCGGCACCATGACGGTCTTCAGTGAACTTCGCATGCGCCCTGCCCCGGCCGCTGCGGCCAGGGGCTGGGACGCTTCCACCACAGCACGCCTGGCCATGGCCGGCGCCGTCATTTTTGTGCTCCTGGTGGGTGCCAACCTTGCCACCCCCCTGTATCCGCTGCTGCAGGCTGAGCTGGGGCTGTCCACCCTGGACGTCACGGCCGCGTTTGCCAGCTACGTCCTGGCCCTGGTGGCAACCCTGATGCTGGCCGGCCATTGGTCCGACCACATTGGCCGCCGCGCCGCGCTGATCCTCGCCGTCCTGGCAGGACTCGCCGGCGGCTGGGTCTTTGCGCAGGCCGGCACCCTTGCTGCGCTGTGCGCAGGACGGGCCCTGCAGGGAATGGCCGTGGCCCTGGCCACGGGCGCCAGCTCGGCCGCACTGCGCGAACTGCTGCCCTCCCGCCCCGAATGGGCCTCCCGCTTCACCCTGCTCGCCTCCGCAGGGGGAGTGGCGGCGGGGCCCGTCATTGGCGGCCTGCTCTCGCTGCTGCCGGACCCAACCGCCATGCCGTATTACGTCCATTCCGCGGTGCTCGCCGCGCTGCTGGTGCCGCTGTTCCTCCTGCAGGCCCGCCCCGCGATCAGCCAGCCGCCGGTCTCCCGGCCGTTGCAGGTCCTGGCGCCACGACGGCCTTCCGTGTCCCGCGAGGCGCGCGGGGCCTTCTGGCTGGCATCCGGCGTCGGATTCCTCAGCTTCGCCGTCTTCGGGTTCTGCCTGTCCCTGGCCCCGGGATACTTTGCGCAGGTCCTGGGCACGGATTCCCGGCCGTTGATCGGTGTCCTCGCAGGGCTCACCCTCGGCGCCTCGGCGCTCAGCCAGCTGCTCGCCATCCGTGGCCGGTTTGCCGTCCCCGCAGGTCTGGCGATCCTGGGGACAGCCATCCTGTTGCTGGGCGCGGCCGGAGCCTGGCACAACCCGCTGCTGCTGGTGGCGGCTTCCCTGGCTGCCGGCGTGGGCCAGGGCGTGGCGTTCCGCACGGTCTTCAACGACGTGGCGTCCCGGGTTGAACCGGCCCGGCACGCCCAGATTGTCAGCACCGTGTACGTGATCACCTACCTGGGCAGCGCCGTCCCGGTCCTGGGACTTGGCTGGGCCACCGGCGTCTTCGGGCTCGCGGCGTCCGTCAGTACCTTCGTGGCCGTGTGCGGCACGGCGGCACTGCTCCTGGCGGCCCTGACGTTCCGGCCGGCCCTGCGGCGGAGCTGAGCCCGCCGCTACGCAGGCAGGGGCCCGTGGTTACCCTGGATGTGCTCAAACACCAGGGTGGTCTCGGTGTGGCCCACCACCGGATCCGTGGCCAGGTTGTCCAGCACCCAGTCCCGGAGGTCTTCGGTGGTGGCCACGGCAATGTGCAGCAGGTAGTCCACCGACCCTGACGTGTGGAACGTGGACAGCACGGCCGGCAGGTGCGGTACCCGCGCGGTGAAGCGGTCGATCTGGTCCCGGTCGTGGGCCCGCAGCCGCACGGCCACCAGCGCCTGCACGGACCGGCCGATCGCGGACAGGCTCAACTTCGCCTCGTAGCCCTGGACAATGCCCCGCTCGGAGAGCGCCCGGGTCCGCATCAGCGCTGTGGACGGGGCGATGCCCACCAGTTCCGCCAGTTGCTTGTTGGAGATCCGGGCGTCTGCCACCAGCGCGGCCAGGAGCCGCTCATCGATGGCGTCGAGGGGCTCCTGGTGCTGGACCGGCCTGGCATTCCTGGGGTTCGTACTCACTGCAGTTCCTTCCAACGTCCTGCATTCATCCTAGACCGCTGATTTGTCGCCAACAGGTGCCGCAGCCGGTGCGCCGCCGAACATCTGCAACGAAAGGCCGGGATGCGGCGCGGGTTAATTCGTTGCGGCCAGTGGGTCGCGGGGATGGACGACGGCGACAGTCGCCGCGGTGAGGACCGCAAGGGCCATCACGGCCCCCGCGAGGGCGGACCAGCCGAAGGACTGGAACAGCAGGCCCCCGGCCCACCCCAGCACGCTGGACCCGAGGTAGTACGCCAGGTTGTACAGTGACGCCGCCTGGGCCCTTCCTGTGCTGGCGATGGCTCCGGTCCAGCCGGCGCCGATGCTGTGCGCGGCAAAAAAGCCGCCGGTGAACACCACCAGTCCGGCCAGGATCACGGGCAGGGACGGGGTGAGGGTCAGGGCCAGGCCAGCCACGGCAAGGGCCAGGCCCGCCAGCAGGATGGTCCGGCGGCCAAACCGCAACGTCAGGCCTGCGGCCCAGCGGGACGTGAACGTCCCGGACAGGTAGGCCAGGAAGATCAGGCTGATAACGGTGGCCGGCAAGCCGAACGGTGCCCCGGAGAGCCGGAACCCCAGATAGTTGTAGACAGCCACAAAGCCGCCCATCATCAGGAAGGCCTGCACGTAGAGTGCCAGGAGCCGGATGTTCCGCAGATGCCTGGCCAGTGTCGCCACGGCGCCGCGAAGCCCTGACGCCTGCGCGGCCACGAAGCCTTGCGCCCTGGGGACCAGGAGCAGGAAGGCGACGGCGGCCAGCGTGGCCAGGATCGAAACTGAGAGGGCCGCCGCGCGCCAGCCCCACAGTTCCCCGGCGGGTCCGGCCACCAGCCTGCCGGCCAACCCGCCCAGCGTGGTGCCGGCAACGTAGCTGCCCGCTGCGACGGCAGCATGCGCCCGGGTGACTTCCTCGTTGAGGTAGGCGATGGCAATGGCCGGGATGCCCCCCAGTGCCATGCCCTCCAGGAGCCGCAGGCCAAGGAGCATGCCGAAGCTGCTGGCCAGCGGCACCAGCAGGCCCAGGACCGTGGCGATGGAGATGCCCCAGGTCATGGCCTTCACCCGGCCGATCCGGTCGGCCAGGAACGACCATGGGATCACCGTAACGGCCAGGCCCACGGTGGCCAGGGAGATCGTGAGGGCGGCCTCCGCGGCCGTGATCTTCAGGTCGGCTGCCAGCAGCGGCAGGACGGCCTGGGTGGAGTACAGCTGGGCGAAGGTGGCCACGCCGGCGAAGGAGAGGCCGGCGAGGATCCGCGTGTATGCCGCCGAACCTTTCGGGTGGCCATTCCACCGGAGCGGTTCCGGCTCGCTGCCGGGGAAGGGGTCGGGGCTGGACATTCCGTAAGCGTAGCCCCGGCCGTCATATCGCTCCAATGCATGCTTTGTGCCAAAATAATCGCAAATACAGATGAATTATCCGGGGCGCCCGGGTCCCGGCAGGAAAGGCCCGGCAGCAACGTGGAACCCGAACTCAAGCACCTGGTCCAGCTCCTCCCACTGTTGCCGGTCCTGGCGGAACTGGGACGGACGGGGCACATCACGGCCACGGCCGAGATCCTCGGCGTCCCGCAGTCCACGGTGAGCCGGGCCGTGGCCCGGGCCAGTGCCGTGGTTGGCGCTGAGCTGGTGGTCCGGGACGGCAGGGGAGTGCGCCTGACCCCCGCAGCGCAGACCCTGTTGCCGTACATCGACCAGGCGCTGTCCGGCTTCCAGGCGGGACTTGACCTGGTGCGCACCGAATCCGACGTGGCCCGCGGAAAAATCGCCGTCTCCTTCCAGCACACCTTCGGCGAAGCTGCCCTGCCACTGCTGATCAGTGCCTTCCGAAGCAGCCATCCCGCCGCAGTCTTCACCCTCAGCCAGGGGGCCCGCAGTGCCTGCCTGGAGGAACTGGCCGCCGGCCAGTCGGACCTGGCCCTGACGGCCCCGGTGGCACCTGCCGGCATGAACCTGGACTCCATCCCCCTGTACCGCGAGCCGCTCCGTTTGGTGGTCCACCACAGCCACCGGCTGGCCGGCCGGCGCAGTGCCGGCGTTGCCGAGGTCCGCACCGACCCGTTTGTTGCACTCGGGCCCGGTTATGGCCTGCGTTCGCTCACCGACGCCCTGTTCAAGGAGGCAGGGTGCCGGCCCCGGATCGCTTTCGAAAGCCAGGATTCCCATACCGTCCGGGGCCTGGTGGCGGCAGGGCTGGGGGTCAGTATCCTGCCCCCCGGTGGCGACGCCCCGGGCCGGGAACTGAGGGCAGCAACAGGAAACCTGGGATGGGTTGAAGTGCCGCTGACGTCCCGGCTCGCATTCCGGGAGGTGGGTGTGAGCTGGCGTCGCGGGAAGCCTGGGTCCGAGCCCGTCTCCGTGCGGCTCTTCCGGGAGATGGTGCTCAGCCGGGGGCAGGAACTGCTGGCCGGGCTGGCCGGCGGTTACGCATTACCGGAGCCGCCGGGAACATGACGCCGCCGCCGCCAGCCGCATGCCCGGCAGTCCTGCTGCCAGTAACCTTGTGGCGTGACTTACACCGAAAAAACCCCCGTCCCGCCAGCTGCCCCCACCGAAAGCCACACCCCCGGTGCCCTGAACGGCATCATCATCGGGCTGGACATCGGCGGCACCAAGACCCACGGCATCCGGTTCGAAGACGGCGTCCCGGTGGCTGACGAATCCGCGGGCAGCTCCAACGTGCAGAATGTCAGCCGGGAAGACGCGGCCCGGAACCTCGCTGAACTCTTCGCGAAAATCGGCGGCGGCCCGGTAGCAACGGTGTACGCAGGCTCCGGCGGGATCGACACCGAAGACGACGCCGCGGCGCTCGCCGCCCTGATCGCGCCGCACGTGCCGGGGGCCCGGGTCACGGTGGTCCACGACTCGCGGCTGCTGCTTGCCGCCGGCCACGCCAGCACCGGTGTGGCGGTCATTGCCGGGACCGGCTCGGCTGCCTGGGGAAGGAACGCCGACGGCGGCGAGGCCCGGGCCGGCGGCTGGGGTTACCTTTTGGGCGATGAAGGCAGCGGGTACTGGCTGGGCCGCGAGGCCGTCAGGTACAGCCTGACGCAGATGAACAAGGGACTTGCCCCGGATTCCCTCACCACAGCCCTCCTCGCCGGCTGCGGCGTGGCGGACCCCAACCGCCTGATTGCCCTGTTCCACGACCCGGCCACCGGCCGCCGGTTCTGGGCCCAGCAGGCACGCCACGTTGTCGCCGCCGCAGCCACAGGCCATGCCCCCAGCCAGGCCCTGCTGGAACAGGCCGGAGCGGACCTGGCCGGACTGGCGCTGCAGGTACTCCGCCAGCTCGGGCTTGAAGGGCCCGTCATCCTCGGCGGCGGGCTGGGCATGAATGTGCCGGCCCTGCAGGAGGCATTCCGCGGCCATTTAGCGGCTGCGGGCGTCACCGAGGTTCGCGTCCTGGACCAGGAACCCGTGTTCGGGGTACTGGACCTGGTGGCCGGGCCAGCCTGACGGGGAACTTTAGCCCTGGATGGAACGGCGCCGGGGCGTCAGGCGGACGCCGGGCATCGGCGGCGCCGGAATCCGTCCGGACTCGGCCCCCGCGTCCGGACCATGGCCGGGGACCAGCCCGTACCGGGCCGCTGCATTCTCGGAATCCGCCAGCGCCGCCTGGGCTTCCCACTCGTCGCGGGCCTGCTCCACTTCGTCGTGGGTGCGGCCCACAAAGTTCCACCACATCAGCAGTTCCTCGCCGAAAGGTTCGCCGCCGATCAGGAGGAACCGGGTGCCGGGAAGTGCCGTGAGGTGCAGGTCGGAACGGCCGGCGCCCAGGTAGCCCAGCGGTCCCGGCGGGATGTCCTGCCCGTCCACCGTCAGGCCGCCGTCGAGCACCAGGATGCCGTGCTCGAATCCCGGATCCAGGGGCAGGACCGATGCCCCCTCGCAGACCACGTCGGCGCCCACGATCGGCGAAAACATCGTTGCGGGCGAGGCCACGCCGGCCAGCTCGCCCACGAACACGGTTGCGGTGTAGCCGGGTGCCAAGGCCTGCGGCAGGTTGCGGTGCTGTTCGAAAGCCGGGCGGCGGTGCCGCTCGGCGTCCGGCAGCGCCACCCAGAGCTGAAGCCCCCGCTGCAGCGGCAACTCCCCACCGCCGTCGGGAAGGACGGCGAACTCCGAGTGGGATACCCCGTGGCCTGCCGTCATGATGTTCAATTCCCCGGGCCGGACCACCACGTCGCTGCCCACGCTGTCCCGGTGCCGGATGGTCCCGGCCAGCGGCCAGGTCACGGTCTGCAGGCCGATATGGGGGTGGGGGAGCACGGACATCGCCGTCCGATCCGGCCCGAAACTGTCCAGGAAGCACCAGGCGCCAATGGTGGGCAGTCCCCGCTGCGGCAGCGTCCGGCGGACGTTCATGGCCCGCACCCCGCCCAGCGGAACTTCCCGCTCGGGCCACAGCTGCAGGCAGGGCCCCGGGCCCTCCCCGCTGGGTGCCGGCGGACAGACTTCCTGCTGCGGGGATACTTCCAGATTCGTCACCCTCCCACTTTAGGCCGCGCCGGCCGGGCGGCCCAGCGGCCCCTTGGGCGGCCCGGAATTCCTGGCCTCCGGTCCACCCATCCGGCAGGATTCAGGTTCCGAATGGTTACAGAAGGATTCCTTTTGCCCCAATCCGATCCTTGGCGGGTGTTCACGGCCAAGGATTGGGTTACCGTAACTATCAGTGTGCTGATGACCATGTCCCGGCACCACGGATGCCGTCAACAGAACAGAACAGGTAAGTCCGCACCATGGACCAGGCAATGATCGAGTTCAAGAGCGTCACCAAGCAGTACCAGGGCGGGCAGGCGGCCGTGGCGGGACTGACCATGGCAGTAGCCAAGGGGTCCATCACCGTTTTTGTCGGTCCGTCCGGCTGCGGCAAAACAACGTCCCTGCGCATGATCAACCGGATGGTGGAACCCACGTCCGGTGTCATCACCGTTGATGGCAGGGATGTGACGTCCGTGCCCGCTGCCGAACTCCGCCGCTCCATGGGCTACGTGATGCAGTCCGCGGGGCTGCTGCCGCACCGTTCGGTGCTGGACAACATCGCCACCGTGCCGCGCCTTAACGGGGTATCCAAGGCCGCCGCGCGGAAACGCGCCGAGGAACTGCTGGACGTGGTGGGCCTGGCCCGGCCCCTGGCCAAGCGGTACCCTTCACAGCTTTCCGGCGGCCAGCAGCAGCGCGTTGGCGTGGCGCGTGCGCTGGCCGCAGACCCGCCGGTGCTGCTGATGGATGAGCCCTTCAGCGCCGTGGATCCTGTGGTCCGTGACGAACTCCAGCAGGAACTGCTGCGGCTGCAGAAGGACCTGGCTAAAACCATTGTGTTTGTCACCCACGACATTGACGAAGCCACCATCCTGGGCGACCAGGTCGCGGTGTTTGCGGTAGGCGGAAAACTCGCCCAGTACGCCACCCCGGAAGAGATCCTGCGGGCCCCCGCCAACGATTTCGTCGCCTCGTTTGTTGGCCGGGACCGCGGCTTCCGCCACCTTGGCTTCACCCCGTCCGACGGCGTCAGCATCCACCCGGTGCCCACCATCATCCGCGAAGGGGACAGCCACCGGTCGGACCCGGCCGCCACCGGAGGCTGGCAACTCGTAGTGGACTCGGGAATGCGTCCGTTGGGCTGGGCCATTCCCGGCACGGACACCGCACTTATTCCGGGCGGTTCACTGTTCCGCCCGGGCGACAGCCTCCGCCGTGCACTTGATGCCGCGCTTTCGTCCCCGTCGGGCCTGGGCGTCGCCGTGGACCAGGAAGGCCAGGTCCAGGGTGTGGTCCGGGGCGGCGAAGTCCTGGCCCTCATCGAGGAAGCACGCCAGCTGCGGCAGGCTGCGCTCTGATGGAATGGTTCCTTGCCAACAGCGGCATGGTGCTGGAACGGGCCGGCCAGCACCTGGTCCTGGCCCTCATCCCCATGCTTGCGGGGCTGGTCATCGCGATCCCGCTGGCCCAGCTGGCGCGGCAGAACCGGGCCCTCCGCTCGGTGGTCCTCACCGCATCGTCCCTGCTCTACACGGTGCCGTCCCTGGCGCTCTTCATCATCCTGCCCACAATCCTGGGCACCCGGATCCTTGATCCGCTCAACGTTGTGGTGGCGCTGACGGTCTACGCGGTGGCGCTGCTGGTCCGCGCTGCCCTGGACGCCTTCGACTCCGTGGACGACGGCGTCAGCCAGGCTGCCGTGGCCATGGGCTACAAGCCGTTGGCCCGTTTCCTCCAGGTGGACCTGCCGCTGTCCCTTCCTGTGATGTTCGCCGGCCTTCGCGTGGTTTCGGTCAGCAACATTTCGCTGGTCAGCGTGGCGGCCCTCCTGGGCATCGGAAACCTTGGCATGCTCTTCACGTCCGGACTGCAACGGGACTTCATCACGGAAATCGTGGTGGGCATCGTGGCCATCCTTATCCTTGCCCTGTTGATGGATGCCCTCCTGGTGGTGCTGGAACGAGTTATGACGCCGTGGGTGCGGGCCGGCAATCAGCGCGGCGGACAGGAACCTGCCCCGGAACACAACACCTCGAACGACTCCGACGGCGGGATCCCGGCTGCGGCCGGAACAGCCGGGGCCGCCCGGCGGCTGGCGCAGCCGAAGACCGGAGGGGGGAACGCATGAGCAACGTCTTTGCCGACACATTCGCCTGGCTCACCGACCCGCTGCACTGGACCGGCAGCGCCGGCATCCCCACCCGGCTGGTGGAACACCTCCAGTACACGGGGCTGGTCATGCTGATCGCCACCGCGATCGCCGTCCCCATCGGCCTGTACGTTGGCCACACCGGCCGCGGCAGGGTGGCGGTGGTGGCCATCGCCGGTGCATTGCGCGCGCTGCCCACGCTGGGACTGCTGACCCTCTTTGTCCTCCTGGCCGGCATCGGCCTGATGCCGCCGGTCTGGGCCCTGGTCATCCTCACCGTGCCCCCGCTCCTGGCCGGCACCTACGCAGGGATCTCCAGCGTTGACCGGAATGTTGTGGACGCGGCACGCGCCATGGGGATGACGGAGCTCCAGGTGCTGTTCCGCGCCGAACTCCCCAACGCCCTCACCGTTATGTTCGGTGGGTTCCGGACCGGCGTCCTGCAGGTCATCGCCACAGTGTCCGTGGTTGCCTACATCAACCTCGGTGGCCTCGGCCGGTACCTTTTCGACGGCCTTGTCCTCAGCGACTTCCCGCAGATGCTGGGCGGTTCGCTCCTGATCGCGGTGCTGGCCATCGCCGTCGACCTTGTCCTGTCCCTGATCCAGAGGCTGTTCCTGACCCCAGGCGCCTCAAAGCAGTCCCCCCACAGCCAGCCGGCTGCGGTCGATCTCACAGAACCCGCCCCCGCGGAGCCTGTGGTACTAGGAGGAAAATCATGAATGAAAGCCGTTCACGCCTCGGCAGGCGGGCGTTCAGCGGCCTGGCCGCCGGCGTCGGCCTGGCCATGGCACTGTCAGCCTGTGGCTCGTCCGATCCGCTCAGCAACGCACCGGCCACCGGTGGTTCCTCGGACGGGAACACTGCCCTGGTGGTCGGTTCCGCCGACTTCCCGGAAAGCCAGATCATCGCCGAGCTGTACGCCGGTGCCCTGACGGCCGCAGGCATCACCGCCACCACGAAGCCAAACATCGGCTCCCGCGAGGTTTACTTCAAAGCGGTCCAGGACGGCTCGGTGGACATCGTTCCGGACTACACCGGCAACCTGCTCCTGCACGTGGACAAAGCAGCCGCGGAGGTTTCCGCGGAAGACATCCTCGGGGCGCTCCCGGACAAGCTCCCGGATGGCCTGGCCGTCGGGGACGCCTCCAAGGCTGAAGACAAGGACGCGCTGGTGGTCACCAAGGCCACGGCCGAGAAGTACCAGCTCAAGTCCATCGAGGACCTGGCCAAGGTGTGCAGCGAAATTGTGGTGGGTGCCCCCGCCACGTTCGCGGAGCGCGCCTACGGCCTGCCCGGCCTGAAGAAGAACTACAACTGCGAGCCCAAGAAGCTGGAACCGTTCAGCGACGGCGGCGGACCCGTGACGTTGAAGGCACTGCTGGATGACCAGGTCCAGGTTGCCGACATCTACACCACCACGCCGTCCATTGCCGATAACGACCTGGTGGTCCTGGAGGACCCGAAGGACAACTTCATCGCCCAGCAGGTCATCCCGCTCTTCAACGAAGCCAAGATGACCGACAAGGCAAAAGAAGCCCTGAAATCCGTCTCCAGTGTCCTCACCACCGAGGACCTGATCAACCTCAACCGTGCAGTCAGCGGCAGCCAGAAGCAGGCAGCCAAGGACGCGGCCGAGGGCTGGCTGAAGGACAAGGGCATCCTCAAGTAAGGATGCGGCGGCCGGTTGCCGGGGGAGTTGATCCCCGCCCTGGCAGGCCTGAACGCACGACGGCGGCTGCCGGACCTGGTCCGGCAGCCGCCGCTTTTGTGTGGGCGAGGTCTCAACGGGAAAACATCCTGCCTGTGGCATATTTGAGGAATGGCAGAATTCAGGCAGTCCACCAAGCTTCACAACGTGCTCTACGACATCCGTGGACCCATTCTTCAGGCCGCCCAGCAAATGGAAGCGGAGGGTCACCGGATCCTCAAACTGAACATTGGAAACCCGGCACCCTTCGGGTTCGAAGCGCCGGACGCCATCCTGGTGGACATGATCCGCCACCTTCCCCACGCGCAGGGCTACAGCGATTCACGGGGCATCTTTTCCGCCCGCACCGCCGTGTCGCAGTATTACCAGACCCGCGGCATCCAGAACATCCACGTGGACGATATCTACCTGGGCAACGGCGTCAGCGAACTCATCACCATGTCCCTGATGGCGCTGCTGGACGATGCTGACGAAGTCCTGATCCCCACCCCGGACTACCCGCTGTGGACCGCTTCCGTTGCGCTGGCCGGCGGCAAACCCGTCCACTACCTGTGCGATGAGGACTCGGGCTGGCAGCCGGACCTTGAGGACCTGGAAGCCAAGATCACCCCGCGGACCAAGGGCATTGTGGTGATCAACCCAAACAATCCCACCGGCGCCGTCTATCCCGAAGAGACGCTGAAAAAGATCGTGGCGCTGGCGGAAAAGCATGGCCTGGTGCTCTTTGCCGATGAGATCTACGAGAAGATCCTGTATGAGGATGCCGTCCACGTAAACATGGCCAAGCTCACCGGCGACGATGTCCTGTGCCTGACCTTCAGCGGACTGTCCAAGGCGTACCGGGTTTGCGGCTACCGGGCCGGCTGGATGGCCATCTCCGGGCCGAAGAAGGACGCCGCCGATTATCTCGAAGGCATCAGCCTGCTCGCCAACATGCGGCTCTGTGCCAATGTTCCCGCCCAGCACGCCATCCAGACGGCGCTGGGCGGTTACCAGAGCATCAACGACCTCATCCTGCCCGGCGGCCGGCTTTTGGAGCAGCGGAACAAGGCGTACGACATGCTCAACGCCATTCCCGGCGTGAGCACGCAGCAGGCCCGCGGGGCCCTGTACCTGTTCCCCCGGCTGGACCCGGAGGCGTTCCACATCCGGGACGACGAGAAGTTTGTCCTTGACCTGCTGCGGGAGGAGAAAATCCTGGTGTCCCACGGGCGGGCGTTCAACTGGGTGCGCCCCGACCACTTCCGCATGGTCACGCTGCCCAACGTCAAGGACATCGAGGAAGCGATCGGCCGGATGGGGGACTTCCTCAGCAGGTACAAGGGGAACTAGCCTGAGTTCACGGGCTGTTCAGGCCCGTGAACTTCGCCGGAAGGATTCGCCATGACCACTGTGGTCGGCTTCGAACAGGACCCCGCCCAGACCCTGCGGGCGGGGAAAAAATTCTCGCTGGCGGAGGTGGATCCTGACTCCACTCCCGGGTACCCGGGCAACAAGGACAGCGGCAAGGCGCTGCTGGCCGGCCAGGACGACGATCTGGGCGAACTGCAGGAAAAGCTGTTCGCCGAGTCCCGTTTCGGCGGTGGCCGGCGCGTCCTGTTGATCCTGCAGGCCATGGACACCGCCGGCAAGGGCGGAATTGTCAGCCACGTCATGGCAGCCATGAATCCGCAGGGGGTCCAGTTCAAGGCCTTCAAAGCCCCCACCGAGGAAGAGAAACAGTACGACTTCCTGTGGCGGATCGAAAAGGAGGTTCCCGCGGCCGGCATGGTGGGGGTCTTTGACCGGTCCCACTACGAGGACGTCCTGATCCACCGGGTCCACGGCTGGGCAGCCCCGGAGGAGATCAAGCGGCGGTACGCGGCCATCAACGAATTCGAGTCCCGGCTGGCGGACGCCGGCACCAAAGTGGTCAAGGTGATGCTGCACATCAGTGCTGACGAGCAGAAGAAACGGCTGCTGGCGCGGTTGGACACACCCGAGAAGCACTGGAAATACAGCCGCGGCGACCTGGACGAACGGGCCTTCTGGCCGGACTACATGGCCGCCTACCAGGCCGCCATCGACGCGACCAACACGCCCGGCGCACCCTGGCACGTGGTCCCGGCCAACAAAAAATGGTACGCCCGGATCGCCGTGCAGCACCTGCTGCTCGGTGCCCTGACCGGACTTAACCTCGAATGGCCCAAGGCAGAGTTCGATGTGGCGGCCGAGCGGAAACTGGTGGCCAGGTCCTGACCGGCTAAGGGGATGGCCTTAGAGCGGCTGGTCCCGGGCCGCTGCCAGCCGCTTCCGGGCGCCCTCGAGCCATTCCTCGCACCGCTGTGCCAACGCTTCGCCGCGTTCCCAGAGGCCCAGGGATTCCTCAAGGCTGGCGCCGCCGGCCTCCAGCCGTGACACCACGGCCACCAGCTGCTCGCGGGCTTCCTCGTAACTCAGCCCGCTGACGTCGGCCCCTGCCATTTGCTGCTCACTCATGTGCTGCTCCTGCTTCCACGTTGTCCTCTTCTGTTTCGACGGTGCCACCGCTGCCGGTGGAGGTGGCGCCAAACCGGCCTTCCGCCACCCGGATGGACAGCGGGGCCCCAGCCGGCGCCTCCGCCGGGTGGCGCACCACTGCGTGTCCGGCGGCCGTACCCGGGACGGCGCCGGCCCTGGCAAGTTCGACGACGGCATAGCCACGGTCCAGGGTCTTCTGCGGCGACAGCGCACGCACCTGGGCCTTGAGGTGCTGGAGTTGGTCTGCGGCGCGGACCACGGAGGAGTTGACGGCGGCCGCTGACCGCCGCAGCAACCGTTCCAACTCTTCCTCCCGGACTGTCACCAGGCCTTCCGGCGCCGCGAGGACAGGCCTGGACTGCAACGCGGTGAGCCGGTCCGTCTCCCGGTCCACCAGCCGGTCCATGCAGCGCCGAAGCTGCTCGCGGGCCTGGCGGACTCCCGCGAGTTCCTCGGAAACATCCGGCACGATGCGCTTGGCGGCGTCCGTGGGGGTGGAAGCCCGGAGGTCTGCCACGTCATCAAGGAGCGGCCGGTCGGCTTCGTGGCCAATGGCGCTGACCACCGGCGTGAGCGCCGCAGCGACGGCCCGCACCAGTTCCTCACTGTTAAACGGCAGCAGGTCCTCCAAGGCACCACCGCCGCGGGCAATCACGATCACATCCACGTCGGGGCGTTCATCGAGTTCACGCAGCGCCCGGATCACTTGCGAAACGGCCGTATTGCCCTGCACCGCCACCTCGCGGATCTCGAATTCGACGGCAGGCCACCTGAGGGCCGCGTTGCGCAGGACGTCTTTCTTGGCGTCGGAATCCCGCCCGGTGATCAGGCCGATCCTGTGGGGCAGCAGTGGAAGGGGCTTCTTGCGCGAATCCGCAAACAGGCCCTCAGCGGAGAGGGCCTGGCGAAGCCGCTCGATCCGGGCCAGGAGATCACCCAGGCCCACCGGCCGGATGTCGCGGACCAGCATGTTCAGCCGTCCGGTCTTGATCCAGAACTCCGGCTTCAGGAGGGCCACCACCCGGGAGCCCCGCTCAAGCGGCAGGTCCTGGCGTTCCAGCACCTTGGTCCACACCGACGCCGGCAGGGACACTTCCGCGTTGACGTCCCGCAGCGTCAGGTAGGCGTTGGTGCCGCGCCTGTTCAGCTCGATGACCTGTCCCTCAACCCAGGCGGACGGGGTCCGGTCAATGTGGGCTTTCAGCTTCTGCGACAACAGCTGGAGCGGCCAGGGATTATCAGGACTGGTTTCCGCGGCCGTGGCAGGCAAGGTGGTAGGCGCGTTGCCCGGCAGGGCTGCCTGCTCAGACATGCGGCTGTCCGTACGGGGCTGGAACGGGGGACATGGGGTCCTTCATCTCTTGTGCGGCGGTCAACCAACCTTATCCATAACCTCTATCACCGGGGTCTGACAGCGGCCGGTCAGAATCGTTGCCTAGGATGGTTTGACCGCTGTCGACCCTGAAGGACCTGTTGTGCGCACTTTTGTTTCCGCCGTTGCCACGCTGCTGGCCGTGCTGCTGGCTGCCGTGGCCGTCCCGGCCATCTGGCTGGAACGCACCATCGTCCAGGAGGAAGGCTTTGTTGGTTTGGCGGCTCCCCTGGGAACCAACGCCGAATTCCAGCAGCGGCTGGCCGCCGCCGCCGTCGGAACCATCGATACCAGCGCCGTCCCGGGCATTGTGTCCGAACTGGTGAAGCCGGTCCTTGCGGATGCGGCCACGTCGCTGACGTCCCTTCCCGGCTACCCGGCGGCGTGGGAGGAAACCCTGCGCAAAAGCCACCGGCTGAGCTTTGCCGTCTCCGGTCCGGATGCCGGCACCCCGTCAACGCTGACGCTCGATGTGGCGCCGCTGGTGTCCCTTGCCACCGGCGAGGTGTCCCGCGCCATCGGCATCCCGCTGGCGCCACCCACCGAGACGCTTATCAGCGTGGGCCAGCCGCAGCAGAAGGAACTGACTGAACGGCTGGCTACGTTTGCACCGGTTGCATACCTTTTGGCGATTGGCTCGGCCGTTGCGCTGCTGCTGGCCCTGGTGGCAGCGCGGCGTAAATGGACAGTGCTGGCCGCTGCGGGGGTGGGCGCCTTGCTGCTCGCGGGATTGTGGGCCGTCGGGACCGGGGCTGGATCAGCCATGGCGCTCGGCACGGACACCGGCAACGACCTGGGAAACCTGTTCCGGGACGAATTCGTTCCGGCCGCAGCCGCAAGCTTCCAAAGCTGGGCCGGGGTTACCGCCGTCGTCGGGGGAGTGCTCCTGCTGGCAGGGGTTGTGGCGGGGGTCTCCTCGAGGCGGCGGGCACAGCCAAACCGGTAGCATGGGGAAATGACCTCCACCGCTGTTTCCCTTTCGATGCCAACCATTCCGCGTAGGCGCCGCTCGCCCGAGGAAGTAGCAGCCGCAGCCCCCGTTTCCGGGGCGAAGAGGGTGCTGCTGGCAGCCCCGCGCGGCTACTGCGCCGGCGTGGACCGCGCGGTGATTGCAGTGGAGAAGGCGCTGGAGCATTACGGCCCGCCCGTTTATGTCCGCAAACAGATTGTGCACAATGTCCACGTGGTGAGCTCCCTTGAGGAGAAGGGTGCCATCTTCGTTGACGAAACGGACGAGGTCCCCGAAGGTGCGCTGGTGATCTTCTCAGCCCACGGTGTCTCGCCGGCCGTAGTGGAATCCGCCGAGCAACGCGGTTTGCGCACCATCGACGCCACCTGCCCGCTGGTGACCAAGGTGCACAAAGAAGCCGTCAGGTTCGCCAAAGACGATTTTGACATCCTGCTGATCGGCCACGACGGCCACGAGGAAGTCGAAGGTACGGCCGGGGAAGCACCGGACCACATCCAGATCATTAACGGCCCGCACGAAGTGGACCAGGTAACCGTCAGGGATCCCGAAAAGGTCATCTGGCTCTCCCAGACCACATTGAGCGTGGACGAAACCATGGAAACCGTCCGGCTGCTCAAGGCCCGCTTCCCCACGCTGCAGGATCCGCCCAGCGACGACATCTGCTACGCCACCACCAACCGACAGGTGGCGATCAAAAAGATCTCGCCGCAGGCAGAGCTGGTCATTGTGGTGGGATCCGCCAACTCCTCGAACTCGGTCCGGCTGGTGGAGGTGGCCCTCGAGTACGGCGCCAAGGCCTCCTACCGGGTGGACTTTGCCAACGAAGTCGACGAAGCCTGGTTTGAGGGTGTTGCCACCGTAGGCGTGACCTCAGGGGCGTCGGTCCCGGAAGTCCTGGTCCAGGACGTGCTGCGCCTGCTGGCCGACTATGGCTACGGCAGCGTTGAAGAAGTGGTCACCGCTGAGGAAGACCTGCTGTTCTCGCTGCCCAAGGAACTCCGGGCCACCCTCAAGCAGGCCGGCGACGTGACCCGCGCCCTGGGCGGGCGCAAGGCACGCGACTGACCTCGCCTGCGCTGCCCTGGCTTACGCCGCTTCTTCGTCGCGTTGCAGTTCCGGCGCCGCCACTGCCCGGGGTGTTACCTCGATGGCGGGCGGTGCCGCCAGCCCGGCGGCGTCCAGCGAGTTGAGTTTGCGTGCAGTGGGCAGGACCCGGGCCTCGAGGGTCCCCACCATCGAGTTGTAACGGTCCACTGAGGACTTCAGCGAGGCGCCCAGCTTGGTGACGTTCTCACCGAGCGTCCCCATCCGGTCGTACAGCTGGCTGGCCAGCTCAAACAGCTCGCGGGCACTGTCCGTGAGGACGTCCTGGCGCCACGTGAACGCGACGGATTTCAGGACCGCAAGCAGCGTGCTGGGGGAAGCCAGCACCACGTTGCGGGACAGCGCATGGTCCAGGAGCTCCGGGTCCGCGTTCAGGGCTGCGGCAAGAATCGATTCGGCGGGCAGGAAGCAGATCACCAGTTCCGGTGAATTGCCGGGAATATCCCAGTACTTTTTGTTGCCCAGCGCGTCCACGTGCGCCCGGAGCGCTTTGGCGTGCGCCACAAGCAGGGACTGCTGGTTGCGGCGTTCCATGGCGGACGGAAGGCCGGCGGGACGGGTGTCCGCAGTGCCGAGCTCCTGGGCTTCCAGGTAGGAGGACAGCGGCACCTTGGCGTCCACCACAAGCTGCTTCTGGCCGGGCAGCTGGACCACCAGGTCCGGGCGGACGCCGGACTCGCCGCCGGTGCTGTGGAGCTGCTCCACAAAATCAACGTGGCGGAGCATGCCGGAGGCTTCCACCACGCGGCGCAGCTGCACCTCGCCCCATTGGCCGCGTGCACTGTTGGACCGCAATGCCGATTCGAGGGCGTGGGTGGACCGGATCAGCTGTTCATCCGAGAGCCGCGCCTCCTGCAGCTGCTGGGCCAGCTGGCCGTACTGTTCCACCCGGTCCCGCTCCAGCAGCGCCACCTGCTGCTGGACAGCGGTGAGCTTCTCCGCCACCGGCGCCAGGGCGCGGAGCACACTGCCGTCCTGCGACCTGGCCTCGCCGAGCTCCCGGTTCTGTGCCGCCAAAAGCCGCCGCTCGGCGTCGGCCGCTGCGAACCTGGCGCTCACCTCCGAAAGCCGGGACGAGACGGCATCGAAGTCCTCCTCCAGCCCACGGGACTTCTTCCGAAGCGCCAAAAAGACGGCGGCGGCGCCAGCGAAGACGCCCAGCAGCAACGTGAACAAGGCCAGAATCAGGGCAAATGCATCCATGTCCTTACTGTTGCATGGGGCTCCGACAATTTGCGGCAGGTAGAATCTATGCTCGTGGCTCTAACTATTGGCATCGTCGGACTGCCCAACGTCGGCAAATCAACTCTCTTCAACGCGCTCACCCGCAACCAGGTCCTGGCGGCGAACTACCCGTTCGCCACCATCGAACCCAATGTCGGCGTCGTGAACCTGCCTGATCCGCGGCTGCAGAAGCTCGCCGAGATCTTCGGTTCCCAGCGGCTGCTCCCGGCGCCGGTGTCCTTCGTTGACATCGCCGGCATTGTGAAGGGTGCGTCCGAGGGCGAAGGCCTGGGTAACAAGTTTCTGGCCAACATCCGCGAGGCGGAGGCCATCGCCCAGGTGGTCCGCGTGTTCGATGACCCTGACGTCATCCACGTTGACGGCAAGGTGGATCCGCGCTCGGACATGGAAACCATCAACACCGAGCTGATCCTGGCCGACCTCCAGACCATCGAAAACGCCATCCCGCGGATCGAAAAAGAAGTCAAAATCAAAAAGCGGGAAGCCGCTGAGCTCGCTGCCATCAAGGCGGCGCAGGTAGTGCTGGAACGCGGCGACACCGTGTTCTCCTCCATCAAGAGCGACAAGCTGGAGATGGAGCACCTCAGGGAGCTCGGCCTGCTGACGGCCAAGCCCTTCATTTACGTCTTTAACTCTGACGAAGGCATCCTGGGCAGCCCGGAGAAGCAGGACGAACTGCGCGCTATGGTGGCCCCCGCGGACGCCATCTTCCTCGATGCCAAGCTGGAATCCGACCTCGTGGAACTGGACGAGGAGGAAGCCCGCGAAATGCTGGAGATGAACGGCCAGGACGAATCCGGCCTGGACCAGCTGGCCCGCGTCGGCTTCCATACCCTGGGCCTGCAGACCTACCTCACGGCAGGACCGAAGGAATCACGTGCCTGGACCATCCACCAGGGCGACACCGCCCCGCAGGCTGCCGGCGTGATCCACTCCGACTTCCAGCGCGGCTTCATCAAGGCCGAAGTGGTTTCCTTTGACGACCTCGTGGCCGCTGGTTCCATGGCCGAAGCGAAGTCCCGCGGCAAGGTCAGGATTGAAGGCAAGGAATACATCATGGCCGACGGCGACGTGGTGGAGTTCCGCTTCAACGTCTGATCCCACAGAATTTTGAGACGGCCCCGCATGCTTCCGCATGTGGGGCCGTCTCTGTTGGTGCTGGGCTACCTGCAGCACGTGACCTAGGATCTCCTTCGAGACCGGGATGCGCACTGACCCCTACCTGAACGGTGCCTAACAGACCGGCATCGGGCACAGCTGGGGCCTGGCGAACGTCACCAGCTCCGAGGTCGCCGGAGCCCGGTACGACAAAGTGATCTCCCTCGCCGGGCCGGCATGCTCCCGGACTGGAAACCACAGCCAAATACGGAATATTCGAATCTTTTTTACTATGATCTGCTCGTCCATGGGCAGGGAGTTACCAACCTCATCACGAATAAAGGGATGGTGTGGGATGGAAACAACCCGATTTATCGCGATGAGTTCGAACAGCACTCCTACCGAGGACCTGAGGACGACAAAATGGACGGCGCGATTGACACCGTCGAAGAAGGGAACATCCTCATGAACAACCACAGCCTCATCGCCTCCAACAGCCAGGACAACATGAAAGCGCTTGAAGACATGCTTGGAATTGTGACTAGATGAGGGCGCGGAGCGGTGCCATGACGTTATTGCTGGTGGGTCTGATAGGGCTTGCGGTTGTGGCGGAAACACGAGTTCGACCGAGCCAACTGTGCCAATTGCTGCTCAAACACAGGAGGAACCGATGAAAGCTGAACTGACCTGGCAGGAAGCTAAAGCCCACACACAAGCCATGCAATTAGAGATCGCCGCACTGATCCCAAAAGATGCTGTTATCTCGATTGATCAGAAGAAGAAGGGCGTGCTTCTGTCCTGCAACAAGACCCAACACAACTGGAACGCTTCAACGACGGTCACGGTCGCCGAAGGAACCGAATTAGAGCCCATCGTGGGAGCCATCGAAGCCCATTACCGGGCGAACGGAGCCAAAGTATCTGTCGATAGGAATGTAGATGAAAACTATAGAATCCAAATCGACCCGCCTGCTCCAGGGGAGAATTACATCGTCTCCGAAGGATTGTCCCCAAACGAAATCCGTATCGCATCAGGATCTGCGTGCTTCACCTTGCCCGAGGGCGTCTACCCAGGTGGGGATTTTTAGATCCTCATGAACAACCACAACCTCATCGCCTCCAAAGCGAGGACAACAAGCAAGTACTCAAAGACATGCTTGGCATTGTGGGGCGCGACGCGGTGCAGAGTGGCCCGCGCCTTGAAAGCTAGGGACTATACCCACGAAGACATCGCGGCCGTCACCGGCTACAGCTTCCAACGCATCGGCCAAAGCCATAAACACAACCAGCTGACGCGAGCATGACGAGTCGAGCTGACGGGGCTGCAGGCCGTCCGAGAAAGCGCCGGCTGCAGCGTAGGAAGATGTTGGAGCGGCGGGTACCCATCGTGTTCGCGGTCATCGTTCTGCTGGTGCTGGGAGTGGGACTGGCCCACAACTACCTGGTTGACCGGCCCAGGGTCGCTGCGGAGGTCACAGCCAAGGTGGAGTCCAGGGACGGAGAGGTTCTCCTTATCGCTCATGCTCCGCGGCGACCGAGAGAGCCCGGTTATGTCGTCGTCGTGTTCGATGGCCAAGAGAGTCGCTGCTCGTTGGACCTTTTGATGCAAAACCCGCCCGTGTTTCAGTGTGATCCCGCCGTGAACGTCAAATGATGGAATGCAGGCGATAACGGAGCTGCGGTACATGTAAAAAGAAAGCCCTGAACCGTCCAGGGGTTGATGCCGCTATCTTCTGTGAGAAAGATAGTGATTATGCCCAAGCAGTTCCCGCCCGAAGTCCGTGACCGTGCAGTGCGCAAAGGATGGCAGCACCGTGGTGATCAAGGGAATCGATGGGAGTGCCCATGAAAAGTATCCGACTGCGTGAGGGGTCATGCTGCTGTCGAAGCTGTCAGGGGCCTGGGACGACATTGGAGAACATCGCTCCGCTGCATGGTTCCGCCAGATAGGGGATGAATTGCAGAAAGGGCTGGATCGGAAGCAAGAATTTGAGGCCTGCCGTAGCATCCTTGGGCCCAAGTTATCCACAGTTGGAAAATACCAACGAACGAAGGTGGGCTTTGGGGCTCAGGATCGTCGTATGGGAATCAGATACTACGCATATGCGTTCGACAGCAATCAGACGGAGAAGGCGCTCGCCGACCCGCTCACGGTGATTGGAGTGGATCCGCTCGCAGACGCGTGGGGTCTGCAACCTGGCTTCCAGCGGGGCGTCACAGATTTCAGGCAATCCCTGCCCGAGCGGGACTTCCTGAACCTCGACAAAGCCTGGCCCCACCTGCAGCGGCTCACTGCTCCACGCTTTTCCGGCGCTGCGGCCAGGGCGGCCTACCGGATGTTTGAAGGGCAGGTGACCTACGGTGACGGTGGCTTCTCATGGCGGGCATGGGTGCGGGTACTCCCGCCCCACGACGTCGCATTGATCGCCCGGGATCTGGCGACGGTCAACGAACGCCACATGGAAGCACTCCTGATGGGGACCTACCCGCCCGGTGAGGAGTTGGAATCTGAAGTGGCCTACGCGACCGCGTACCTGAACAAAGCGAAGGACTTTGTCCGTGTTGCGGCCTCAGACGGGCGCGGATTCGCCTACACGATCCGGTGACGCCGCCGTTCGACGGAGCCTAAGTGCAGTTCCGGCTTATCGTCCTTTCCCGCCGCGCGTGGCCTAGGCTCGAGCAATGACGGATCTTGAGGGTGCGGTTGTTTTGGTGGTTGGAGCCACTGGCGGGCTCGGTTCGAGGATAGCCGCCGGGCTGGAGGTTGGCGGGGCCGTCGTTGCCAGGTCGTCGAGGACCGGCGGGGATGATCTGCGGGTGCCTGGCACGATCCGGAGGGTGCTCGACGCCACGCTCGCCGAGCACGGACGCCTGGATGGGCTGGTCATCGCGTCGGGGGTGGTTGCCTTTGGCGCCGCATCGGAGATTTCCGCGGACACGGTGGACGAGCTCTTCGCGGTGAACGTGACCAGTGCGATCCAGCTCATTGCCTCGAGCCAGCCGCACCTAGCGGATTCGGCGCGTGCGGGCCGGGAGCCTTTTGTTCTAACCCTGAGTGGCGTGGTTGCTGAGTCACCCGTAGCCGGCCTCGCCGCATATTCCGCGTCGAAGGCGGCTCTCGGCGCCTTCGTTGTCGCGGCGGCGCGCGAGTATCGCCGGGCAGGCATCCGGATCGTGGATGCCAGGCCAGGCCACACCGGCACAGCCCTGTCCGAACACCCGATCGCCGGGTCGGCGCCAGGGTTTGGAGCGGCACTGGATCCGGACTTCGTGGCAGGACGGATCATCACAGCTATCGTCGACGGCGAGAAGGATCTGCCCAGCGCCGCGTTCCATTCCTAGCGGGGAGGTGAACCCGGCGGTCAGTGCGCCGCCGGGTGCCATCCCAGCGCCGGGCCCAGGCCGGTGGCGATGTCCGTGAGGATCTGTACGTAGTCCTCATGGTCGAAGCTGAACGGCAGGGCGAACGCCACCTCGTCAACTTCCTGGTAACCCGCGTGCGCCTGCAGCTGCTCCGCAATCTCGCTGCTGGTCCCGATGAGGTCCGGCGCGAACATCATCCGTTTCGGCCCCTGTGGCACGGCGGTGCGGGGCGTCCGCTCGTCGACGTACCGCTGGTACTTGGCACGCTGGCCGGGGGAAGCGGAGTCGGTAGGGATGACCACCAGACCCTGTGAGACGCGTGCAGGCGCGTGCTGACGGGCTCCCGCCGCTGCGCGGAAGGCCCTGATCTGGGACTGCTGGATCCGGGCAAAGTCCGGGGCCTCGCCCTCACCGGGAAAAATGACGCTGCTGGAGAGCAGGTTGAACCCGTTTTCCCCGGCCCACACGGCAGACTTCCGGCTGGCAGCGCCGTACCAGAGCCGGCCCCGCAGTCCCTTGGAGTGCGGTTCAACGCGGTTGGAGAACTCCTCCACCACGCCCTGCTTGCCGCTGAACTCCCTGACGGGTTCGCCGGCAATCATCCGTCCCAGCCGGTCCACGCGGGTGTAACCGAAATCCTCCACGTCCGCGGAATCCGGGTACAGCTCCTGCCTCACGGTGTCCCACTGCATCGGTTCCCCAACACTGACGCCCGGATTGATGCGGCCGCCGGACAGCAGGTCCACCGTGGCCAGGTCCTCAGCCAGTCGCAGCGGGTTCTCCCACCCCAAAGGCGTCACCGCGGTACCAAGTTCAATCCGGGAGGTGCGCTGGCTGGCAGCGGCCATGACAGCGATGGGGGAGGAGATCCCGTATTGGAGGTGCCGGTGGCGCAGCCAGGCACTGTCGAACCCCAGCCGCTCACCCAGTTCGATGACCTGCAGCGTGCTCTCGTGCCCGGCGGCCGGATCCGCAGGATCAAACAGGCCAATGGTCAGGAAACCCAGTTTGCGCAGCGGGCGTGGGGAGTCGGGCACGGTGTCCTCCGGGAAGTTCTGCAGTGGGCTGATCCCCACAGTATTCGCTCCAGATGGAGGCAGTTCGCATTATCGTTACGTCATGACATCCGGCCTCCACCTCCGCCTCGTCCTGCCCCATCAGCTTTTTGACCAGCACCTCGACGAGGCCGACGGGACAGTGTTTGTGCTGATCGAGCACGACCTGCTCTTCCGCCAGTACTCGTTCCATTCGCACAAACTGGTCCTGCACCGTGCTTCCATGGCCCGGTTCGCCCGCAGGCTGCGGGATCAGGGGCATGACGTGGCTGTTTTGGAGAGCTCCGCCAACCGCTCGTCGCGGGCGCAGCTCGCGGAATTCATCCGGCACCGCCATCCGGCGAAGGTGACCTGGTTCGATGTTGTGGACGACTGGCTGGAAAAGGACCTGGTGGCGGGCCTCGGGGACGCCGGCTACCGGATGCGTGCCGACGACGTCCTGGAGACGCCCAACTTCCTGACGGACCGCAGCCGGATCGATTCCTGGTTCGCCGATAACCCGGCCCGCATGCACGACTTCTACGTCTGGCAGCGCCGCCGGCTGGACGTCCTGGTCCAGAACGGGGATCCTGTGGGCGGGAAGTGGTCGTTCGATGCCGAGAACCGGAAGAAGCTTCCGCGCGGCTATGTGCCGCCCACAGTAGGCCTCTTCGCCCGCCATTCCGACCCGCAGCAACAGGGAACCTTTGACCTCGAAAGCCTGACGGCTTACCCTGGCGAGGCAAAAGGCGACCAGCCCGGGGAGCCTTCGCCCGACGTCGTACGGGCGATTGAATGGGTTGCGAAGGAATTCCCGGCGGCCCCGGGCGACCCGCACCTGTTCGCCTGGCCCACCAGCGCCGACGAAGCCCGCCGGCACCTCCAGGAGTTCATCACTGAACGGCTGGCGGACTTCGGGCCGTACGAGGATGCGATTTCCCGCGAGCATCCGTTCATCAACCACGCTCTGCTGACCCCGGCGCTCAACATCGGGCTGCTCGACCCCCGGGAAGTTGTCCAGGCGGTCCTGGACGGCGCGGACCAATCCACCCCGCTGGCATCCCTCGAGGGCTTTATCCGGCAGGTGATCGGGTGGCGGGAATACATACGCGCCACGTACCGCACGCGCGGCAGCCAGATGCGGAGCGCCAACGGGCTCAACCACAGGAACGGGCTGGGGGAGGGGTGGTGGGATGGAACCACGGGCCTGGCGCCTGTGGACCTGGTCATCTCCCGTGTACTGGCCACCGGATACGCCCACCACATTGAACGGCTGATGGTACTGGGCAACGCGATGTCCTTGCTGCGGATACACCCCGACGACGCCTACGAGTGGTTCATGGAACTGTTCATCGACGCCTATGACTGGGTCATGGTGCCCAACGTTTACGCCATGAGCCAGTTCGCTGCAGGTGCCGACATCACCACCAAACCCTATGTGTCCGGCAGCAACTACCTGAAGAAAATGTCGGACCTGCCCGCCGGTGACTGGATGCCGGACTGGGACGGCCTGTACTGGGCCTTCGTCGAGGACCACCGGCCCGTCTTCGAACGGAACCACCGCGCCAAGATGGTGGTGTCCCTGCTCGACGGCATGGAGGATGGGAAGCGGCGGGAGCACCGCCGTCGTGCGGATGCCCTGCTGCAGAATCCCGACGGCGCGGCGACGCGGTTGCTGAGCCCGCCGCAGCACCGGCCATGACCAGGCAGACGGCTTATCCTGTTTAGAGGGCGTGACGTGCTGATGGCAGGTCCCCCTTCCCGGGAGGACAACACAAGGAGGCTCCATGCCTGTCAGGCATCTGATGCGGCTCATCGCCGCGGCATTGGCAGCCGTCCTGGTTCTGTCCGGTTGCCAGGGCGGCGGCAGCGCACCGGTAGTGGTGGGGGAAACCAAAACCGGCGGCATTGCCACCGTGGCGGAGGTAAACGCCTTCACCTCGTTCAACCCCTTCAGCGCTGACGGCAACACCGATATCAATTCCAAGATCGGCGCCGTCACGCACTCCGGCTTCCATTTCCTGGACCAAACGGCCCGGGTGGTGCGGAATGACAAATTCGGCAGCTACGAAAAGATCTCCGACCAGCCGTTCAAGGTCCGCTACACGGTCAACGAAGGCGTCAAATGGTCCGACGGCGAGGCCATCGACGCCGGGGACCTTCTCCTTGCGTGGGCGGCCGGGTCAGGATACTTCGACGACGAGGATCCGGCCCTCGGTACCGGCACCACGTACTTCGATTCGGCCGCGGACACCGGCGGCCTCGCGGGCACGGTTCTCCCCGAACTCGGCGATGACGGCCGGTCCATCACGCTGGAGTACACCCAGCCTTACGCCGACTGGGAGGTGGCGTTCGACGTCGGCCTGCCGGCGCATGTGGTCGCGGCCAAGGGCGGCCTCAGCGACGAGGACGCCTTGGTCAAACTCCTCGAGGAATCACCGCGCGGCAACCC
This sequence comes from Pseudarthrobacter sp. MEB009, assembly GCF_030208875.1. NCBI lineage: Bacteria > Bacillati > Actinomycetota > Actinomycetes > Micrococcales > Micrococcaceae > Pseudarthrobacter > Pseudarthrobacter sp. MEB009. The sequence goes on from NZ_JARVTC010000007.1 coordinate 239,862, forward strand.
GGAAAAGCCGGCAGTCAACGCCGACCTGAAAAAGGTGGCGGATTTCTGGAACTCCGGGTTCAATACTTCGGCCATCCCCGATGACCCCTCGCTCTACCTCTCCAGCGGCCCCTTCATCGTCCAGGACATCGTGCCGGACGTCTCCATGAAACTGGTGCGGAACCGGGACTACGTCTGGGGCCAGGAACCCCGGCTCGACGAGATCAACGTCCGGTTCACCGCGAGTTTCCCCGCAGCTGTCGACGCCCTCCGGAACGGCCAGGCGGACATCATCGCGCCGCAGCCCTCCGCCGGGAATGAGGCCATTTTCGCCGGCCTGACCTCGCAAGGGGTCACGGTGGAAAGGTACAGCCAGTCCGGCTATGACCACCTCGACCTGAACTTCACCGGGCCGTTTGCCGCCCGGGAAGTCCGCGAAGCGTTCCTGAAGACAGTTCCCCGGGAAGCCATCGTTGAGGCCGTGGTGGGGGACCTGCTTCCGGATGCCAAACCACTGGATTCCCACGTGTTCCTTCCCGGGCAGCCGAAATACGGCGACACCGTCAAGAACAACGGTTCGGAAGCCTATGCGGACGTGGACATCGACGGCGCCAAAAAGCTGTTGGCCGGCAAAACGCCCACCATCCGCATTCTGTTCAACCGCGACAACTCCAACCGGGCGGAGTCATTTGGGTTGATCCGTGACTCCGCGAAGCTTGCCGGCTTCACCGTGGTGGACGCCGGCGAAGGAAACGCCGACTGGACCAGGTCCCTGGGCAGCAGCAACCACGACGCCACGCTCCTCGGGTGGATCGGAACCGGCGCCGGAGTCAGCCGCGTGCCGCAGATTTTCCGGACCGGGGCGGGGAGCAACTTCAACGGGTTCTCCGATGACGCTGCGGATAAAGCCATGGCGGAGCTCTCCGGCACCACGGACCTGGGCAAACAGGATGATCTCCTGGTCGCCGTGGACAAACGGCTGTGGGAGAACGCCTACGGCCTCCCGCTGTACCAGACAGTCGGGGCCACCGCCGTGGGGCCGCGGATCACCGGTGTGAAATCCAGCGCCGGGCCGCTGGGCGTCTGGTGGAATGTCTGGGAATGGCGGCTGGCGTAGCCGCGTCCTGATCGGCTGCTGCACAAAGTGGCGTCGGCGGACTGCGGCTGGGAGCGGTTCCACTCCCGATTTCACAGCTGCCACTACCCGCGAGTAGCATGTGACTTGCACAACTTCCGTTTACCGACTAGCGCGGCGAACGGCGCCGGTTACGGTTTGGCAACGGAGTACCAGTATTTGGACTTCAAGCGGTTAGGCTACTCGTATATGTAGGCCCCGTCACAGCGGACAGCTGTGCCCGGCCTGCGGGGAAACACAAGATTCCCCTCGTTATCTCCCACAACTCATAGGAGGCGGAATGCGTTTTACGCGCACTTCCAAAGCACTGGGCATCGTGGCAATCGCCGCTCTTGCCCTGACCGGTTGCGGCGCCGGAGGCGGCAGCAACGACGGTGCCAGCAACTCTGCTGGCGATCCGGCCAAGGTCATTTCCGCGTACAGCAACGAACCGCAGAACCCGTTGCTGCCGGCCAACACGAACGAGGTCTACGGCGGCCGCGTCGTCGAACTGCTGTTCGAAGGCCTGCGGACCTACGATGCAGACGGCAAGCCGGTCAACGCGCTGGCCGAGTCCATCGAGTCGCCGGACGCCCAGAACTGGACCATCAAGGTCAAGCAGGGCCAGAAGTTCACCAACGGTGAAGAGATCACGGCAAAGACGTTCGTTGACGCCTGGAACTTCGCCGCCAACTCCAAGAACCTGCAGAACAACGGCTTCTTCTTTGAGTCCATCGAGGGCTACGCAGACGTTTCAGCAGTCAGCGAGACCGTCGGCGCGGACGGGAAGACTTCTTCCACTCCCGCACCCACCGCCGAAACCATGTCCGGCCTGGTTGCCACGGATGACTCCACCATCACGGTGAAGCTCGTCCAGCCGGAAGCTGACTGGTCGCTCCGCCTCGGCTACTCCGCCTTCTTCCCCCTCCCGTCGGCCGCGCTGGCCGACCCCAAGGCGTACGGCGAAAACCCCGTGGGCAACGGCCCGTACAAGTTCGAAAAAGAAGGCGCCTGGGTTCACGACCAGTCCATCTCGCTCGTCAAGAACGCTGACTACAGCGGCCCCCGCGAATCCAAGAACGGTGGCGTGAGCTTCAAGTTCTACACCGATCCGGGCCCCGCCTACACGGACCTGCAGGGCGACAACCTGGACATCACGGACGTCCTGCCCTCCAACGCCCTGAGCACCTACGTTTCGGACTTCCCGGACCGTAACGCCACGAAGCCCGTTGCCACCAACTCCACCCTGAACATCCCGGATTACAATCCGAACTTCCAGGGTGAAGCCGGCAAGCTCCGCCGCCAGGCTCTCTCCTACGCCATCAACCGTGAGGAAATCGCCAAGGTTGTCTTCAACGGCACCCGCACGCCCGCCAAGGCATTTGTTCCGCCGGTCATCGACGGATTCAAGGAAGGCCTCAAGGGCAGCGAAATCCTCGAGTTCAACGCCGACAAGGCCAAGCAGCTCTGGGCCGACGCTGAGAAGATCCAGCCTTACGACGGTTCCAAGCCCCTGCAGATCGCCTCGAATACCGATGGCGGCAACAAGGAATGGATCGACGCCGTAGCCAACGGCTTCAAGAACAACCTGGGCATCCAGGCCGAAATCCAGCCGTTCGCCAAGTTCGCAGAGGTCCTCAACCTGCGCAAGTCCCAGTCCCTCCCGGGCCTGACCCGCGCCGGCTGGCAGGGCGACTACCCGTCGCTCTACAACTTCCTGGGACCGATCCTGGCCACGGGTGCATCAGCCAACTACGAGAAGTACTCGAACCCCGAGTTCGACAAGCTCCTCAAGGAAGGCCTCGGCGCCAAGACCACGGATGAAGCGAACGACAAGTTCAACCAGGCACAGGAAGTCCTCTTCGAAGACCTCCCCGTCCTGCCGCTGTGGGATCAGGCTCGCCCGATCGTATGGAGCAACAACGTCATCTCCGCCGAAACCGGCTGGAATGGCAGCATCCTGTACTACAACGTCACTGCTAAGTAGTCACCAGAACTAACTTGCCAGCAGGCACAATGGGGGTCCGGTCACGGCCGGGCCCCCATTGGCCTGCACGGCAGGAAGGCACGCATGAACCTGTTCGCTTCCCACCCGGAAGGCTGGTGAACCTGTGGTCCGTTTTATCCTGCGCCGACTCCTTCAGGTGATCCCTGTCTTTATCGGCACCACACTTTTGGTTTATTTCCTGGTGTTCGCCCTTCCCGGCGACCCCATCGCATCGCTCTTCGGTGAGCGCCAGCCCCCGCAGTCCGTCATCGACACCCTGCGCGCGCAATACAATTTGGACCAGCCCTTCTGGGTCCAGTACGGCCTGTTCCTGAAGAACCTCTTCACGTTCAACCTCGGTGTTGACTTCACCGGCCAGCCCATCGCGGCCAGCCTGGGACGGGTATTCCCGGTGACGGCCATGCTCGCCATCGAAGCCCTGGCCATCCAAGCCATCTTCGGCATTGCCTTCGGCGTTTTCGCCGGCCTCCGCCGCGGTGGATGGTTCGACTCCACTGTCCTGGTGGTCTCGCTCGTGGTCATCGCTGTTCCCACCTTCGTTCTGGGCTACGTGTTCCAGCTGGTGATCGGCGTCCAACTGGGTTGGACAAAACCGACCGTTGGTGCCAACGCGGACTGGGGCACGTTGCTGCTGCCCGCCGTCGTGCTGGGCCTGGTCTCCTTCGCCTACGTCCTTCGCCTCACGCGCGCATCGGTTAGCGAAAACATGAACGCCGACTACGTCCGGACTGCAACGGCCAAGGGCCTGTCGCGTCCCAGGGTGGTCATTGCACACATCCTGCGCAACTCCCTGATCCCCGTGATCACGTACCTGGGTGCCAACCTGGGTGGACTGATGGGCGGTGCAATCGTCACCGAGGGCATCTTCAACGTCCCCGGTGTCGGCAACAAGATTTTCCAGGCCGTCACCCGCAGCGAGGGCCCCACCATCGTCTCCATCGTCAGCGTGCTGGTGCTGGTGTTTGTGGTGTCAAACCTCCTCGTTGACCTTCTTTACGCCTGGCTTGACCCGAGGATCCGCTATGAGCAGTAACAACAGCCACTACGTGGCACCCATTGACGAAACACCGCTGCTGGCAACGGACGCGGTCAAGACGGACCAGGCTCCGCTGAGCCTGTGGGCTGATGCCTGGCGCAAGCTTCGCAGGAAGCCGCTGTTCATCATTTCCGCCATCATGATCCTGGCCTTGATCGTTGTTGCGCTGTTCCCAGGTCTTTTCACCTCCGTGCCGCCCAACGACAACTGCCTCCTGGCGAACTCCGAAGGGGAGCCTTCACCAGGGCACCCGTTCGGATACACCTTCCAGGGCTGTGACGTTTTCGCGCGTGTGATTCACGGGACGTCTGCGTCACTTTCGGTGGGCATCCTGTCCGTCATCTGTGTCCTGATCATTGGCGTTACGTTCGGTGCTTTGGCCGGTTACTACGGCGGCTGGGTTGACACCGTCCTGGCCCGCCTGGGCGACATCTTCTTCGCTCTCCCGCTGATTCTTGGTGCACTGGTCATCACCCAGTTGCCGTTCTTCAGAGAGAACAAAGGCGTCTGGACAGTGGTGATGGTGATATCCCTGCTCGCCTGGCCGCAAATGGCGCGCATCACCCGCGGTGCCGTCATCGAAGTCCGCAATGCCGACTTCGTCACAGCTGCGCAGGCTCTGGGCGTCTCCAAGTTCAGGGCACTGCTCCGGCACGTCCTGCCGAACGCACTCGCACCGATCATCGTGCTGGCGACGCTGGAGCTCGGCGTCTTCATCGTGGCTGAAGCCACCCTGTCCTACCTGGGCATCGGCCTGCCCGAGGGTGTTATGTCCTGGGGTGCCGATATTTCCTCCGGCGCAAAGACCTCGTTGCGGACCAACCCGGAAATCCTGCTTTACCCGGCGGCTGCCCTGTCCATCACGGTGCTGAGCTTCATCATGCTCGGTGATGCTGTCCGTGACGCCCTTGATCCGAAGAGCCGTCAGCGATGAGAGATAAAGACATGACTACATCAGGGGTCCACATCGGCGAGGCCGATGCCAACCGCAATACTCCGATTCTCGAAATCCGTGACCTGGCCATCACGTTCAAGACCAGCGGCGGCGAGGTCAAGGCAGTACGCAATGCGCATCTGACCATCATGCCCGGTGAAACCGTGGCGATTGTGGGCGAGTCGGGTTCCGGCAAATCAACCACTGCCCTCGCAGCCATTGGGCTGTTGCCCGGCAACGGCAGCGTCTCCGGCGGCCAGATCCTGCTCGATGGCGAGGACATAGCCCACGCCAGCGAGAAGCGGATGATCGAACTCCGTGGAAACACGATCGGTATGGTTCCCCAGGATCCGATGTCCAACCTGAACCCGGTCTGGAAGATCGGCTACCAGGTCAAGGAAACCCTCCGCGCCAACGGCCGGCCCAGCAGTCCTGACGACATTGCCAAGGTCTTGTCTGAGGCAGGCCTGCCTGATGCCAAACGGCGCGCCGGCCAGTACCCCCACGAGTTCTCGGGCGGTATGCGCCAGCGTGCACTGATCGCTATTGGGCTTTCCTGCCAGCCCCGGCTGCTCATCGCCGATGAGCCGACGTCCGCCCTGGACGTCACGGTGCAGCGCCAGATCCTGGACCACCTGGACACCATGACCAGCGAACTGGGAACATCCGTCCTGCTGATCACGCACGATCTTGGCCTTGCAGCGGAACGTGCTGACAAGGTTGTGGTGATGTACCAGGGGCAGGTTGTGGAAGCAGGCCCGTCGCTGGAACTGCTCCGCAATCCCCAGCACCCGTACACCAAGCGGTTGGTGGAATCTGCGCCCTCACTGGCAAGCCGCCGGATCCAGGTTGCCAAGGAGCAGGGCGTTGAAACCGCCGAGCTCCTTGCCCCGGCAGCTGAGGTAGCTGGTGGTGACACTTTCCTTCAGATCAAGGACCTGCGGAAGGTCTACAAGCTCCGCCAGGGCTTTGGTTCCACGGACTTCGCAGCCGTCGACGGTGTGAGCTTCGACGTCAAGCGGGGGACCACCACGGCCATTGTGGGGGAATCCGGTTCCGGTAAATCCACCGTGGCCAAGATGGTCCTGCAGCTTGAAAAGCCCACGGAGGGCCAAATCCTGTTCGACGGGGTGGACACGTCCGGACTGAAGGGGCGGGAACTGTTCAAGTTCCGGCGTCGGGTCCAGCCCATCTTCCAGGACCCCTACGGCTCCCTTGACCCGATGTACAACATCTTCCGAACCATCGAGGAGCCGTTGCGGGTCCACAGGATCGGGGATGCCGCGAGCCGAGAGAAGAAGGTCCGCGAGCTGCTGGACCAGGTCTCACTTCCACAGTCCGCCATGCAGCGATACCCGAATGAGCTCTCGGGCGGCCAGCGCCAGCGTGTGGCCATCGCCCGGGCGCTGGCACTCGATCCCGAGGTGATCATCTGCGATGAGGCCGTGTCGGCACTTGATGTGCTGGTCCAGGCGCAGGTGCTGAACCTGCTCGCTGATCTTCAGGCGAACCTCGGCCTGACGTACCTGTTCATCACCCACGACCTGGCCGTGGTCCGGCAGATCGCCGACCACGTCTGTGTCATGGAGAAGGGCAAACTCGTAGAGACCGGTTCAACGGACAGCGTCTTCGAATCGCCGCAGCAGGAATACACCAAGGCACTCCTGAATGCCATCCCCGGCGCGAAGCTTATGCTTCCACCGGAAGTGGCGTAGCCCATATCGGCAAAAGGTTGAAGCCGGAGTCACTCGTGACTCCGGCTTCAACCTTTTTTGCTGTTCAATCCTGGTTGGATCCCACCGGAGCCAGGCTGCCCTGGGCCATCAGTCGGTCGGGGTCGACAGTGGTTTTACGTTCCAGGTTGAGCTCCCGCAGCTTGCCGTCCAGGACCTTACCCAGGGTCTTCCGGCCAGCCGGATTCATGTGCACGGCGTCGGCAAGGTCCTTGGTGGCGCCGTATTTGGTCAGCCAGTCGCCGGCTGAGATAAACGGCAGGCCATGCGCGGCTGCCACTGATCCCAGCAGGGTGTCCACTTCGGTGCGGCGGCCGCCACCGTTCGCCGCGCCCTTGGCCAGGGTGCCGATAAGCACAATCCGGGTGCCCAGGTAGCGGGTCTTCAGTTCGGCGATGAGGCGGTCCGCGTTCGCGGAGATCTGGCTGTTGCTGGCCCCGGTGCCTGCGTCGTTGCCACCACCCTGGATGACGATCATTGCCGGCGTGCCCGAAGGCAGCAGCCAGTTGCCGTTCAGCAGCGCGTCGATGTAGTTTCCAACGCCACCATTGGCGGCGACGTAGCCCGTGCCGCCGAGTCCGCAAAAGTAGACGCTATAGCCGGCCGAGGCGAGGCCCAGGCGGGGCCAGCCGTCCTGCGGGGCGGACTGGGAGTCGCCAATCAGCAGCACGGTTTTGCTGATGTCCGGAACCACCACTTCAAGCCGGCCGTTGGCAGGGTTCCTTACCTGGGTACCCGCGGGCAGCGCCTTGGTGTTCGCTCCGGCGGCCTGCGGCTGGGAGGCGCCGGCAGGTTGCGGCGATGGCGCGGGTGCCTGGGTTGCCGAAGGTGCGGCAGCGGGCGGCGGAACATTGGGGGCACCGCAACCGGCGATCAGGACCATGCCGGAGAGCGCCAAAGTGACGGCTGCGGAAGCGCGTCCGCGGGTCCGGGATAAAACAGTTCGCATCGGGTGTCTCCGGGCTCGCATTAGGTGTCAGAGCAATCATGTGGCATGGAGCGCGGTTTCGCCAGCCATGGTGACCCAAAGTTCCGGTGTGGCGTGCCAGGGGTTGTCGGCCGCCGGGCCGGGGGCTTCCGGCTGGCCGGGCGGGCGCCGTCCGTTTTTAGGCCAATAAATGCCGCAGGGGGTAAACTTGTGGTAGGCGCCCTGTGCTAAGGGCCGGATCCTTCGTGCGTTCCAGTTGGAAATGTCGCGATACAACAGCTGACCCACTGAATCGAGTCATTACGCATGTCTGAAACCACCACCAACACCGCGCTGAACACTGCTTCCCGCAGTGACCTGCGCAACGTCGCGATCGTGGCCCACGTTGACCACGGCAAGACCACTCTGGTCGACGCCATGCTCAAGCAGACCAACTCCTTTGCCGAGCACAACCACCTCGAAGACCGCGTGATGGACTCCGGTGACCTGGAACGCGAAAAAGGCATCACCATCCTGGCCAAGAACACCACGGTGGCCTACAACGGACCGTCCTCCAACGGTGAGACCATCACCATCAACGTCATCGACACCCCCGGCCACGCCGACTTCGGCGGCGAGGTGGAGCGCGGCCTGTCCATGGTGGACGGCGTGGTACTCCTCGTTGACGCATCCGAGGGCCCGCTGCCCCAGACCCGCTTCGTGCTGCGCAAGGCCCTGGCCGCGCACCTGCCGGTCATCCTCCTCGTCAACAAAACGGACCGCCCCGACTCCCGCATCGACGAAGTTGTCCACGAGTCCATGGACCTCCTGCTGGGCCTGGCCTCCGACCTCGCCGACGAAGTTCCGGACCTGGACCTGGACAAGATCCTTGAAGTTCCGGTTGTCTACGCAGCCGCTAAGGTAGGCCGTGCCTCCCTGGTGCAGCCGGCGGACGGCTCCGCTCCGGACAATGAGGACCTTGAGCCGCTGTTCAAGACCATCATCGAGCACATCCCCGCGCCGACGTACAACCCGAACGGCGTACTCCAGGCACACGTCACCAACCTGGACGCCTCACCGTTCCTGGGCCGTCTTGCACTGCTGCGCATCTACAACGGCACCCTGCGCAAGGGCCAGACCGTTGCCTGGGCCCGCGCCAACGGCGAGCTCAAGAACGTCAAGATCACCGAACTGCTGGCCACCAAGGCACTGGACCGCGTTCCGGCCGATTCTGCGGGACCGGGCGAAATCGTTGCTGTCGCCGGCATCGAGGAAATCACCATTGGTGAGACCCTCACCGACGTCGACAACCCGCAGCCGTTGCCGCTGATCACGGTTGACCCGCCGGCAATCTCCATGACCATCGGTATCAACACATCCCCGATCGCCGGTAAGGTCAAGGGCCACAAGGTCACCGCACGCCAGGTCAAGGATCGTCTTGACAAGGAACTGATCGGTAACGTTTCTTTGAACGTTCTCCCCACCGAGCGTCCCGACGCTTGGGAAGTTCAGGGCCGTGGCGAATTGGCCCTGTCCATCTTGGTTGAGCAGATGCGCCGTGAAGGCTTCGAGCTGACCGTGGGCAAGCCGCAGGTTGTCACCAAGACCATCGACGGCAAGATCCACGAGCCGATGGAACACATGACCATCGACGTGCCGGAAGAGTACCTCGGCGCCGTAACCCAGCTCATGGCCTCCCGCAAGGGCCGCATGACCAACATGGCCAACCACGGTACCGGCTGGTGCCGCATGGAGTTCATCGTTCCGGCCCGTGGCCTGATCGGTTTCCGCACGCGCTTTTTGACCGACACCCGCGGTGCCGGTATCGCTTCCTCGCTGGCCGAGGGCTACGAGCCGTGGGCCGGCCCCATCGAGTACCGCACCAACGGTTCGATCGTGGCTGACCGCTCAGGTGTTGTCACCCCGTTCGCGATAATCAAGCTCCAGGAACGTATGAGCTTCTTCGTTCAGCCCACCTCCGAGGTTTACGAGGGCATGATCGTTGGCGAGAACTCCCGCGCTGATGACATGGACGTAAACATCACTCGTGAGAAGCAGCTCACCAACATGCGTGCAGCTTCCTCGGACACCTTCGAGAACATGACGCCGCCGAAGGTTTTGACCCTCGAAGAGTCCCTTGAGTTCGCCCGCGAAGACGAGTGTGTCGAAGTGACGCCCGAGTCCATCCGCATCCGCAAGGTGATCTTGGACGCCAGCGACCGCTCCAAGGCCAACCGCGCCCGCGCCAAGGTCTAACAAACCCGCAGCACCAACGAATGCCACCGGCGCCATGCCGGTGGCATTCGTCGTTTCGGGACGCATGCGCGCACCGAACCCGCCAGCCAGGCCGCAGGAACCGTCCTTGCCTAGTGAACCCGGCGTCAGCTGCGCGGGCGGCGCCGCGGCGGTGCCGGGGGAACGGACTTCGCCGCCACCACGGCGCCCAGGGGGATCACGACGGCGGCCTGCCGGGTCTGGACGGTGACGGAACCGGCGTCGCACGCCACCAGGTCGCCCAAGGCGTCCGTGAAGCCTTCAGGGATGCGGTAGCGGACCACAACCCGCGTTCCGGTCTTGGCAGCGGCAAGGAATCCGGCGGGGGTCGGGGCAGGCAGGCTCACCTGAACATACTAAACGGCTTCACACAAGCGCCCCGGCTAGGTTCGCGGTAACGGGCAGGGGGATAATAGGCTACAGAGTCAGGGTCCGGCCAGAGTTGCCGGATGCAAGAGCCGGCGGGACGCCGGAACCAACGTGGAGAGGCCAGGGACGTGACGTACGTAATCGCGCAGCCGTGTGTAGATGTCAAGGACAAGGCATGTATTGAGGAGTGCCCCGTCGACTGCATTTACGAGGGTGAGCGTTCGCTGTACATCCATCCGGACGAATGCGTGGACTGCGGTGCCTGCGAGCCCGTTTGCCCCGTTGAGGCCATCTACTACGAGGATGACACCCCGGATGAGTGGGCCGACTACTACAAGGCCAACGTCGAGTTCTTCGACGACCTTGGTTCCCCGGGCGGTGCCGCGAAGGTTGGCAACACCGGCAAGGACCACCCCATGATCGCTGCGCTGCCGCCGCAGAACCAAGACCACTGACCCCGGCGCACCCGTGAGCCCTGCAGTGAACACCTTTGGCCTTGCCCTGCCCGACTACCCGTGGGAGGCCATGGCGCCGTACCTGGCCAAGGCCTCGGAACACCCCGGCGGAGCCGTCAACCTCTCCATCGGCACCCCTGTGGATCCCACCCCGGCGCTGGTGCAGGACGCGTTGTCAGCTGCCGCCAACGCCCCGGGTTATCCCACCGTGCACGGCACGTTGGCTCTCCGCGAGGCCATCGCTGGGTGGTTCGAACGCCGCCGCGGCGTAGCGGGACTTGATCCCCGCGACGTGATGCCCACGGTGGGCTCGAAGGAACTGGTGGCGTGGCTGCCGCTGCTCTTGGGCCTGAAGCCCGGTGACGTCGTCGTCCGTCCCAAGGTTGCCTACCCGACCTACGATATTGGCGCCACCCTGGCCGGCGTCACCTCAGTTGCTACGGACAACCTGGATGAGCTGGACGCCGCCACCCGGGCCCGTGTGCGCCTCATCTGGGTCAACTCACCCGGCAACCCCACCGGCAGTGTCCGGGACGCGGAATCGCTGCGCTTACTGGTGGCCCAGGCCCGTGAAATCGGGGCCGTGGTGGCTTCGGACGAATGCTATGCGGAACTTGGCTGGGGGGAATGGGACGTCCAGCGCGGCGGCAACCCTGTGCCCAGCATCCTGGACCCCCGCGTTTCCGGTGGCTCCCATGACGGCCTGCTGGCCGTCTACTCCCTGAGCAAGCAGTCCAACCTTGCCGGCTACCGGGCCGCGTTTGTTGCCGGTGATCCGGCGCTGATGGCCAACCTGGTCAACAGCCGCAAGCACGCAGGCATGATCGTGCCGTACCCGGTGCAGGAAGCCATGCGGGTGGCGGTGGGCGATGACGCGCACGTTGAAGCGCAAAAAGACCTGTACCGCGGCCGCCGCGAACGGCTGGTTCCGGCCCTGCGCGGATTCGGGCTGGACATCAGGAATTCCGACGCCGGCCTCTACCTTTGGTCGACAGCGGGGGAGGACACCTGGACCACGGTGGCACGACTTGCCGGGCTTGGCATTGTGGTGGGGCCGGGCGTTTTCTACGGTGAAGCCGGCAACGGTTTTGTCCGGGTGGCGCTGACGGGAACCGACGAACGGATCGACGCCGCAGTATCCCGCCTGACCGCGTAGCCAGCAACGGGGCTGTAACAATAGAGTGACTCGCGCCACATAGCGGCCGTTTCGGGGCCCCCTGGGCTGTCTCGGATTAGTGACACCCGCCAAGGAGCGGTATTTTTTAAGTGACTATCAATGGTGGCTTTCTACAAGAAGGCAGCCCGGGTGTTGGAACCTGTCTACTCAGGATCAGTGCGCGGCTCACCTGATGTTGGATCAAGCTTTCGACAGAGGCCCAGAAGCCTCATGAAGGGGACTCCATGACTGAGACCAACAACGCCGCCACCTTGCACCACGCCGGTGGCGAGCTGAAGCTCCCGCGCATCCAGGTTGTTGAAGGGAACGAAGGATACGACGTTTCCAAGCTGCTGAAGCAGACGGGCGCAGTCACCTTTGACCCCGGCTTCATGAACACCGCAGCAACCACTTCCGCCATCACGTACATCGACGGCGATGCCGGCATCCTGCGCTACCGCGGATACCCGATCGAGCAGCTGGCGCAGCACTCCAGCTTCCTCGAAGTGTCCTACCTGCTGATCTACGGGAACCTGCCCACCCCCACCGAGCTCGAAGAGTTCGACCAGAAGATCCGCCACCACACGCTGCTGCACGAGGAGCTGAAGGGCTTCTTCAGCGGCTTCCCGCGGGACGCGCACCCGATGCCCGTGCTGTCCTCAGCGGTGTCGGCGCTGTCCACGTTCTACCAGGACTCGCTGGACCCCAAAAACGCCGAGCAGGTGGAGGTCTCCACTATCCGCCTGATGGCAAAGCTTCCGGTCATCGCCGCGTATGCACACAAAAAGTCCATCGGCCAGCCCATGCTGTACCCGGACAACTCCCACAACCTCGTGGAGAACTTCCTCCGGCTGAGCTTCGGCCTGCCGGCCGAGCAGTACGAGATGGACCCGGTCATCGTCAAGGCCCTGGACCTGCTCCTGATCCTGCACGCGGACCACGAACAGAACTGCTCCACGTCCACCGTGCGTCTGGTGGGTTCCTCGGACGCCAACCTCTTCGCTTCCGTCTCGGCAGGCATCCACGCCCTGTCCGGTCCCGCCCACGGCGGTGCCAACGAGGCTGTCCTGAAAATGCTCCGCCAGATCCAGGCCGACGGCACCAAGCCCGAGGACTACATGGAGAAGGTCAAGAACAAGGAAGACGGCGTCCGGCTTATGGGCTTCGGCCACCGGGTGTACAAGAACTACGACCCCCGCGCCAAGATCGTCAAAAACACCGCACACGAGATCCTCTCCAAGCTCGGCGGCAACGACGAGATGCTGGAGATCGCGCTCCGCCTGGAGGAGAAGGCGCTCAACGATGACTACTTCATCCAGCGCAAGCTCTACCCCAACGTGGACTTCTACACCGGCCTGATCTACAAGGCCATGGGCTTCCCGGAGAAGATGTTCACGGTGCTCTTCGCCATCGGCCGCCTGCCGGGTTGGATTGCCCAGTGGCGCGAGATGACGCAGGACCCGCAAACAAAGATCGGCCGCCCCCGCCAGCTGTACATCGGCGAACCGGCCCGGGACTACCCCGCACGCTAGTCCCCATACGTACGACGCCGGCCGCCCACCTCCTGGAGGTGGGCGGCCGGCGGCGTTAATCAGCTTTGCGGGGCATATCCCTGCGGATTGTTCTTCTGCCAGCGCCAGTGGTCCTCGCACATCTGGTCCACTGTCTTGGTGGTGGCCCAGCTCAGGTCGGCGAGGGCTGAGGAGGCATCCGCCCAGAATGCCGGCAGGTCCCCGGCGCGGCGGCCCGTGACCTCGTAGGGGATCGGCCGGCCCACGGCCTTCTCGAAGGAGCGCAGGACCTCCAGGACGGAGGACCCCTTGCCGGAACCGAGGTTCCAGCGGAACACGCCCGTGCGGTCCGCCACGTGGTCCAGGGCAGCGACGTGTCCGCCGGCAAGGTCAACCACGTGGATGTAGTCGCGCTGGCACGTGCCATCCGGGGTGTCGTAGTCCCCGCCGAAGACCATAAGCTTTTCCCGCCGGCCCACGGCCACCTGGGCGATGAACGGTACCAGGTTGTTGGGGATGCCCTGCGGGTCCTCGCCGATGCGGCCTGACGGGTGGGCGCCCACCGGGTTGAAGTAGCGGAGCAGGGCAATGTGCCAGCGGCTGTCGGCAGCGCCGAGGTCGGAGAGGATGTCCTCGATCTGTTCCTTGGTGCGGCCGTACGGGTTGTTGGCCCCGATCTCCATCTTTTCGACATAGGGCGTGGGGTTGTGCTCGCCGTACACGGTTGCTGAGGAGCTGAACACGATGGTGCGCACGTTATGGCGGTCCATGACCCGCAGGAGGTTCAGAGTGCCCACCAGGTTGTTGTAGTAGTACTGCAGCGGCTCCCGGACCGACTCACCCACGGCCTTCAGCCCGGCGAAGTGGATGACGGCGTCAATGCCGCTGCCGGCGAAGACCTGCTCCACGGCGGCCTCGTCCACCAGGTCAACATGGTGGAACGCGGCCTTCTTGCCGCTCAGCTCAGCGACCCGGCGCAGTGACTCCTCGCTGGAGTTCACCAGGTTGTCGATGACAACCACGTCGTGGCCCGCCTCCTGCAGCGAAAGGACAGTGTGCGAGCCGATGTAACCGGTGCCCCCGGTAACCAGAATTTTCATGACTCAACGCTATCCCACCCGGGCCGCCGTCCACCGCCGCGTTCCGGATGCCGGTCACGCCCGGCGGGTCCCCGGATTATTGGGCACATGTGTGCTAAATAAAAGGGGTGCCAAAAATCGTAGATGCCGATGCCCGCCGCCTTGACGTTGTGGAAGCGGTCCTTCGGATCATCGCCGTGGACGGTCTGGAACGGGCATCCCTCCGGGAAGTAGCGGATGAGGCGGGCCTGGCCGTCGGATCGGTCCGGCACTACTTTGCCGGCAGCGAAGAACTGCTCGAGTATTCCTTCGGTACCGTGGTGGACCGGGTGGTGGGCCGCCTGGCAGCTGCGCTGCCGGACCTGCTCCGGGAACCCGCCGGAACCCCCGGCCAGCGCTCGGCGGTCTTAACCCTGCTGGGCGGACTCCTGGCCCTGGACGAGGAACGCGCCGTGGATCTCTGCGCGTGGATTGCCTTCCGTAACGCCGCCAGGATCCGGCCCTTCCTCGCTCCGATGGCAGGGCGCAGCCACCGGGAAGTGGCAGCAGTGGTGGGGCAGGTGGTGGCCACGCTGCTGCCGGCGGACTGCCCCGACGAACTCCTCGTAGTGGAGGCGGAACGGCTGCTGGCAACACTGGACGGGCTGTGCCTGCACGCACTGCTGCAACCCGAGTGGATGACCGCGGCAATGTGCGCCGACGTGCTCGAACGCCACCTCGACGGGCTGCAGGCGTGAACGGCACTTTCGCCGGAAGCACGCGGGAATAGACTGTAGCCAGGGGACACCGGGCTGGCGCACCAGGCCCGGCACGGGCACGCCAGGGAAGGACTTTGAATGCATCACGCAAGCGGGTCAGGGTGGCAGATCAGCACGGATACGTCCGGGCCGATGATCATCGCGCTGTATGTCCGGGACACCGCCGGGCTCGATGGCGCAGGCTCCCCGGCGCTGTCCCATGCGGCACCGAAGATCCGGCGGGCTGACCACACACACCTCACCGCCGAGGTAGGCGGCATCAGCGCCCTCAAGACCGAATGGGAAGCCTGGTGGGAGCAGCTCCTGAAGGCCCACCCGCACCCCTCGCCGGAGTTGTCGCCGCCCGAATTCGAAGCGTTCGGCAATTCCCCTGCCCTGCAGCGCGTGCTCCAGGCGCACTTCGGTGCGGCCCTGACCTGGGCCCGGGAGCGCCGGAGCGAATATGCCGAGCTTGAGGCCGAGCGTGCCGCCAGCGGATCGGACCAACTGATCGCCGACCTGGTGGACGACAGGCTGATGGAGGTGGGTCGCGACGCCCGGGACTTTTCGCTGACCATCATCGAGCTTCCTCTCAATGAGCAGCGGGCCTGGTACCTGGAGCCGGACAAAATCATCATGAGCCACGGGCTGATGGGCCAGCCGGAACTGTTCCGGAGCTACGTGCAGCCTGTCGTGGAGATGTTGGTCTGACCCAGCGTGATAAGCCGGCTCAGTCCGCCGGGGCCACCGTGATGCGGACTTCGCCGTCGGTTCCGGGGGAGTCCGCCCACCCGGCCTGGTTCTCCCGCGTCCAGCTTCGGCCGGCCACGTCCACCCGGACCACGGCCATACCCTTGGCATTGGCCACCGCCCACTGCGCCACTGACCATGCCTGGCTTCCGCCGGCGGGTACCGTCACGGTCAGGCCGTCGACGGCGGCGCCCAGCGGCCCGTAGGCACGCTCCAGTTCGGCGGCCAGTTCCGCAGGATCCCCGGCCTCATCAACGGAGCGAAGGGTGCACTGCACGGCTTCGGGTGTCTGGCCGGTCAGCCCTGACGCGAAGGACCGGCCCATGTCCTCGTGCTGGGCGTAGGCGGTGGGAAAGGCCGAGCGCTGGACCCGCTGGGCGGCGTCGGTGATTTCCAGGGTCTCGTAGCCGGGGATCTTCACCAGCGCGTCGTAAAACGCGTTGGCCGCGTAGTACGGGTCCATGACCTGCGCCTCGGTGCCCCAGCCCTGGGAGGGCCGCTGCTGGAACAACCCCCGGGAGTCGGGGCCGGCCTGGTCGCCGTGGTCGATGTTGCGCAGTTTTGATTCCTGCATGGCCGTGGCAAGGGCGATGCTGGCGGCACGGGCCGGCAGCCCGCGGCGGACGGCGACGGCGGTGATCAGGGACGCGTGCAGCGCCTGGTCCGGCGCGAGTTCGGCAGTCCTCCCACCGGCCTCGGCCGTACAGCGTTCCGAAACGAGGGTTTCGGAACGCTGTACAAAGAAGACGGCGGCGTAGATTCCGCCGGCCACAAGCGCCACAGCCAGCAGGAGTACTGCGAGGCGGCGCAGGCCGCGTCTTCGTGCCACCGGGGAATCAGTTGGCGTGCAGGGCGGTGTTCAGTTCCACTGTCTGTCCCTTGCGGGCCAGGACCTCCACGGCGCCGCTGGTGGAGTTCCGGCGGAACAGCAGGTTCGGCACGCCGGAGAGCTCGGCGGCCTTAACCACCTTGGTGGTGTCTTCGCCGTCGGCGTCCTTGGGTCCCACCACGCGGACGCGGGTACCGGCGGTGACGTAGAGGCCTGCTTCAACCACGGAGTCGTCGCCGATGCTGATGCCCACGCCGGAGTTGGCCCCAAGCAACACCCGCTCGCCGATGGTGATCCGTTCCTTGCCGCCGCCGGACAGCATGCCCATGATGGACGCGCCACCGCCCACGTCGCTGCCGTTGCCGGTGACCACACCGGCCGAGATCCGGCCTTCCACCATCGAGGTGCCCAGGGTGCCGGCGTTGAAGTTGACGAAGCCTTCGTGCATCACCGTGGTGCCTTCGGCCAGGTGCGCGCCCAGGCGGACCCGGTCGGCGTCGGCAATCCGCACACCGGTGGGGACCACATAGTCAACCATGCGTGGGAACTTGTCCACCCCGTAAACGGTGACAGCGCCGCGCTTGCGGAGCCGGGCGCGGGTGAGTTCAAAGCCGTCCACGGCGGCGGGGCCGAAGTTGGTCCACACCACGTTGGGCAGTTTGCCGAAGATGCCGTCCAGGTTGATGCTGTTGGGCTGCACCAGGCGGTGTGAAAGGAGGTGGAGCCGGAGGTAGGCATCGACGGTGTCGGCCGGCGCTGCGTCCAGGTCGATCTGGACGAACACCACCTTCTGCTCGGTGCCGCGGTCGGCGTCGTCGCCGCTTTCGGCGATCAGGGTCAGGGCTTCGTCGGCATTCTCGACGGCGCGGAGGTTCTCCGCAGCGACGCCCAGGGCGGGGGCGGGGAACCAGGCGTCCAGTACGGTGGCGGATCCGTTGGCCGTGGCGATGGTGGCCACGCCGAAGCCGTATGCGGAACGCTCTCCGGCGGCGGTGGTCGAGGTTTCGGGCACAGCGGAAGCGGCAGTCTCAGTCATGCCTTCCAGTCTAACGAGGGCAGGCACCGGCTTCGAACTAGACTGGCTTCGTGACTGCCCTAACCTCCCCCGAGCCCCCTCCCGCCGCCGCAAGCCTGGAAACGGATGCCGTCCAGGCGCCCGCACGGCTTGATCTCAGGCAGGATGTGGCGCAGCTGACCGCCGCCATCATGGACATCGACAGTGTCTCCGGCAACGAAAAGGAGCTCGCCGACGCCGTGGAGCAGGCGTTGCTGGCCATTCCGCAGCTCAGCGTTGTCCGCGACGGGGACGCCCTGATCGCCCGGACGGAGCTGGGCCGATCCGAACGGGTCATCCTGGCCGGCCACCTGGACACTGTGCCCCTGCCGCTGGTGGCTGGTTCCAAAGGCACCGTGCCCTCCACCTGGGAATCCGGCGTGCCCGGCGAAGGGGTGCTGTACGGCCGGGGTGCCACGGACATGAAGGGCGGGGTTGCGGTCCAGCTGGCACTCGCCGCAGGCATGTTCGACGGCGGTGCGGAGCCTGCGCGCGACGTCACCTTTGTGTTTTACGACCATGAGGAAGTGGAAGCGGTCAAAAGCGGCCTGGGCCGGCTGGTCCGGAACCACGGCGACCTTCTGGATGGCGATTTCGCCATCCTTCTCGAGCCCACCAACGGCACAGTCGAGGGTGGGTGCAACGGCACCAGCCGGTTCGAGGCCACCACAGTGGGAGAGTCCGCCCACTCGGCGCGGGCCTGGATGGGCAGCAATGCCATCCACGCCGCGGCTCCCATTTTGGCGCGGCTCGCGGACTATGCGCCCCGGACGGTCAACGTGGACGGCCTGGACTACCGCGAGAGCTTGAACGCCGTGAAGATCCACGGCGGAACCGCCGGCAACGTGATCCCGGACAAATGCGTGGTGGAAATCAACTACCGCTTTGCCCCGGACAAGGACCCGGACCAGGCGGAGGCCCACGTGCGTGAGCTGCTTGCCGGTTTCGATGTGGTGCGGACCGACGCGGCGGCGGGAGCGAGGCCCGGACTGAACCACCCGGCCGCCGCCTCCTTTGTGGCCGCTGTGGGAGCCGAACCCAAGCCCAAATACGGGTGGACCGACGTCGCCCGTTTCAGCGAACTGGGGATCCCGGCAGTGAACTTCGGCCCCGGAGACCCGCTGCTGGCCCACAAGGACAATGAGCACGTGGACGCGGAGGCCATCCGCACCTGCCTCAAGGCGCTGCAGGACTGGCTGGCGGGCTAGGCGCACTGCAAAGAAATGGCCCGGATCGTTCGATCCGGGCCATTTCTCTTCGCTGGTTAGGGAGCAGCTGCCTCGACAGCCACCGGGTCAGCCTTGGCTGTGCCGCCGGCGGCTTTCTTGGAACCGCGCCGTTCGATCCACACGGCGAGCCGCGAGATGGCGATGTTGATGGCGATGTACATTGCCGCGGCCACGAAGAACACGGGGAACAGGAAGGCCGGTCCCAGGACGTCCGCCATGAGCTGGACTGCCCGCAGCAATTCGCCGTAGGCCACGATGTAGCCAAGCGAGGTGTCCTTCAGGAGGACCACCAGCTGCGCCACCAGGGACGGCATCATCCGGCGGACAGCCTGCGGAAGTTCGATCAGCATGCGTGATTTGAAGCTGGTCAGGCCGATGGCCAGGCCCGCTTCGCGTTGGCCCTTGGGGAGGGACTGGATGCCTGCCCGGATGATTTCCGCGAAGACTGCGGCGTTGTAGACCACCAAGCCGGCAACGACCGCAATAAATTGCGATGTGCCGAAGCCCAGGAGGATAAACAGCATCATCAGGACCACGGGCATGCCGCGAAGGAACTCAAGGACAACGCGGGTGGGAATCCGGATGGCCTTGAGGTCGGAGATCCGGAGCAGGCACAGCAGCAGGCCTAACGGGAAGGCAATGACGGCGGCCAGCCCCGCGGCCGACAGTGTTGCACCCAACCCGTTGCCCAGCAGGCGCCACACGTCCGCCCGGGTGAAGATCTGCCAGCGCCGGCCCTCAAAGATGCCCTGCTGGCCCAAAGTGAAGATGATCCAGGCCAGCAGCCCGAGGATTGCCAGGCCGCCCACCACGGAGCCGATCAGGGATATCCGGCGGGCCTTGGGGCCGGGAACGTCGTAAAGTACCGAGCTCATCGGGCAATCGCCACCTTTCGCTCCACCGTGCTGGCAAGGATGCCCAGCGGGACGGTGAGAAGGAGATAGAAGAACGCTGTGCCCAGCAGGACCGTGATGACCTGGTCACCGTTGGCGTTGGCCAGCTGCCGGCCGTAACCGAACAGTTCCAGGACGAAGAATGCGCCGGCCACGGAGGAGTTCTTCACCAGGGCGATCAGGATGTTGATCAACGGCGGGATCACCGTCCGCAGTGCCTGCGGGAGGATGATGAGGTTCAGGACCTGGCCGAAGTTCATGCCGATACTGCGGGCCGCTTCGGCCTGGCCTACCGGCACGCTGTTGACACCGGAGCGGACAGCTTCAGCGATGAACGCCGCGGTGTAGGAGCTGAGGGCAATGATGGCCGCCACCTCAAACTGGGCGAACTGGACGCCCAGGCGGGGAAGCACGATTGCGGCAAAGAAGAAGGCAATGGTCAGCGGAGTGTTGCGGAGGATCTCCACGTAGACAGTGCTGAAGCCACGGAGGGCAGCCACGGGCGAGACCCTGGCAGCTGCCAAGAGGGTTCCCAGTACCAGCGCGATCACCCCGGAGACGGCTGACAGGAAAAGGGTGCGGAGAAAGCCCTCCCAGTACAGGGGCAGACTTTCAATGATGACGTCCATATGATCCTTCGGCTCAAGAAGCGGAGGGTGGGGGAGCAATGCAGTGCCGGGCCGCCGAAGCGCGCCCCGGCACTGCCGTTGAGCCTTAGTAGCGGTTGATCTCAGGCAGTTCGGGCGCGGTCTTGATGACCGAACCGGCGGTGGCCTCCCAAGCCTTCTTGTAGGATCCGTCCTTGCCGAATTCCTCGAGCTGGTCGTTGATCCAGCCACGGAACTCAGTGTCATCCTTCTTCAGGCCGATGCCGTAGGGCTCCTTGGTGAAGGTCTCGTCAGAGGCCAGCTTGAAAGCGTCCGGCTCCTTGTCCACAAAACCGGCCAGGATCACGTTGTCCGTGGTGATCGCTTCAACCTGCTTGTTGCGCAGCGGCTCGAGGCACGCGGAGTACGTGGCTGCCGGAACGAGTTCAGCGCCGTACTTGTCCACGATCGTGGCGGCGGGGGTGGAACCGGTGACGGAGCAGACTTTTTTGCCCTTGACGTCTTCGGGGGTCTTGATGGAGTCGTTGTCCTTGTTGACCATCAGGGCCTGGCCGGCTTCGTAGTACGGTCCGGCGAAGCTGACAACCTGCTTGCGCTTGTCGTTGATCGTGTACGTGGCGATCACCAGGTCAACCTTGCCCTGCTCGATGAAGGGCTCGCGGTTGGCGGAGACGGTCTCGGACCATTCGATTTTGTCAGCAGCGATGCCCAGCTTGGCGGCAATCAGCTTGCCCATTTCCACGTCGAAGCCAACCGGCTTGCCGTCGAGGCCCACCTGGCCGAAGAGCGGCTGGTCGAACTTGGTACCGATCTTGATGCTGCCGGCCGAGGCGAGCTTCTCCATGGTGGTGCCGGCGGCGAACGTGGGCTTTTCGGCCACGGTGGGGTCACTGCCGGCGGTGCTGCCGCCGTCGCCGCAAGCGGACAGGGAGAGTGCAAGGGCAGCGGTAGCTGCCACGAGGAGTGACTTCCGCCGGGTCATAAATGCCTTCATGACATTCCTTTCATTGAAGGCCGTGGGTTACGGCCTGGATGCGAACTTGAGAGTTGAGGTTCGTAAATCAGTGCGTGAGGAGCTTGGACAGGAAGTCCTTGGCCCGGTCACTCTTGGGGTTGGTGAAGAACTCTTCCGGAGTGGCGTCCTCGACGATCTGGCCGTCCGCCATAAAGACCACACGGTCGGCGGCCTTGCGGGCGAAGCCCATCTCGTGCGTGACCACGATCATGGTCATGCCTTCCTTGGCGAGCTGGACCATCACGTCCAGGACCTCGTTGATCATTTCCGGGTCCAGGGCTGACGTGGGCTCGTCGAACAGCATGACCTTCGGCTTCATTGCCAAAGCCCGTGCAATTGCGACGCGCTGCTGCTGGCCGCCGGAGAGCTGGGCGGGAAGCTTGGGCGCCTGATGGCCCACGCCCACCCGCTCCAGCAGCGCCATGGCGTCCTTGTCCGCGGTGGTCTTGGCCACGCCCTTGACCTTGATGGGTCCCAGGGTGACGTTTTCCAGGATGGTTTTGTGTGCAAACAGGTTGAACGACTGGAAGACCATTCCGACGTCGGCCCGGAGCTGCGCGAGTTCCTTGCCTTCTGAGGGGAGGACTTTCCCGTCGATGGAAATGGTGCCGTCCTCGATGGTTTCCAGGCGGTTGATGGCGCGGCAAAGAGTGGACTTACCGGAACCGGAGGGCCCGATGACCACAACAACCTCGCCCTTGCGGACGTTGAGGTTGATGTCCTTGAGAACGTGCAGCTGGCCGTAATGCTTATTGACGGCCGTCAGGGAGACGAGCGAATCGCCGGGCACTTGAGTAGTCATAAAAAAGAATCTAGCGAACAACCGGGCCTTATGATGCGAATCACGCCAAGTTCGCGCCGATCGTGATTCAAGAGATACCTCCCGCCTGAGGTTAGCCTTGGGATATGAGCATCAACGCAGATCCGGCCAAGAATTCCCAGCCGCGCCGTAAAGGCCCCCTTGAACTTCGCCGTGAACAGGCACACGTGGATATGTCCGACCAGCACCTGCTGGATACCACCGGCGCCGGCCAGTTTGTGCATACCGATCCGTGGCGCGTGCTGCGGATCCAAAGTGAGTTTGTTGAAGGCTTCGGCGCCCTGGCGGGCATTGGCAAAGCCGTCAGCGTTTTCGGCTCGGCCCGGACCAAGCCCGGCACCCCGTATTACGAGATGGGAGTGGAAGTGGGCCGGAAACTGGCCGAAGCCGGCGTGGCCGTCATCACCGGCGGTGGGCCCGGCTCCATGGAAGCCGCCAACCGGGGTGCCGTGGAGGGCAAAGGCCTCTCCGTGGGCCTCGGCATCGAACTGCCGTTTGAGCAGGGCCTGAACCAGTGGGTCGACCTGGGGATCAACTTCCGCTACTTCTTTGCCCGCAAAACCATGTTTGTGAAATACGCGCAGGGCTTTATTGTGCTTCCCGGCGGGCTGGGCACCCTTGATGAACTTTTTGAGGCAATGGTGCTGGTCCAAACCCGAAAGGTGACCTCGTTCCCCATCGTGCTGCTCGGCGTTGACTTCTGGTCCCCTATGGTCGACTGGATCCGGGGCACCCTGGTGGCCGAAGGCATGGTGTCCGAAAAGGACCTGGACCTGATCCAGGTGGTGGATGATCCTGCTGAAGCCGTGGACCATGTGCTTCACATGGCCGTCTCTCCGGCCACAAACGGCGAGCAGCGCCCGGAGTAGCGCAGCCCTCTGGTCTGGCACGATGGAACGGTGAGCTTTTTCCTGGTTTTTGTTGCGATCGCGCTTGTTGGTGCTGTCCTGTGGGTCAGCGTGGGCCGGCGTGCCCGGAAGGTGGCGGCACGGCCGGTTCCTGACCTGCTTGAGGGCGGCTTCGAACAGCCTGCCGCGAACCTTCCGCCGGTGCTGCTCCCGGCCCGGGCACGTCCGGAGGACGTGGACCGGGTGCGGTTTTCGCTGGGGCTCCGCGGCTACCGGATGGATCAGGTGGACCAGGTCCTGGACGAGCTGCGGGACCAATTGGCTGCCAGGGAACGTGAGGTGACCGCGCTCCGGACCCGGGTGCTCGCCTTGGAGTCGGCGGCCGACGGCGGGTCCCCGGCTCCGGAATCCGCCGCACCAGCCGCGGAATCCGGCAGCCAGTGAGCACCGCAGTGCGCCGCCCCGGCTTCACCGCCTCGGCGCAGTCCATCGCCGCCAGGACCGGATCGGCGGTGCGCAACTGGCCCTGGTGGGTCCAGGCCTCGGCCATCTACCTCGCCGCCCGCCTGGTCAGTGCAGGCATCTTTATGGCCGCAGCCCTGCATCAGGGCGTCAACCCGTGGTTCCCGCCCAAACCCAACTACTGGAACTTCATCAACATCTGGGACGCCCGCTGGTACGGCCAGGTGATCGCCAACGGCTACCCGGCGGTGCTGCCCACCGACGCTGCAGGCAATGTCCAGGAAAACACGTGGGCGTTTTATCCGCTTTTCCCGGCGCTGTCCGGTGGCCTCAGCACGCTCACGGGACTGAGCCCCGCGGCCGCCCTCACCGTTGTGGCCATGCTGTCCGGGTGGGGGGCGGCCCTGGCCGTGTACCTGCTGTTCCGGCAGAAGGCGGCGCACGCGCCGGCGTTGTGGGGCGTGGCCTTCTTCGCCGCTTTCCCGGTGTCGGCGGTCCTGCAGGTCCCCTACGCCGAACCACTGAACCTGTTGCTCCTCGCCGTCGCCCTGCTGCTGGTGATCCGGCGCCGCTACTTCCTGGCCATGCCGGTGGTGGTGCTGCTGTGCCTGTCCCGGCCCGTGGGTGTCCCGTTCGCTGCCATGGTGGGACTGCTCTTGGTGTACCGGTTCATGGAACACTTGCGCAGCCAGCGGGACGGAACCGCAACCCCGGCTGCGCACTCCCGGGGTGACCTCGCCGCCCTTACCGGACTGACCGCCGTCGCCGGCCTTTCCGCGCTGGCATGGCCTGCAGCCGCGTGGGTGGCCACCGGCGACATCCAGGCGTATACCCGTACCGAAACGGTGTGGCGCGGCCACGACCTGGTGCCTTTCAAGCCTTGGTTCGACACCGGCGTCGACCTTTTCGGTCCTGTCCTGGGCCTGCTGGCTCCATTTGTTTTTGTGGCCCTTTTCGGTGCGATGCTGTTCCTGCCGCCCGTGGTGCGGCTCGGCGTCGAAATCCGGCTCTGGTGTGCCTGCTACATGGGCTACCTGGTGATGTTCCTGCACCCGCAGACCAGCACGTTCCGGATGCTGCTGCCCCTGTTCCCGCTGGCGCTCGGCGCGGTGCTGCTGTCCCGCTCCCGGGCGTACCGCGGGACCGTGGTGGTGATGTTCCTGCTGCTGCAGATGGTGTGGATCGTGTGGCTGTGGGCCTGGGCCCAACTGCCCGGCGGCGGGGATTATCCGCCGTAGCCGCCAAGCGCCACCCGGTGTGCCTGCTGCGAATACCCGGTGGACGAAAATGTCCATCGATTAGCTACAGCCGGGTAATTCCGCGATAATAGTAAGTAAGCAAGGACAAAAGCATTCAGAATACGCGCAGCCTTGGCGGGGGACTGACTCCCCGGCATCGCAGCATGCTCGACATGCGGACACAGCCCGACCGGGTTGATCAGTCCTGGGACAAAATGGAGGGGAATTCCTCATGGCGGCTATGAAACCACGCACCGGCGACGGCCCAATGGAAGTCACCAAGGAGGGCCGCAGCCTTATCATGCGCGTCCCGCTCGAAGGCGGCGGGCGACTCGTGGTGGAACTGAACGCTGCAGAAGCGGCCAACCTGAAGGAATGCCTGGTGGGCGTTACCGAATAGCAGTTCCAGCGGACAGGGTCCGCAGCCCTGTGGGCTGCGGGCCCTGTCCTATTTCTTGACTGCCACCAGGAGGCCGTCGCCGGTGGGCAGCATTGCCGAGGCCAGCCTGTCGTCGTCGCGGATGGAGCGGCCCACCTGGCGGAGCACCACCGTGTTGGCGTCCCTGCCGGCCGGGTTGGACACCCGGTCCTTGTCCAGGGCGTCGTTGATGATCAGCAGGCCGGAGCGCTTCAGGAGGCGGATGCCCTGCTCAACGTAGCCGGGGAGTCCCGGCTTGTCGGCGTCGATGAAGACGAGGTCGTACGCGCCGTCCGTGAGGCGCGGCAGGACGTCGCCGGCGCGGCCGGAGATGGTCCTGGTCCTGTTGGCCGGGCTGCCGGCCTCGGCGAACGCCTCCCGTGCCGCCCTGAGGTGCTCAACGTCGACGTCGATGGTGGTCAGGACTGCCTGCTTGCCGAGGCCCCGGAGCAGGCAGACGCCGGAGACGCCAGCGCCGGTTCCGATCTCGACGGCGGTCTGGGCCTTGGAAACGGCGGCCAGCACGGTCAGGACAGCACCGACGCCCGGTCCGATAGGCGCTACACCCAGTTCAAAAGAGCGTTCCCGGGCGCGCAGCATGACCTCATCCTCAGCGGGCAGATCTTCTGCATAGGACCAGCTGCTGGATTTGTCGGCGCTCATGGATTTCGCTTTCTGGGCGGGGCGGGAAATGTCTTTTACAGCCTACTGTGTCCGGCCGAAACGGCGGTGCCGGCAGGCATTGCGCCCAAGGCTGAAGTTACGACGCAATCAGGAAATTCCCAGCCAAGTTTGAAAGGATGAATATCCGCTCATCCAAAAGGTGATCGGCGCCGAATCAGAGATGTCAACAGTATCCGGGCGTTTGTAATTCCACGAGGGGAGTGGACGATGTCATCACCAGTTGTGGCACCTGTCCCTGCAGTACACCAGCCTGAGGTCGAATGGGTCCGGCCCACCTGGGAGGAAGTGGTTACCAACCACTCCGCCAAGGTATACCGGCTCGCTTACCGCCTGACCGGCAACAAGTTCGATGCCGAAGACCTCACCCAGGAGGTGTTTGTGCGCGTCTTCCGGTCCCTTGAAAACTTCAAGCCCGGGACCCTGGACGGCTGGCTGCACCGCATCACCACCAACCTGTTCCTCGACCAGGCCCGGCGCAAGACCAGGATCCGGTTCGACGCCCTGTCGGACGACGCCGAGTCCCGCCTTCCCGGCCGTGAGCCCGGACCCGAGCAAAGCTTCGAGTTCAACAACCTTGACCTCGACGTGCAGGCTGCCATTGAGGACCTGCCGCCGGACTTCCGCGCAGCCGTGGTGCTGTGCGATCTCGAAGGGTTGTCCTACGACGAAGTGGCCGCAGCGCTGGACGTCAAGCTGGGCACCGTGCGTTCCAGGATCCACCGCGGCCGCACCATGCTCCGGGAAAAGCTGGCCCACCGGGACCCGCGCCCGCAGCAGGCCCGCCGGAAGCTGTCCCTGCCGCGCATCGCCGGCATCCTCTGATCGGCGCATGAGGCCCCCCAATCCCTTTGCCGGCCGGCACCAGCGGACGAACAGCCACCTGCAGGAATGCAGCGACTGTGCCGGCGCTGTGCGCAGGGAACGCCAATACCTCGAACGGCTGCGCGATGCGCCTGTTCCGCAGGCCAGCGAGGACCTGACAGCCCGCCTGCTGGCCCGGACCCACGAGTTCGCTGCCCGGCAACCGGCAGCACAGCCTGAGCCGCCCCGCAGGTTTGCACGTGCCGTGGCATTGACCGCAGGCGGAACCGTGGCGGCCGCCGGGGTCCTTGCCGTGGGCGCCCTGGCCGTCTCCGGTTCGCCGCTGCCTGATTCCACTTCCCCGGCCGCGCTGTCCCATGTTTCGGCCCGGACGCCCGCGGACGGCCGTGCCCTCACGGCCGGCCAGCTTGCCCTGCTCCGGGACGAGGGCTGGGCATGCCCGGAACTGGCCGGCCTGGGATTCCGCCTCGAATCGGCCCGGGCCCTGGTGATCGACGGGCAGCCTGCCGTGGAGATCCGGCTTTCGGACGGCATCCATTACGCCACCGTGACGGAGCAGCATTCGTCCGCCGCCGCGCTGCGCACCGCGGCGGACGGCGTGGAGGTCCGCAGCGCCTCGCCCTGGTCCGTGACCTACCGGACCGAGGGCCGGACGTTCACCTACGAATCGGACCTTCCCGCCGAGCAGGCCGATGACGCCGTGCCCATCCTGGAACGCGTCAGCGCGCAGGCCGGCGCGGGTGTCGCGGCGGAAGCGCCGGCGTCGGGTACTGTGGCGGGAGAGTCCCTGGCCCACCGGCTGCAGCGCGGACTGAACAGGATTGTGACCCTTTTGACCCAGTAAAGCGGGCGGTTGCTGCCCCCGCCGGGCGGGAATCGCCGCTGGCAGCCCGGAAAGGGTAATCTTCCTAACGTGTTTGGAATCAACGGCCCGGAGTTTTTCCTCCTGCTGATCATTGGCATCCTGGTGATCGGTCCACAGCGGCTGCCTGAATATACCCAGAAGCTTGCCAACCTGGTGAAGGAAGTCCGGCGCATGGCCTCCGGCGCCCGCGAGCAGATCAAGGAAGAAGTCGGCATCGACATCGACGAGGTCGATTGGAAGAAGTACGACCCGCGCCAGTACGACCCTCGCCGCATCATCAAGGAAGCCCTGATGGACGACGACTCCAAGCCCGTCAGCGCGGGTGCGCCGGCCGCCGTCGCCGCCGTGGCAGGGGCCGCAGCCGCTGCACCTCAGCGGCCCGAACGCGTGGTGCCGCGCCTCCCGGCCGGCGAAGCCGCACCGTTCGACACCGAAGCAACCTAGGCCCCGCAGGCGGGGCCGTCAGCGCGGCTGCAGCCCGAGCTTCAACCCGGCCAGCCCGCGCGGCTTGGCCGCCAGTGAGCCGGCGATGCCGGAGAGCGCCGCAGCAGCAGGCGTGCCGGGTTGGCCGATGACGATGGGAACACCCGTATCCCCGCCCTCGCGGAGCTGGATGTCCAGCGGGATCTGGCCCAGGAGCGGCACCGTGGTTCCCACGGCGGCACTCAGCCGCTGGGTGAGGACCGCCCCGCCGCCGCTTCCGAACAATTCCATCCTGCCGCCGTCGGGCATCTCCAGGTAGGACATGTTCTCGATGACCCCGGCGACTTTCTGGCCGGTCTGGGTGGCGATGGCGCCTGCGCGCTCGGCGACGTCCGCCGCTGCCGCCTGCGGGGTGGTGACCACCAGGATCTCCGCTGTGGGCAGCAGCTGGGCCACGGAGATGGCGATGTCCCCGGTACCCGGCGGCAGGTCCAGGAAAAGGACATCCAGGTCACCAAAGTAGACGTCCGTCAGGAACTGTTCCAGGGCACGGTGCAGCATGGGTCCGCGCCAGGCCACCGGCTGGTTGCCCGTCACGAACATGCCGATGGAGATGACCTTCACGCCGTACGCGACGGGCGGCAGGATCATGTCATCCACCCGCGTGGGCGTTTGGGTGATGCCCATCAGGCCGGGCACCGAGAAGCCGTACACGTCCGCGTCCACGATGCCTACCCGGAGCCCCTGCGCCGCCAGGGAGCAGGCAAGGTTGACCGTGACAGAGGATTTACCCACGCCACCCTTCCCGCTGGCCACGGCGAAGACCTTGGTCAGCGAGTCCGGCTCGTTGAACGGGATACCGCGTTGGCCGCCGGCGCCGCGGAGTTTGTCCTTGAGGGCGTCGCGCTGGGCCTGGTCCATCACGTTCAGGGTGACGGTGACACCGGTGACACCGGGGACGGCCAGCAGGGCGCGTTCGGAGTCCTTGGTGATGGTGTCGCGGAGCGGGCAGCCCGCAATGGTCAGCAGGACCGCCAGGTCAACGTGCCCTTCTGCGGAGACGATGACGGACTCCACCATGCCAAGCTCGGTGATGGGGCGGCGGAGCTCCGGATCCATGACGCCGGCCAGGGCCTGCTGGACGGCCTCCGACAGCGGGCCGCCCGGGGAATGTTCGGTGTCCATGCGTCAGCGGTCCTGGGAGGAGTGGTTGGGTTTGACGCGGGGGATCTGCTGGGTCTTCGGGTTGCGTTGCCGGTCCCGCTTCTCCTTGAGCTTTTCCTTGACCTTGTCCCGCGGTGTTTCGTGATGACCCGGCCCGGTGGTGTCGTGGGTGCGCAGTTCCTCCTGCGCCTCCAGCATGTCCTCAAGCAGGGAGCGCAGCTCCGCCCGGACGTAGTCACGGGTGGCCACCTCGCGCAGCGCGATCCGCAGGGAGGCCAGCTCCCGGGTCAGGTACTCGGTGTCCGAGAGGTTGCGCTCGGCACGCTGGCGGTCCTGTTGCAGCGAGACACGGTCGCGGTCGTCCTGGCGGTTCTGGGCCAGGAGCAGCAGCGGGGCAGCGTAGGAGGCCTGCAGCGAGAGCATGAGCGTGAGGAGCGTGAAGCCGAGTTCCTTGGAGTCGAACTGCCAGTCCACCGGAGCGAAGGAGTTCCACACCAGCCAGAAGATACAGAAGACGGTCATGTAGACCAGGAACTGGGGCGTCCCCATGAATCGGGCAAAGCCTTCGGTGGCGTGGCCGAATGCATCCGGGTCCGGCGAGAATTTAGGCAGGATCCGTTGCCTGCCGCTCAACGGGGTGTCGAGGCTTCCCTTGCCTGCAGCCTTGCCGTTGCCGCGCTGGTTGGGGTTCTTCGGAGCACTGCTGTCAGCCAATGCGGCCACCGAGCTTCCTTATCGGGGCTTCGCCATCATGGGCGCGCCAGTCGTCCGGCAACAGATGATCCAAAACGTCATCAACAGTCACCGCCCCCACAAGCCGGCCGGCGTCATTGACCACGGGGAGGGAATTGAGGTTGTACGTGGCCAGGGTGCGGGCCACTTCGCTGATGTGGGCCTGGTCGGAGAGCGGCTCCAGGTTTTTGTCCACGAGGTTGCCCAGGGGCTCAAACGGCGGGAACCGCAGCAACTGCTGGATGTGGACCACGCCCAGGAAACGCCCGGTGGGTGTCTCCAGCGGCGGCCGGGCAATAAAGATCGACGACGCCAGTGCGGGGGAGAGCTCTTCGCGCCGGACATGGGCAAGCGCTTCCGCCACGGTGGCTTCAGGCGGGAGGATCACGGGAACCGGCGTCATCAGGCCGCCCGCGGTGTCCTCGTCGTATTCGAGGAGCCGACGGACATCTTCGGCGCCTTCGGGTTCCATGAGCTGCAGCAGTTCCTCGGCCTGGGCCGAGGGGAGCTCGCCAAGGAGGTCCGCGGCGTCGTCCGGATCCATCTCTTCCAACACATCGGCGGCACGCTGGACGTCCAGGGCGGAGAGGATCTCCACTTGGTCGTCCTCCGGCATTTCCTGCAGGACGTCGGCCAGGCGCTCGTCCTGCAGTTCGCTGGCCACCTCGAAGCGGCGCTTGTCGCTCATCTCCTGAAGGGCCTCGGCGAAGTCAGCCGGTTTCAGGTCTTCGTGGTTGGCCACGAACTGCGTGGCGGCCTGGGGCTCGGTGTGGGCGCCTTGCAGCGCGTCCGCCCAGTCGATGATCAGGGTCTCGTTCCGACGCAGCCGGCTCAAGGGGGACAGGGAATGGCCGCGGCGCACAAAGAGCTTGCTGACGAACCAGTCCCTGGACCGGTGCTGGTCCATGGCGATGTCCTCGATGGTGGCATCACCGCTGCCGTCCCGGAGGGTGACCCGGCGGTCGAACATCTCGGCGACCACCAGAGTCTCGGCCCCGCGCTGTTCAAACCGGCGGAGATTGACCAGTCCGGTGCAGATGACCTGGGTCTGGTCAATGGAGGTAATCCGCGTCATGGGCACAAAAACGCGTTTTTTGCCGGGGACCTCCACCACGATGCCCACCACGTGCGGTGCACCCTGGGTTCCCCGGGAAAGCACCACAACATCGCGCAGCCGCCCCAGCCGGTCTCCCAGCGGGTCGAAGACGTCGAGTCCCAGAAGGCGCGCTACAAAGACGCGGGTAGGTGTTGTGCTCACCCGTACAGGCTACCGAGTCTGCTCTCTTTTAGCTGAATTTACAGGCAGCACACATGCTGATGGGCAAGAATGGGGGTATGGCAAACATTTTTGGCGCTCCCAAGGCAGGTGGCCAGAACGGCCTGGACCAGTCCCGGGCCGTCCCCACCGGCGACACCGTTGGCTCCTACACCTCGTACCTGGATGCGCAGAAGGCAGTGGACTACCTCGCCGACCAGCAGTTCCCGGTCCAGATGGTGTCCATTGTGGGCAATGAGCTGAAGATGGTGGAACGTGTCACCGGGCGCCTCAGCTACCCCAGGGTGGCACTGTCCGGAGCCTTGAGCGGCATGTGGTTCGGCCTGTTTGTCGGGGTGATGCTGTCCTTCTTCGCCCCGTCCCCCGGGTACTTCTCCATCCTCACGTCAGTGCTG
Source organism: Pseudarthrobacter sp. MEB009 (assembly GCF_030208875.1). NCBI lineage: Bacteria > Bacillati > Actinomycetota > Actinomycetes > Micrococcales > Micrococcaceae > Pseudarthrobacter > Pseudarthrobacter sp. MEB009. Next base: position 271,679 of record NZ_JARVTC010000007.1, read on the forward strand.
ATGGGCGCCGCCTTCTTTATGCTGTTCGGCATCGTCACGTATGCAGCCCAGCGCGGCAAGCGGGACTTCACCTCCACCAGCCAGGTGGTTGCCACCAACTATGACGTTATTGTGGCACCCGAAGCGTCGCACGAGGCCCGCCGGCTCCTGCAGCAGCTGCCCATGACCCGCTCGGACGCCGCCGCTGGCCAGGGTGCGTACTCGCAGCGCGATTACCAGCAGCCATACCAGCAGAACCACCAGCCGGGGCAACCGCACCAACCTTACCAGCCGGGCCAGCCGCAGCAGGGCCAGCAGGGCCAACCGAACCAGCCGCAGCAGGGCCAGCCCAGCCAGCCTTACCAGCCGGGCCAGGGCCCGGCGCGCCCTTCCGGTTGGACTGATCCGTACGGGCAGCAGCCCGCTGCGGCTCCCGTCCAGCCGAACGGCAACCAGGTGCCCGCCGGCCAGCCCCAGGATGGCAGCGGGCAAAATGCCGGCAATGCCCAGCAGCAGCCTGCCGTACCCCGCGCCACCACCTACCCGGACCTGCCGGACGGCCGCCCGCAGTATGGCGTCCGCGTGCAACAGCCAACAGGACCGGAGAACGGCCAGCCGGCGCAGCAGCAGGATGCCCACCAGCCCGCCGCGCAGCAGCAGGACGGCCAGCAGCCGGATGCGCAGCAAACCCCCGGCGACCAGCGCCAGGGTGATTCCCGGCAGTAGCCGGACCAGAACAAACAAAGAAGCTCCCGGATCCGTGATCCGGGAGCTTCTTTGTGTTTGCCCGGAGGCACCCGCAGGGGGCCGGGCGCCGGACTTAGTTGCCGGCGTCGGCCTCGCGGTAGATGCCTGCCATCCAGTCTTCGACGTCCTCGGCCTTGCGGGGCAGGGCAGCGCTGAGGTTCACCGGACCGTCCGCTGTCATCAGGATGTCGTCCTCGATCCGGACGCCGATGCCGCGGTATTCGGCGGGAATGGCCAGGTCCTCGTTCTTGAAGTAGAGGCCCGGTTCAATGGTGAAGACCATGCCCTCCGTGAGGATGCCGTCCAAGTAGAGTTCCCGTTTGGCCTGTGCGCAGTCGTGGACGTCCAGGCCCAGGTGGTGGCTGATGCCGTGCGGCATCCAGCGGCGGTGCTGCTGGCCTTCGGGGCTGATGGCTTCCTCGACGGAAACGGGCAGCAGGCCCCAGCTGGCCAGGCGTTCGGCCAGGACGGTGGTGGCGGCGGTGTGGATTTCCCGGAACCGGGTTCCGGGCCGGGCAGCAGCGAAGCCGGCGTCGGCGGCGTCGAGGACTGCTTCGTAGACCTTGCGCTGGATCTCCGTGAACGTGCCGTTGGCGGGGAGGGTGCGGGTGATGTCAGCGGTGTAGAGGGAGTCGGCCTCGACGCCGGCGTCCAGCAGCAGGAGTTCGCCGGCGGAGACCGTGCCGGTGTTGCGGGTCCAGTGCAGCACTGTGGCGTTGTTGCCGGCAGCGGCAATCGTGTCGTAGCCCAGCTCGTTGCCCACTTCGCGGGCGCGGGCGAAGAAGGCGCCTTCCACCACACGCTCGCCGCGGGCGTGGGTCAGTGCGCGGGGCAGCGACTTGACCACTTCCTCGAACCCTTCAACGGTGGCTGCCACGGCCACCTCCATCTGTTCGATCTCCCAGGCGTCCTTGATCAGGCGCTCCTCGGACAGGGCCTCGCTGAGCTTTTCGTCCAGGGCGTCGAGGGCACCCATATCCAGGTTGTCCGGATCCTTGGCCGTGTTGTACCGGGCCGTGTCCACCAGGGCGTCAATGTTCTCGTCCACCTTGCGGACCAGGCGGATGGAGGTGCCGCCGATCTCCGGCGCTCCTACGTTTTTGGTGATGGCGCTTTCGAGCCCGTCAAGGTGGGCTGTTGCCAGGCCCAGGCGGGCCTCGAATTCCGCGAGGGTGGGGCGGGCGCCGATCCAGAACTCACCGGAGCGCGAGTCGGCGTAGAACTGTTCCGTGTCCCGCCCGGCCAGGGGACGGAAGTAGAGCGTCGCGCGGTGCGTGCCGCCGTCGTCGCCCGTTCCTTCGGCAACCGGGTCCAGGATCAGGACGGCGTCCGGCTCGTGGTCCAGGCCCAGGCCGGTGAGGTGGGCGAACCCGGAATGCGGGCGGAACCGGTAATCGCAGTCATTCGAGCGGACCTTCGGCGGCCCGGCAGGGATGACCAGGCGCTCGCCCGGGAACCGCGCGGAGACGGTTTTGCGCCGGGTTGCGGCGAAACCGGCCACGGCGTCGCGGCCGGGCAGATCCTGGCTGGCGGGCGCCCAGTTGCTGGCCATAAAGGCCTTGAAGGCGTCCGAAACGGGGCGCTGCGAGCGGTTGTTGACGCGCTCGTCCAGGGGCTGGGAAGCAGAATTTTGGGTGTTATCGGCATCGTTCACGGGACCATCGTCTCACCAGCGTCCCGGCGACGCGAACAGGCGCCGGCCCCGGCGCGGGCCGGCTGGGCGGCCGGTCTACTAGGCTGGAGCGGTGAGGATCGACATGCACGCCCACTCCAATGTCTCCGACGGCACCGAAACGCCCGCCGACGTGATGGCATCCGCTGCCCGCGCCGGCTTGGATGTGGTGGCCTTGACGGACCACGATTCCACGTCCGGCTGGGCCGAGGCAGCCGCCGCCGTTGCCGGGTGCGGCGTGGCCCTGGTCCCCGGCATGGAGGTTTCCTGCCGGACGGACCGTGGGGTGAGCGTCCACCTGCTGAGCTACCTGCACGACCCGTTGCACCCTGGCCTGCTTGAGGAGATCACCAAGGCCAAGGAGTCACGGTTGACCCGGGCCGAACGGATGGTCACGCTGTTGGCCGAGGATTATCCGTTGACGTGGGACGACGTCATCCATCATGTGGCTCCGGGGGCCACACTGGGGCGCCCGCACATCGCTGACGCACTGGTGGCCGCCGGCGTTGTGGCGGACCGGTCGGAGGCGTTCGCGTCCATCCTGACTTCCCGTTCCCGCTACTTCATGCCCCATTACGCACCGGACCCGGCCACTGCTGTGGCACTGGTCCGTGCTGCAGGCGGTGTCCCGGTCTTCGCCCACCCGGTGGCGTCCGGCCGCGGCCGGATTGTGGGGGAGCAGACGTACCGGGACATGATCGACGCCGGCCTGGCGGGCGTGGAGATCGACCACCGGGACAATCCTGAAGAGGGACGCGAATTCCTCCGTGGCCTCGCTGCCCGGCACGACCTTTTGGTCACCGGATCCTCGGACTACCACGGCACCGGCAAGCCCAACCTGCTGGGTGAGAACGTGACGAGCCCCGAGGTCCTGGCCCGGATCGAGTCGCAGGCCACGGGGACCGCCGTCGTGCGCCCCTGACCCGCCCGGCCTTTCCCAACTGACTCGCAGTTGTTGTCGTTTTGGGCGCTCAAAACGACAACAAGTGCGAGCTAGTTGGGTGGGTGGGACGTGAAGGTGGCGTGCGCACCCAACCGCTTGGCCATCACGTCGATGGCCGGCTGGTTCTGGTCCACGCAGACAAACTTCCGCCCCAGCTTTGCCGCCACAGCGCCGAGCGTCCCTGACCCGGCAAAGAAGTCCAGGCACCAGTCCCCGGGCCTGCTGGAGGCTGCCACCACACGGCGGATCAACCCCTCGGGCTTCTGCGTGGGGTAGCCGGTCTTTTCCTTACCGGTGGGTGAGACGATCGTGTGCCACCACACGTCCGTGGGCAGCTTGCCCAGTTCACGTTTGGCGGGAGTGACCAGCCCGGGCGCCATGTACGGCTCCCGGTCCACCTCGGCGCTGTCGAAGTGGTACTTGGCAGGGTTTTTGACGTACACGAGGATGTTGTCGTGCTTGGTGGGCCAGCGGTTTTTGGCGCGGGCGCCGTAATCGTAGGCCCAGATGATTTCGTTCAGGAAGCACTCCCGACCGAAAATCGAATCGAGCATCACCTTGGCGTAGTGCACCTCGCGGTAGTCAAGGTGCAGGTACAGGGTGCCGTCGTCGGCCAGCAGGCGCCAGGCCTCGAGCAGCCGCGGTTCCAGGAACGACCAGTAGTCGCTGAACGCGTCGTCGTAGCTGTGCAGGGCGCCCTTGATCGTGTCGTAGGAGCGGCCCTTGAACCCAACGCGGTCGCCGGTGCCGTCCAGCGACGCCACCATTTTGGTTTCCTGGCGCCGCTGCGCCCGGCCCGTGTTGAACGGCGGATCCACATAGATCAGCGTGAAGGCGCCGGCCGGCAGCGACGGGAGGTACACGGAATTTTCCGCGTGCACCACCAGGCTGCCGCCGTCCGGCGCCCAAAGCGTGTTCGTCATGGAGGGTTTTAGCCCTCGGCGCTGCCGGACTGGGCAGCGTCACCCACAACTTCACCGTTGCGGCGGCGGGTCCGGGTCCGGTTGCGGCGGGCACGCGAGGGCTGGTCGGCGCCGTCGGCAGCAGGTTCGCCTGCCGCTTCGGACGGACGACGGCGGCCTCCGCCTTCGTGGCCTGCCGTGCCGGCGCTGCGGGCACCTTCGCCGTTGCTGTCCTGGCTGCCGGAACGGGCGGGGCGGCCCCTGCGGGTGCGGTCGCGGTCGCGGCCGTCGCCGGCCTGATCGGCCGAGGTGGCGCGGTCAGCCTGGCCCGTGGCCTGGCCGCCCGCCTCGACGGGTGCTTCGGCGGTGCGGCCGGCGTTCGCGGACCGTCCGCCGGACCTGCTGGAGTCACCGGAGCGGCTGGAGTCGCTGGAACGTCCGCCTTCGCGGCGGCCGCCGGCGTTCTTCTTGCCGGTCTCGCCCAGGTCTTCGAGGACCTCGGCATCCACACCGGCCAGAGTGCGCTTGTCGCGGGGCAGCCGGCCCTTGGTGCCTTCGGGGATGTCCAGGTCCTCGTACAGGTGCGGGGAGGAGGAGTAGGTTTCGATCGGTTCGGGAACGCTCAGGCCCAGTGCCTTGTTGATCAGGCCCCAGCGGGGCATGTCGTCCCAGTCCACAAATGTCACGGCGGTGCCCTTGTTGCCGGCGCGGCCGGTGCGGCCCACACGGTGCAGGTAGATCTTTTCGTCCTCGACGCACTGGTAGTTGATCACGTGCGTGACATCGTCAACATCGATGCCGCGGGCAGCGACATCGGTGGCCACCAGGACGTCCACCTTGTTATTGCGGAACGCACGGAGCGCCTGTTCACGGGCGCCCTGGCCCAGGTCGCCGTGGATGGCTGCAGCGGCAAAGCCGCGGTCCACAAGTTCCTCGGAAACCTTGGCGGCGGTGCGCTTCGTTTTGGTGAAGATGATGGTCCGGCCGCGGCCACGGGACTGCAGGATGCGGGCCACCACCTCGATCTTGTCCATGGCGTGGGCGCGGTAGATGAGCTGGCGGATGTCGCGCTTGGTCAGGCCCTCATCATCCGGGTCAGCGGCCCGGATGTGGGTGGGCTGGGTCATGTAGCGGCGGGCCATGGCGATGACCGGGCCGGGCATGGTGGCGGAGAACAGCAGCGTCTGGCGGACGGCGGGGGTGCCGGCGATGAGGGTTTCAACGTCCGGCAGGAAGCCGAGGTCCAGCATCTCGTCAGCCTCGTCCAGGATCACGATGCGGACGTTCTTCAGGCTCAGGTGCTTCTGCTTGTAAAGGTCGATCAGGCGGCCGGGGGTGCCCACCACAATCTCGACACCCTTCTGCAGCGCATCCACCTGGGGCTCGTAGGCACGGCCGCCGTAGATGGTGGCGATGCGCGCGTTGCGTTTGCGGGAAGCGGTCTCGAGGTCGCTGGCCACCTGCACGGCGAGCTCGCGCGTGGGCACGATCACCAGGGCCTGCGGGGCGCCGGGGACGGGCAGCTTGTCGAAGCCTGCATCATCGCGGCCCACCACACGCTGGAGCGCGGGAATACCGAAGCCCAGGGTTTTGCCGGTGCCGGTCTTGGCCTGGCCGATGATGTCGTGGCCGGACAGTGCCACCGGCAGGGTCATGGCCTGGATGGGGAAGGGGTGGGTGATCCCGGCGTCGGCCAGGGACTCCACGATGTCGGCGCGGACGTTGTAGTCGGCGAACGACTTTTCTTCGATTTCGTGCGGCTTTTCGTCCGAAATAATGGTTTCTTCGGGCTCGATGGTCTCGGTGCCGGACTCATCGGTCAGAAGCTGGTGCGTGTGCAATTCACTCACAGGGAGTTTCCTTATTCATTTGGGCGAGGGCGCTGCCTGCTCAACGGGCCGGCCTGGGCCGTTCCGGAGCACGCTCGAAGCGCGCAAGCAATTCCAGTGGAAGCCGATCGCGGGCTATCTAAATGCTGGCACTGGTGACCAGCGGGTCAATCTCAAGATCGCGTAGGGGCGGGCTTGTTGGTTTCAAATCAAGGAAATCAACGACCGGGCATCCGTTTCTACTTTTCCAGTCTAACGGCACGGGCCCGGGAACCCGGCTTTGGTGCCCCGCGGCGAACCGTCGGGCTCAGGCCACCAGCTCAAAGTGGACTTTACGGGCGGCGATATCCGAGGAGACCAGCCGGACCCGGACCTTGGTGCCGGACTTCAGCTCTCCGGCGCAGCGGGCGGTCACTGCGGGCTCGGCGATCTGGATGGTGCCTGATCCGCCGTTCCCGTTCTTCCCATTGCCGGCGCCGTTTCCATTGCCGTTGTCCTTGGCCGGCTTCGAACCGGCAATCACTACCGCGTCGAATTCCTGCCCCACATGGTTGACCAGCAGTGCAGCCTCCACGGTGTCCAGGGCCATGCGTTCCATCCGGGATGCCAGCTGGTCGGAGCCGGCCATGACCTCGGGGAGGGAAGGCAGCGCCTCCCGCGCCCAGCCGGGGACGTCCCGGCCGTTGCTCAGGGCCTCGCAGATCACCAGCACAAAACGGTCCACCAGGCGGCGCAGGGGAGCAGTGGTGTGGGCGTACGCGGCGCCGATGGCGGACTGGACAACGTTCTCCGGCACGGTCCCGTCAAAGGCTGTATATGCAGCACCACGGAACAGCATGCCCGCCGAATGCAGGATGGCCAGTTGGCGGGGTTCGGCCGCGTCCAGGGTGCGCAGGTACTCGCCGTAACTGGCGGCCCCGTCCCATGGTTTCCCGAGGGCCTCGGTCTGCAGCCGGAAGTGGTGCAGCGACCGCTCGTCGGGGGCCGGCATGGTGCGCAGGATTCCCACCTTTCCGGCCAGCATCAGCTGCGCCGCGGCCATCCCGGTCATCAGCGAGATCTGCGCGTTCCAGTCCTCCACGGGCAGTTGCGGTGCGGCGGCAATCCGGTAGCCGCCGTCGGGCAGCTGGACAATCTCCTGCTCGGGCATGTTCAGGCTGGCGCCGCCGCGGAGCCGCTCCAGCTCCACCCGTTTTAGCCCCACTTCCTTGAGCAGCTCCAGCACCGGGCCCGCTGTGCCGGCATCCAGGTCCGCCTGCGCGCCCCTATAGCTGAGTTTCTCCCGGCTGCGGACCCGTGCACGCCGTACGGTCACGGACGTGACCCCTGCGCGGGCGTCCAGCCGGAAGTCCCAGACAAACGCCGGGCACTCCTGGTCCGGCAGCAGGCTGCCGGCCGCTTCACTGATCACCTCGGGGTGCAGCGGGATCCGCCCGTTGGGGGCGTAAAATGTCTGGCCGCGGCGCCAGGTCTCGGCGTCCAGGGGCCCGCCGGGGGCGACGAAAGCGGGCACATCGGCGATGGCATACAGCACGTGGTACCCGTCGCCGTCGCGCTCCATAAAGACCGCCTGGTCCAGGTCAGTGGAGGACGCCGGGTCAATGGTGACGAATTCAATGCCGGTCAGGTCCTCGCCCGGCAGCTGCAGGGCCGCCACGGCGGCCTCGGCATCGTGGACGGCATCAGCCGGATATTTGCCGGGCAGCTCCAGCTCGACCCGAAGCTCACTGAGGGCGGCTTCGAGCGCGTTGTTGTGGTCGTGGACCTGGGGTGCAAGCCGGTGATGTGGCACGTTGCCCAGCGTAGCCCGGTTTTTTCCGAACGGGCAGGGACGCTGCCGCTACGCGTCTGCGGATTCCAACGCGCTGCGCAGGGAAGCCGCGGCTGCTGCGGGATTCGGGGCATCGGTGATGGCGCGGACCACCACCACCCGGCGGGCCCCAGCGGCCACCAGCTCACCGATGTTGCCGTCATCCACGCCGCCGATCGCGAACCAGGGAACGTCGTCGCCGGCTGCGGCCGCGGCGTAGCGCACCAAGTCGAGTCCGACGGCGGCCCGGCCGGGTTTGGTGGGCGTGGCCCAGACGGGCCCCACGCAGAAGTAGTCCAGCGCCGCAGGTCCCGCGGCTGCCGTGAGGGCCGCGTCCACCTGGTCCGGGGTGTGGCTGGACAAGCCGATGGCGGCGTTGCCGTTGAGCAGGGTGCGGGCGGCGGGCAGCGGCAGGTCCTTCTGGCCGATGTGGAAAACCGGGGCGCCGGACAGCACTGCGACGTCGGCCCTGTCGTTGACAGCCCAGAGCCGGCCATGCCGGACTGCGGCTTCCTTCAGCACGGCCAGGAGCTCCAGCTCTTCGGCCGCCTCGATGCTTTTGTCGCGAAGCTGGATGATGTCCACCCCACCGGCAAACGCCGCGTCGACGAACCGGGCAAAGTCGCCGCGGTCCTTCCGGGCATCGGTGCACAGGTACAGCCGTGCTGCGTGGAGCGCGGCCGCGCCGGGAGCGGTGGCCAGGGGATCAGCGGCGGCAGGGGAGTGGGTCACATTCATGGCTGCCAGCCTAGTTCCTCTAGACTGGCCGGGTACTGCGGGAGCCCGCGGCAGCTGTCACAAAGCGCCGGGCTGAGAGGGCGTCAGAGCCGACCGCTTGACCTGATCCGGGTAATGCCGGCGTAGGGAAGGAGACACATGGGCGCCCTGCCTGCTACCCCCGATGACCGCCCGCACGGAGCGTTGGAAGCCGACGTTGCAGTGATTGGCGGCGGCGTGGTTGGCCACAGCATCGCCTGGGAGGCGTACCGCTCCGGCCGGTCCGTGCTCCTGATCGATGACGCGCCGGGCGCCGGTGCCAGCTGGGCCGCCGCCGGAATGCTGGCGCCGGTGAGCGAGCTGCATTACCAGGAAGAGGACCTCCTGGAGCTGATGCTTGCGGCCGCCGCCCTCTGGCCCGGTTTCGCCGCGGATCTCGCCGTCACCGGCGGGGACCCCGGATACCTCACGACGCCGACCCTAGCCGTGGGCGCCGACGCCGCCGACCGCCGGGCGTTGATGGACCTGCGCGCTGTGCAGCAGGCGAACGGTTTGACCGTGGAACCGCTCACCATCCGGGAGGCCCGCCGCCGGGAGCCATTGCTGGGCCCCGCCATCGCCTGCGCCTTCGATACTCCAGCAGACCACCAGGTGGATCCGCGGCTTCTGCTGGCCAGCATGCGGCGTGCGCTCGCCGGCGATCCGTTTGCGGTAGCGGCCAAGGCCAGCGGCTTGCTGTGGGAAGACGGTGCCGTCGCAGGTGTGCAGCTCGCCGGTGGCGGGACGGTCCGGGCGGCCGAAACCGTGGTGGCCAACGGGCTGCAGGCGGCAGCACTGGGTGGCCTTCCCCCCGGCCTGAGCCTGCCGTTGCGGCCGGTACACGGCGACATCCTGCGGCTCGCCGTGCCACAGCACCTGCGCCCACTGCTGGGCTCCACAGTCCGCGGTCTGGTCCACGGCGTCCCCGTCTACATCGTGCCGCGGCAGGATGGCACGGTGGTGATCGGCGCCACCCAGCGCGAGGATGCCCTGGCCGGCCCCACCGCGGTCTCCGCGGGTGGGGTGTATCAGCTTCTGCGGGACGCCCAGGCCCTGGTGCCTGCCGTTGCCGAGCTCGAGCTGCTGGAGAGCACCGCCCGGGCACGGCCCGGCACTCCGGACAACGCTCCCCTCCTGGGCCGGGTGCCTGCACCGGACGGCACCGGTGCGGACGCGGGCTTCGGGATGGCCGCGCACGTGCCGGGCCTGATCATTGCCACCGGCTTCTTCCGCCACGGCATCCTCCTGGCCCCCGCAGCCGCAGCCATCTGCCGCGACCTGATGGACGGTCACGCTGATCCCCGTTGGGCACCCTTCAACCCCGCCCGGTTCTCCGGTTTTGCCCCTCACCTTCCCCGCACCATCAAGGAGACAGCATGAACATCACCCTGAACGGAACTCCACATGCGGTGGTGGACAGCGCGTCCATCAGCATGCTGGTCAGCCAGGTCACCGGCCGCGTCCTCGCAGCCAATGGGCAGGCCGCCGACGGCGCACGGCTGGGGGTGGCGGTGGCGCAGAACGCCCAGGTGGTGCCGCGCAGCCAATGGTCCGCCACGGCGCTCGCGGACGGCGACGACGTTGAACTCGTCACGGCAGTCCAGGGCGGTTAGGGCCATGGCCAACACCAACACCGAACTGCTGAACCAGGCCGGTGGCACAGGCCGCGATGACCTGGTCATTGACGGCGTCGCCCTGGCCTCGCGGCTCATTATGGGCACCGGTGGCGCCCCCAGCCTCGACGGGCTCGGAGCCGCCCTGATCGCTTCCGGGACGGCCCTGACCACCGTGGCCATGCGCCGGTACTCCACGGCAGAAACCGGCTCGCTGTTCCAGCTGCTGGTGGACCACGGCATCCGGGTCCTGCCCAACACCGCCGGCTGTTTCACCGCCCGCGACGCCGTCCTGACCGCCGAACTGGCCCGCGAAGCACTGGAGACGGACTGGGTGAAACTCGAAGTCATCGCCGACGAACACACGCTGCTGCCGGACGCCGTGGAACTGGTGGATGCCACGGAACAGCTGGTTAACCGCGGCTTCAAGGTGTTTGCCTACACCAATGATGACCCCGTCCTGGCTTTGCGGCTGGAGAACCTCGGAGCCGCCGCGGTGATGCCGCTGGGCTCACCGATCGGCACCGGCCTGGGCATCCTCAACCCCCACAACATCGAACTGATTGTTTCCCGCGCCTCGGTGCCGGTGGTGCTGGACGCCGGAATCGGGACGGCATCCGATGCTGCCCTGGCCATGGAGCTGGGCTGCGATGCCGTGCTGCTTGCCACGGCCGTGACCCGCGCCCAGAACCCGGTCCTGATGGGGGAGGCCTTCAAACACGCTGTCAAAGCCGGCAGGATGGCCGCAGCGGCCGGCCGGATCCCGCGCCGGGAACATGCGTTGGCTTCCTCAGCCATGGCCGGCCGGGCCGAATTCCTCTAAGCCGGCTGCCGCCGTCGGACGCCCTTAAAGTCCTGTGGCCACCACCTCAACGGGTGGTGGCCACAGGACTTTGGCTTGGCGTCAGCGCCGCAGCACCGCAGTGAGCCTATCGGTGTCCTGCCGGGCCCGGGTAGAGCCCAGGTAAACGGCGGCGGCCACGGCGGCGGCAGCCCCCAGCACGATGGGCAGGACCCACGGCAGCCAGGTCAGGCCGGGACGGTACCCGAAGCCCGCAGCCATCAGGATGAGCCAGGCAAGGGCCGCGACGCTTACCGAAACGCCGGCGGGCAGGCCTGCCCCGTACTTGGCATGGCGTTTGTCATTGGCCCACACTATTAACCCCACCGCGACGGCGGCCAGGACAACGATGGTCAGCGAAAGCATGGGGCTCCTTTATTACCTTGCAGGCAGCGCGTCAGAACTGGCCGAAACCGACCCGGCGGGCTTCTTCGGCACCGATTTCCACGTACGCGAGGGCCTTGCCGGGAACAATGACCAGACGGCCCTTTTCATCCTTCAGGCGCAACTCGGTGCCTTTGGTGATGGCCTCTTCCACAACCTTGGCCACCGAATCCGCGTCCTGCGTGGATTCCAGCACAATTTCGCGGCCAACATTCTGAATGCCGATCTTAATTTCCACAGGGGGCCTCCCAGCCAGTCAAAGTTCGTTGCTGATGTCTCCTTTGTAGTCTAGGACTCTTTGGGGAAGCGAGAGATTCCGCGCCAAGCTAAACGGTAGATCAGGTCGCTGGCCACATTGAGGTCCAGGTTTCCGTCCGTTTCAAGCCAGTACCGGGCGCTGACCTGCGCCATTCCGGCGAGGCCGCGGCCCAGGAGCTCAGCTTCCAGGTGCGGAAGCTTGGTGTCCTCGGCGATGACGTGCGCGATGGCGTCGGCAAAGGTCCTGTTAAAGGTTTCCAGCCGGGAACTGACGTCCGGATCGTTGATCAGGTCCGATTCGAAAACCAGCCGGTGGGCCTGGTCATCGCTGGCGATGAACTGGAAGTAGGCACGCATCACCGCCTGGACGCGCTCGTCGTTGTCGGTGGTGGAGTTCAAGGCACCCATCATCAACGCGGTGAGGGAGGTCAGGTGGCTGTCCAGGAGAGCCAGGTACAGCTCCCGTTTGGAGGGGAAGTGCTGGTACAGCACCGGCTTGCTGACATGGGCCGTTTCGGCGATCTCGTCCATGGCGGCGCCGTGGTAGCCGTTGGCCACAAAAACTTCCTGCGCTGCTGAAAGGAGTTGGGCGCGCCGCTCGTCCCGGGGGAGCCGGGCGGAGCGTTGGCCTGCAGGGCGCGGGGAGGTGGGCGGAGCTTCGGCGTTCGGGTGATCAGCCCGTGCATCAGGGACCACGGTTGTCCCTCCTTCCATTGCAGTTACATAGACACTTTACTGCCGGGTAATATGACCGCGCGGTATCCCGGGGCATACATTGAAGTATGGCTTCGATGTTCACCGCAAATGTGTCAGCAGAAACCCTTGAACCGCTGGTGGAACCCGCGGCAGGGCTCAGCGCTGAAGAGGTGGAGCGCTACTCGCGGCACCTGATCATTCCGGAGATCGGCGCGCTGGGCCAGCGCCGGCTCAAAAATGCCAAAGTGCTGGTTATCGGCGCGGGCGGACTCGGTTCCCCCGCACTGCTGTACCTGGCGGCTGCCGGGGTGGGGACCCTGGGCATCGTTGATGATGACGCCGTGGACCTCAGCAACCTGCAGCGCCAGGTCATCCATGGTGTGGCGGACGTGGGGCGGCCAAAGATCGAGTCCGCCCGGGACGCCATCGCGGAGCTGAACCCACTGGTGGACGTCCGGCTCCACAACGTCCGGCTGGATACATCCAACGCCCTGGAGCTTTTTGCCGGCTATGACCTCATCCTTGACGGCGCGGACAACTTCGGCACGCGTTACCTGGTGAACGACGCCGCAGCCATCCTGGGCAAACCCTACGTGTGGGGGTCCATTTTCCGTTTCGACGGCCAGGTCAGCGTCTTCTGGGAGAAGCACGGACCCACCTACCGGGATCTCTACCCCGAAGCCCCGCCCGCCGGGTCAGTGCCCTCCTGCGGCGAGGGCGGCGTCTTCGGGATGTTGTGCGCAGCCGTGGGCTCCCTGATGGTGACCGAAGCGGTCAAGCTGATTACCGGCGTCGGGCGTTCACTGCTGGGCCGGGTGGCGCTGTTCGACGCGCTGGGCGGCAGCTGGCGCGAAATCCGGGTGTCCAAGGACCCGGCCGCGGAGCCCATCACCGAACTGGTGGATTATGACGCGTTCTGCGGCATCACCCCCGACGTTCCCACGGACACCGAGCACACTGTCACCGCCACCCAGCTGGCCTCCATGCTGGCCTCACGGAAGGCCGGGCTCCGGGACTTCGAGCTGGTGGACGTGCGGGAATCCGGTGAGTACGACATTGTCCGGATCGAGGGCGCGGTACTGGTGCCGCAGGGCCGGATCCTGGCCGGGGAAGCCTGGGGCGAGCTTCCGCAGGACAAGGACATTGTGTTCCACTGCAAGGCCGGGACCAGGTCCGCCAATGTGCTGGCCGCGGCCCGGAAAGCCGGTTACCAGCGCGTCAGCCACCTTGACGGCGGCATCCTGTCCTGGGTTCGCGACGTGGAGCCCAACAAGCCGGTCTACTGACCCCGTTGCGCTATCACCTCTGGTCGCAATAAGGGCCCGCAGGGGACCATAAGTGATAGGGCAACGCGGGGGTGCGGGGCGGGTCAGGCGGTTTCGAGGCCCTGGTGACTCTGGTGGCGCTGGTGGTCCTGCCGGCCCTGATGGTCCACGGGGCATTCGGCCTGCGTGGCCTGCGCTGCGGGCTGGTCCACCGTGATGCCGTAGAGCGCCTCCAGGGCGGCCACGTACTCGTCCTGCTGGCCGTTGGCGGCGAGTTCCCGTGCCCGGACGGTGGGGACGTGCAGGAGCTGCTTCACCATGCGGCGGAGCGCGAACTCGACCTCTTCAGCAGCTGCCGTGCAGCCGTGCCGGGCCCGGACCTTTTCCATTTCGGCGTCCAGGACGTTCATGGTGTGCCGGCGGAGGGCAACGATCGCCGAATCGACGGAGCGTGCCTCGCGTTCCTGCTCGAAGGCGCTGGCGGCAGTCCTGACAATCCCGCTGGCCTGGGCCAGGGATTCGGCCTGTTCCTGCGGCGCCGCGAGGCGCACGGATTCGAGGGTGAGCAGTTCCACGCCGTCGAGTTCTCCGACGGCGGGGTCGAAGTCATGCGTCAGGGCAAGGTCGATGGCGATCAGCGGCTGCGGGGAGCCGGCGCGGACCTGCGCCAGTTCGTCGGCTTCAACGCGGGTATCCGAGCCGCTGCAGCCGATCATGACGTCAGCCGCGGCGACCGCGGAACGCAGGGAATCGGCGTCGAGGGCCGTGCCTCCGCGGGTGGCTACAAACCCTTCGGCGCGCCCGGACGAGGAGAAAACCGAGATATCGGTGCAGCCGCGTTCGCGAAGCAGCGCCATGGTGGCGCCGGCATAGGCGCCGGTACCGAAGACGACGACTTTTTTGGCGGCCCAGCCGGGGTTTTCGGAGAGGTCGGTGGCCAGGTCCAGCGCCACGGAGACGATGGAGAGGCCCCGGGAGCCCAGGGCGGTCTGCGCGCCGACGTCCTTGGCGGTCTTGGAAGCGGCCTGGAAGAGCCGGACCAGGCCGGGGCTGGCGGTGCCCTCGTGCTGGGCCATGATGAGGGCACGGCGCACCTGGCCGGCAATTTCGCGTTCGCCCACGACGGCGGAATCCAGTCCCGCGCTGACGGCAAACAGATGCTTGGTCACTTCAGTGCCGGTCCGGGTGCTCAGGGACCGGGAAACGAGCGGTTCGCTAAGCCCACTGGCATCGCTGATCCGGGCCACGAGCGCTGCGCGGGCCGCTTCGACATCATCAGGATGCGGCGCCTCGCCGTAGATTTCGTACCGGTTGCAGGTGGCAAGGACAACCGCACCCGACACTGCCGGCGATCCGGTCAGCATGGATGTAGCGATACCGGAGGAACCGTTGCTCAACTGGGCAACGGTCTCAAGGTCGATGTCGGCGTGTGTAGCCACCAATGAAAAAAGAACCACAACGGACCAATCATAGCTTTTTCGCGGCTCGGTAGAACAACTGCGGCCGCCGGGAAGGGCAGATGGCTGCTGTGATTCCTGCCACGGGGGCTCCTGTCATGGTTTGCGGCGCCTGCCCGCCGTTATCTTTTGCCGCCGATTTTGGGCACAATCGAGAGCATGACTTCCAGCCCTGCCGTGTCCGCTGCCGGCGTCCTAGCGCCAGACCACCCGCTGTTGGATGGCCGCACCACCGATTCCCCGCTGATCACCGCCTACCGTGGCGGCAAGCCGTCCCGCCGTCCCGTCTGGTTCATGCGGCAGGCCGGCCGTTCCCTGCCGGAGTACATGAAGGTCCGCGAAGGCGTGGCAATGCTGGACTCCTGCCTCCGGCCGGAGTTGGCCTCGGAGATCACCCTCCAGCCCGTGCGGCGCCACGACGTGGACGCTGCCATCTTCTTCTCGGACATCGTTATTCCCCTGAAGCTGGCCGGTGTGGGCGTAGACATCGTCCCCGGCGTTGGCCCGGTGCTGGACAAACCGGTCCGGACAGCTGCTGACGTGGCGGCGCTGCCGCAGCTGACGTGGGAGGCCCTGGAGCCCATCCGCGAAGCCGTCCGCCTCACGGTGGCCCAGCTGGGCAAAACCCCGCTGATCGGCTTTGCCGGCGCGCCGTTCACCCTGGCCGCATACATGGTGGAGGGAAAGCCGTCCCGCGACCACCTGGGCCCGCGGACCATGATGCACGCTGACCCAGAAACCTGGAACGCGCTGGCCAACTGGGCAGCTGACGCTTCCGGCATGTTCCTGCAGGCGCAGCTTGAGGCCGGCGCCTCCGCAGCCCAGCTTTTTGATTCCTGGGCCGGTTCGCTGGGCCTGGCCGACTACGAGAAGTACGTTGCCCCCGCCTCGGCCCGCGCCCTGGACCACGTCCGCCACCACGGTGCCCCCCTCATCCACTTCGGCACCGGCACTTCCGAGCTCCTGGTGGCCATGCATAACGTCGGCGTCGACGTCATGGGCGTGGACTACCGGCTGCCCCTGGACGAAGCCAACCGGCGCCTGGGCGGAAGCGTCCCACTGCAGGGGAACATCGATCCTGCCCTGCTGCCCGCCCCTTGGGAGGTACTGGAAGCCCATGTCCGTGAGGTCATCGCCGCCGGCTCCGCAGCCCCGGGCCACGTCCTGAACCTGGGCCACGGCGTGCCGCCCGAGACGGATCCGGCAGTCCTGACCCGCGTGGTTGAACTCATCCACTCCATCGCACCGGAGTAGTCCGGTGGGCACGTTGGCGGCGCAGCCCGGAGCCGCCCTGGTGATCGGTGGCGGCATCTCCGGCCTGCTGGCGGCCAGGGAACTGTCGGCCGCCGGGCACGCCGTCACGGTCCTCGAAGCCGGTAGCAGCTGGGGCGGCTGCATCGGCAGCCACACGCTGGCCGGGCTCACCCTGGACAGCGGCGCCGAATCCTTTGCCACCCGCAGCGACGCGGTGGCCACCCTTGCCGCTGAGCTGGGACTGGCCGGCGAAATTGTGGCACCGCGTCCCGGCGGCGCCTGGGTCCAATTGCCGGATGGTCCCCGCGAGCTGCCTAAAACCGGCGTCCTGGGCATACCCGCCAACCCGTGGGACCCGGAGGTCCGCCGGTCCCTTGGCCTGCTGGGCTCCCTGCGCGCCTCCCTGGACCGCTTCCTGCCGGCCTCGGTGGGCACTTCCGCTCCCGTCACCAGCGTGTCCGCCCTGGTCCGGGTGCGGATGGGCACACGCGTCCTGGAACGTATGGTGGCCCCCGTCGTGGGTGGCGTGCATTCGGCGGACCCGGGACTGCTCGACGTCGACATGGTGGCCCCGGGGCTGCGGGCAGGAATCAGGGACCACGGTTCGCTCGCTGCCGCGGTCTCCGCCCAGCGCCGGGCCCGTGCAGGGACTGCCACCGGGTCAGGGGCTGCCACCGGCAGCGCTCCCGGCCGGCCTGCAAAAGCCGGCTCCGCTGTGGCCGGACTGGCCGGCGGCATGCATACCCTCGTAACCGCGCTGGTAGCTGACCTTCGTGGCCGTGGCGTTGCCCTCCTCCCGAATACCGCAGCCGGCAGCGTCACCAGGAACCCGTCGGGTTGGCAGGTCACCACGCCCGGACAGACTCTTGCCGCAGCCCTCCTGGTGGTGGCTGTGGACGGCCCGGCCGCCGTCGGCCTCCTGGAAAACGCCGTGCCGGCCATTGCGGGCAAGCAGCCCGCGTCCGGCCCGGACGTGAAACTGGTGACCCTGGTGGTGGACGAGGCAGGCCTGGACGCCCGGCCCCGCGGCACGGGCGTGCTGGTGGCGCCAGGCACACCCGGCATCGAGGCCAAGGCACTCACCCACGCCACCGGGAAGTGGGACTGGCTCGATGCAGCGGCTGGCCCCGGCCGGCATGTGCTCCGGCTGTCCTACGGAAAGGTCGATGGCGCCGGCGGGCAGCAGGCGGGCCCGGAAACGGACGGGGACCTCCTGGCAGCTGCCTTGCGCGACGCCACCGCCCTGTTGGCGCAGGCTGTCGGCCCGGACCACGTGGTGGCCTGGGACGTGGTCCGGTGGCGCGGCGCCCTGCCGTTCGCCGCGGTGGGCCACAAGGCCCGGGTGGCCGACATCCGGGCGGCGTGCACGGCCGCCGGCAACCTGGCCGTGGTGGGTGGCTGGGTGGCGGGCAACGGCCTCGCCGCAGTGGTTTCCGACACACGGGAACAGGCGCGCATCCTCATCGGCTGACCATCGTTGCTGGTCAGCGCCGGGTGTAGCGGAAGGGCGCCGAAAACGCGCGTTGTGGGCCCGGGTCACGGACTTCACCCTGCCCCGAACGGGCGGCTAGGGTCGGTGCCCATGGTTTACAACAGGTCCAGGCCAGCACTGTCCTCGGCCGGTATCCATGGGGGAATCCGGCGGGGCGCGGCAGCTGCGGCCATCGGAACGGTACTGGTCCTTAGCTCCGGAGCCGCGTCGTCATGGGGTGCGGATGCGCCGCCCTCCGCGCCGCAACAGAAATCCCGGCCGGAGGCAACTTTTGCGGCAGCCGAGGAGAAGACCCCGGAGCCCGCGCCGGGGAAATCCACTGCCCCTGCCACCACGCCGGCCTCCACGGCTACGGGGTTTCCCACAACGCCGGCCAGCACGGCACCGTCGCCCGGATCGCCGTCGGCCGTTCCCGCTGCCACTGCACCAGCCACTGCGGCGCCGGCACCCACCACGTCACCCACCGCGGCGACGCCGTCGACCACAACACCGACGCCCACCACCCCGGCCATGCCACCCACCACAGCAACGCCCAACGCCGCAACACCCCGTAGCATCCCGGCGGCACCGCAGGCGCCGGCCAGCGAAGCCGCTGCGGCGCCGGGCGGAACCGCACGACAGAATCCGGCGGACAACGGGGGAGCGGCGGCCGCCCCGTCCACTCCGGTACCCGCCCAAACCCCAGCCCCGGGCCCGGCCGCGACGCCGCAGGGCACGGGCATCCCCCGCGTCGGCTCCCAGGGCAGCACGTCGCTGGCGGTCAGCCTGCTGCACGCCGCCAATCCGGCGGCCGCGCCCGGGGCAGATCCAGCGGCCGGCCCGCAGCTGGCGATCGTGGGGCTCGGCGCCGGACTCATCGGCCTGGCCTGCGCTGCGGGCGCCGCGCTGTTCCGGCTCCGAAGCCATTAGCCAAGGGCCCCGGGCCAACCCCACCCCGCGCATTGTGTGACATTCAACACTTCTACGCGTTGTAGAAGTTGTGGGTTTCGCCTTGGCGCCCAACAGGGGGCAAACTTGTAACCATGAGCCACACTTCTGCCGAATCTGTCACTAAAACCGAAGAATCAGCCGAGCAGTTCTTTACCCTGTGGACCGTGTTCAAGCGGTCCGGGGAGGTGGTCCGCAGCGCTGACGCCGCGGCCGACTTCGAAGCCCTGCTGGAACGCCTGGGCCAGGCCGGCGTGACCCACCGCGGCAGCTACGACGTTTCCGCCATGCGCGCCGATGCGGACATCATGGTGTGGCTCCACGGCGCCAAACCCGAAGCCCTGCAGCAGGCCATCCGCGACATCCGCAGGAGCGGCCTCTTCGCCGGCACGGAAATCGTCTGGTCCGCCATGGGAGTGCACCGCGAGGCCGAGTTCGCCAAAAACCACACGCCTGCCTACTCCCGCGGCGTGGCGCCGGCCGAATGGCTGTGCGTCTACCCGTTTGTCCGCTCCTATGAGTGGTACATCCTGCCCGAGGAGGAACGCGGCGGAATGCTGCGCGAACACGGCCTCCTGGGCCGCGAATTCCCGCAGGTCATCTCCAACACCGTGTCCTCCTTCGCCCTCGGTGACTGGGAATGGATCCTGGGCCTGGAAGCCCCGGAACTCGTGGACCTCGTGGACCTGATGCGCCACCTGCGCAACACCGAAGCCCGCAACCACGTCCGCGAAGAGGTCCCGTTCTATACGGGCCGCCGCGTGTCGGCAGCTGAAGTTGCGGAGGTCCTGGCATGAGCGCCAACGGATCCGGCATCAGCACCGCCATCAACCCCGTCACCGAAGCCGGCCGGATGGCGCCCAAGGAATATGACGGCGTCCTGCTTGCCTCCTTCGGCGGCCCCGAGGGCCAGGAGGACGTCATTCCGTTCCTCCGCAACGTGACCCGCGGCCGCGGCATCCCGGATGAGCGCCTCGAAGAGGTCTCCCACCACTACCGCGCCAACGGCGGCATCAGCCCCATCAACCAGCAGAACCGCGAACTCAAGGCGGCCCTCGAGGCCGAGCTTGCTGCCCGCGGCATCAACCTGCCCATCCTCTGGGGCAACCGCAACTGGGATCCCTACATCCCGCAGACCCTGCAGGACGCGTACGACGCCGGCCACCGCCGCCTGCTGATGCTCACCACGAGTGCCTACTCCTGTTACTCCAGCTGCCGCCAGTACCGCGAGGACATCGGCATGGCCCTGACGGAAACCGGCCTGGACGGCCGGCTCGAAGTGGACAAGGTTCGCCAGTACTTCGACCACCCCGGCTTTGTGGAACCGTTCGTCGAAGGCACCGCAGCCGGCCTGGCCGATGTCCGCGCGCAGCTCGCCGCGGCCGGGACACCGGATGCTCCCATCCAGATCCTCTTCGCCACGCACTCCATCCCCACCCGCGACGCCGATGCGGCCGGCCGGTCGGACGGCGAGCCCCGCGAATTCGAGGAGGGCTCGGCGTACGTTGCCCAGCACCTTGCCTCCGCCGCCGCCGTCATCCGGCGCGTCGAGGAGGAATCAGGCCTCACCGCTCCTTGGTCGCTGGTGTACCAGTCCCGCTCCGGCGCCCCGCACGTGCCGTGGCTGGAACCTGACATCAACGATGCCATCGAGGAACTCGCCGGCAAGGGCGTCAGGGGCATCGTCATTGTCCCGCTCGGATTCGTCAGTGACCACATGGAAGTTGTGTGGGACCTCGACACCGAGGCCCTGGAGACCTGCGCCAACCTGAGCCTGGCCGCAACCCGGGTACCCACCCCGGGCACCCACCGCACGTTTGTTGCCGGCATGGTGGACCTCATCCTGGAACGGACCGCCACCAACAACATCAGCGACCGGCCCGCCGTCACCGGTCTGGGGCCCTGGTACGACGTCTGCCGTCCCGGCTGCTGCGCCAACTTCCGCGGCGAAAAGCCCACGATCGCCGCAGCCGACACCACTGTAGGCACCGGCCACGACCCTTATCCCGGGACAGCCGCAGCAGGTCCGGCCGGGGGAGCCTCGCAGCAGTGACGGTAAGGATCGGAACGCGCGCCAGCAAACTCGCGCTCACCCAGACGCAGCAGACCGCGGACCAGCTTGCCGCCGTCGGGGGTTTCCCGGTGGAACTGGTGCACATCAGGACCGACGGCGACGTCCTGACCGGGTCGCTGTCGCAGATGGGCGGCACCGGCGTTTTTGTGGCTGCCCTTCGCGACGCCCTGATCCGCAACGAATGCGACGTTGCGGTTCATTCATTGAAGGACCTGCCCACCGGCGCTGCCGTGGGACTGAGCCTCGCGGCAACGCCGCGGCGCGTTGATGTCCGCGACGTGCTGTGCGCACGGGACGGGCTCAAGCTGGCCGACCTGCCTGCCGGCGCAACCGTGGGCACTGGGTCGCCCCGGCGCGCCGCCCAGCTCCGCGCCGCCCGGCCCGACCTGGACATCCTGGACATCCGCGGCAACGTGGACACGCGGCTGGGCCGCGTTGCCGGCCTGCCGGGCAACACCACCGCCGAGGTGGTCCCCGGAAAGACCTGTGACCTGGACGCAGTGGTCCTCGCAGCCGCCGGACTGGAGCGGATCGGCCGGCTGGACGCGGTCAGCGAATTCCTCGAAACCGATGTGATGCTGCCCGCCGCCGGCCAGGGCTCCCTGGCCATCGAATGCCGGACAGCGGACGCGCCGCGGAAGGCCGGCAGTACCGAAGGCTCCCAGGCTGTCCTGGCCCAGGCCCTCGCCGCCCTTGACGACCCCGACACCCGGCTGGCCGTCACCGCCGAACGTGCCCTCCTGGCCCGGCTTGAAGCGGGGTGCGCGGCTCCCGTCGGTGCTTACGCCTACCGCAAGGGCAGCATGCTCCACCTCGAAGCTGCTGTCTGTGCAGTGGACGGCACGGCCACCGTCCGGGACAAGCGCGCTACGGACGGACTGACCGAAGTAGGTGCCACCCTCCTGGGAATCGAACTGGCTGAGGCGCTGCTGGCTGCAGGGGCCGCGGACATCGCCGATCTCCAGGCGTCCTGATCCCGCAATGGGACCCACGTCCAGCGAATCCGGAACCGGGCAGCCGCTGCGCGGCACCCAGGTGCTGGTAACCCGCAGTCCCGAACGGTCCACCGGGCTGGTCGCAGCACTGGAGGCGGCAGGAGCCACAGCCCTGGTGCTGCCCCTGATCGACTTTGAACGGGCAGCGGACCAGCACGCCCTTGAGGTGGCCTGCGACGGCCTGGGTGCCGGTGCCTTCGAATGGCTGGTGGTCAGCAGCGCCACCACCGTCCACGTCCTGGTGGCCCAGGCCGTCGACCGTGGGCGATCCCTGGGGGCCTGGCTGCCCGCTGCCACCCGGGTCGCGGCCATCGGGCCGGCCACCCGCAGGCTGCTCGAAGCCAACGGGGTCACTGTCACCCTGGTCCCAGCCCGCGAACAGTCCGCCGCCGGGCTCCTTGAAGTCTGGCCCGGCGGAACCGGCCCCGTCCTGCTGCCCCAGGCAGACATCGCCGCTTCCCGGCTGGCGGACGGACTGGCAGCTTCCGGCAGCAACGTCACGGCTGTCACCGCCTACCGGACCGTGGACTTCCCGGCCGCACCGGAGCGCCGCCTGGCCATCGCCGCGGAACCCGGCACCCCACAGCCGCGGCTGGTGTCTGCGGCCACTGCAGCTGCCGGCATGTCTGCGGGCACCATCCACGCCGTTGTGGCGGCCTCACCCAGCGCCGTCCGGCGGCTTGCCGTCCTGTTCCCGCTCCAGGCCTGCCGCCTGATCGCCATCGGGACGTCGACGGCGGACCAGGCTGCGGAGCTCGGCTGGCCCGCCGCGGCAGTGGCTACAGACCCCACATCTGCCGGGCTGGTCGAAGCCCTGACAGGTTCCATTGGACCAGGGCACGAGCCCGGTCTGGCCGCAGCACCGCCCTGACCGGCCCTGGCCACTGCCCCCCAACTTCCAGCACCTGAGACACCGTGAAGGACACAGGACCATGACGTTCCCCAACCACCGCCCCCGCCGCCTGCGCACCACCCCCGCCATGCGGCGGCTGACCGCCGAAACCCGGCTGGCGCCGGCAGAGCTGATCCTGCCAGCCTTCATCCGCGAGGGCCTCACCGAACCCAACCCCATCACGTCCATGCCCGGCGTAGCCCAGCACACCACCGAATCACTCCGACGCGCGGCGGCCCAGGCCGTGGAGCTGGGACTGGGTGGCATTATGCTGTTCGGCATTCCCGAGGTCCGCGACGCCGAGGGAACCGCCTCGCTGGACCCTGACGGCGTCCTCAACAAGGCCATCCGCGACGTCCGCGCCGAAGTCGGCGATGACCTGGTCATCATGAGCGACGTGTGCCTCGACGAATTCACCGACCACGGCCACTGCGGCGTTCTCGACGCCGACGGTTACGTTGACAACGACCGCACCGTGGAGATCTACGCCAGGATGGCCGTAGCCCAGGCCGACGCCGGGGCCCACATGCTCGGTCCCTCCGGCATGATGGACGGCCAGATCGCGGCCATCCGCACTGCCCTTGATGCGGCCGGCCACACCACCACGTCCGTGGTGGCCTACGCCGCCAAATATGCGTCCGCCTTCTACGGCCCGTTCCGCGAGGCCGTCGATTCCCAGCTCAAGGGCGACAGGCGGACCTACCAGATGGACGCCGGCAACCGCACCGAAGCGCTCCGCGAAGTGGAGCTTGACCTCGCCGAAGGCGCCGACATCGTGATGGTTAAACCCGCCATGAGCTACCTGGACATCGTGGCGGACGTCGCGGCCATGAGCCCCGTCCCCGTGGCCGCCTACCAGATCTCCGGCGAGTACGCCATGATCGAAGCGGCCGCCGCCAACGGCTGGATCGACCGGAGGGCCGCCATCACCGAATCCGTCCTTGGCATCCGCCGCGCCGGCGCCAACATGGTGCTCACCTACTGGGCCGCCGAGCTTGCCGGCTGGCTGAAGGAATCCTGATGACTGAGACGCAACACGCCACCGCCGGCGGCCCGGCACCGGCCAGCCCCACTGCACCCGTGGGCGCGAACCGTATCCTCCTGGGCCTGAACACGTTCGGGGACGTTGGCGAGAATCCGGACGGCAGCCCACAACCGCACGCCCAGGCCCTGCGCCAACTGCTGGAACAGGCCGAACTTGCCGACGCCGTCGGTCTTCACTCCTTCGGCGTGGGGGAGCACCACCGGCAGGACTACGCCGTCTCCGCCCCCGAGGTCTTCCTGGCTGCTGCCGCCGCCCGGACGCAGCAGATCCGGCTGGGCTCCGCCGTGACGGTGCTCAGCTCAGATGATCCCATCCGTGTTTTCCAGCGTTTCTCGACGGTGGACGCCATTTCCAACGGCCGCGCTGAAGTGATGCTGGGGCGCGGCTCCTTTGTGGAATCGTTCCCGCTGTTCGGGCTTGACCTTGCCGATTACGAGGTCCTCTTTGAGGAAAAACTGGAGCTGTTCGACAAGGTCAGGGCGCAGAAACCGGTCCACTGGGAAGGCCGCACCCGGCCCGCGCTGCACGGGCTGAGCGTCTACCCGCCGTTGGAGCACCACCTGCTGCCCACCTGGATCGGCGTAGGCGGGACCCCCGAATCCGTGCTCCGCTGCGCCCAGTACGGCTACCCCATCATCTTTGCGATCATCGGCGGCCAGCCCCGGTCCTTCGGCCCGTTGGCGGACCTGTACCGCGAAGCGATGGGCAAGTACGGGCACCCGGCGCAGCAGGTTGCCACCCACTCGCCCGGACACGTGGCGGACACCGACGAAGCGGCGAAGGCGGAGTTCTTCCCGCACTGGCTCAAACTCCGGAACAAGCTCGGCGCCGAACGCGGCTGGGGCCCCGCCGGCCGGGGCGAGTTCGAAGCCCTGTGCGCCCCGGAGGGTGCCCTGTACGTCGGGTCACCGGAAACGGTGGCCGGCAAGATCGTCCGGCTCAAGAAGGACCTGGGAGCTGACCGCTTCGACCTGAAGTACAGCAGCGGACCTTTGCCCCACGCCGCGATGCTGCGGTCCATTGAACTGATGGGTACGGCGGTGGCGCCCAGGGTGGCGGAACTGCTGGCCGGCTAACTGAGAGAATAGACCAATGACTTCCAGCAACCTCCGCAACGAGGAACTCTTTGACCGTGCCCGCAAGCTGATGCCCGGCGGGGTCAACTCCCCGGTCCGGGCCTTCGGGTCAGTCGGAGGCACACCGCGCTTTATGGTGTCCGCCAAAGGGCCGTACCTGACGGACGCCGACGGCAAGGAATACGTGGACCTCGTCTGCTCCTGGGGGCCGGCCCTGCTGGGCCACGCCCACCCCGCCGTGCTGGATGCCGTCCACACGGCAGTGGACCGTGGCCTGTCCTTCGGTGCGTCCACCCCGGATGAGGCCAACCTCGCCGCCATCGTGCAGGAGCGGGTGCCCGCCGCAGAGCGTGTCCGGATGGTTTCCACCGGCACCGAGGCCACCATGACCGCTGTCCGGCTGGCCCGCGGCTTCACCGGCCGCAACCTGATCATCAAGTTCGCCGGCTGCTACCACGGCCACCTGGACGGGCTCCTTGCCGCCGCCGGCTCCGGCCTGGCCACGCTGGCGCTGCCCGGCTCCGCCGGCGTCACCGCGGCCACCGCCGCTGAAACGCTGGTACTGCCGTACAACGACCTTGCCGCCGTCGAAGCCGCGTTTGCCCTGCATGGGGCCGACATTGCCGCCGTCATCACCGAGGCTGCCCCCGCCAACATGGGTGTGGTCACCCCCGCGGAGGGCTTCAACCTGGGCCTGTCCCGGATCACCCGGGCACACGGCGCGCTGCTGATTGTGGACGAGGTCCTGACCGGCTTCCGCACCGGATACTCGGGCTACTGGGGACTCACCGGCGGCGCCCCGGACGCGGCGGAGCCCTGGACCCCGGACCTGCTCACCTTCGGCAAGGTCATCGGCGGTGGAATGCCGACGGCGGCCCTTGGCGGGCGTGCCGACGTGATGGATTACCTGGCACCCGTGGGCCCGGTGTACCAGGCCGGTACGCTGTCCGGCAATCCCGTGGCCATGGCTGCCGGGGTTGCCACCCTCACCCACGCCACCCGCGACGTGTACTCCTTCATCGACGTCCGGTCCCTGGAACTGTCCTCGGCCGTGTCCAAGGCCCTCGACGCAGCCGGGGTTGACCACTCCATCCAGTTCGCCGGGAACCTGTTCTCGGTGGCGTTCGGCACCTCGGCCAACGGCGTCCACAACTACGCCGACGCCCAGGCCCAGGAAGTCTTCCGGTACGCACCGTTCTTCCACTCCATGCTGGAGTCCGGCGTGTACCTGCCGCCGTCGGTGTTTGAGGCATGGTTCCTGTCAGCCGCGCACGACGACGCTGCCATGAACCGCATCTTCGACGCCCTGCCGGCCGCCGCTGGGGCCGCCGCCGCAGCCCAAGGCTAGTCCCGGCGTCGACCCTTACCCGCGCAAAAAAATCCCCGGTTGCCACCAAGGCAACCGGGGATTTTCCGTTCCAGCGACGGGGCCTAGAGGACGTCCGAAAGGAAGCCTTTGAGCCGGTCCGTCGCGGGGGACGTGAAGATCTGCTCGGGCGGGCCCGACTCCACCACAACCCCGGCGTCCATGAAGGTCACGGAGTCGGAAACGTTGCGGGAGAAGCCCATCTCGTGGGTCACCACCACCATTGTCATGCCGCCCTTGGCGAGGTCGGTCATCAGCGCCAGGACGCCCTTGACCAGCTCCGGGTCCAGGGCTGAGGTGGCCTCGTCGAAGAACATCACCTCTGGCTTCATGGCCAAAGCGCGGGCGATTGCCACCCGCTGCTGCTGGCCGCCGGACAGGTTGGCTGGCCGTGCATCGGCCTTGTGCTTGAGGCCCACCAGGTCAAGCTGTTCCAGGGCTTCGGCGCGGGCCTGGTCCTTGGACAGCTTGCGGAGCTTCTGCAGCGCCAGCGAAACGTTCTCCACCACTGTTTTGTGCGGGAACAGGTTGAACTGCTGGAACACCATGCCGATGCGCTGCCGGAGCTCGTCCGGATTGTCCTTCAGGACCGAGCGGCCATCCAGAAGGATGTCACCCTGGTCCGGTTCGATGAGGCGGTTCATCACCCGCAGGAGCGTGGACTTGCCGGACCCAGAGGGGCCGATCACCGATGCTGTGGTGCCCTTTTCCACGTGCAGGTCGATGCCACGGAGGACATGGTTGTGCCCGAAGGAGAGGTGCAGGTTCTTGCCGGTCAGGGTGCCGGAAGTAAAGTCCGTCATGCCTGTGCCCCCTTGCCGATAGGTGCTGCCAGCTCGTCCGGTTCACGCTTTTCCGGTTTACCGGTCCGCAGCCTGTTATCGATGTAGTTCACCAGGTGCGTGAGCGGGACGGTCAGGATCAGGTACATCACGCCGGCCGCCACAAGCGGCGACAGGTTGCCCGTGTTGGCCATGGCGTCGTTGCCGATCCGGAAGATTTCCCGGTCGGACGCCGCGAGGCCCAGCATAAACACCAGCGACGAATCCTTCAGCAGTGAGATGAATTGGTTCACCAGCGCCGGCAGGACCCGGCGGATGCCCTGCGGCACCACCACCAGGCGCATGGACCGGCCGTAGCTGAACCCGAGTGCACGGGAAGCCTCCAGCTGCCCCTTTTCCACGCTCTGGATGCCGGAGCGGAAAATTTCGCCGATGTAGGCCGCCGCAATCAGCGTCAGCGCCAGGATACCCAGCGGATACGGGTTGCGGGTGCCGGTGATTTCCCGGGCGATGGGACTCAGGCCGATACCGATCACCAGGATCACCAGGATGGCCGGCAGGCCGCGGAACAGGTCGGTGTAGATGCGCGCCGCCCAGCGGGCGCCGGCGTTGCGCGAAATTCCCATCAGCGCCAGCAGCAGGCCCAGAAGGCATCCGAGGATGCCGGACGCTACGGCCAGAATCAGGGTGTTGGGCAGGCCCACCATCAACAGGGAGGGAATGACCTTGGCCATTTCCTCCCAGTTGAAGAAGGTGTCAGCGAGCTGGTCCAGGAGATCCATGAACGTTGCCGCTCAATCAGCTCTGCGGAACCGTGGCGGCCTTGCTGCCCGGCTTCCAGTCGGTGGGGGTTTCGCGGTCCGGGTACCACTCCTTGGTCAGCTTGGACCAGGTACCGTCGGCGATGACCGCGTCAAGGCCTGAGTTCAGGGCGTCGATGAGCGGCTGGTTATCCTTGGCCACTGCGTAAGCCGTGAAGTTCTGCGTGTTGACCACGGACTCGGCGATGACGGTGCCGTCGCCTTCCTTGACCTGGCCGGTGGCCTGCTGGGAAGGAGCCACCCAGGCATCAACCTGGCCGTTGCGCACGTTGGCGTAGACGGTGGCGTAATCCGGGAAGCGGACCGGTTCCAGCTTCAGGGTGTTGGTGACGTAGTCATCCTGCACTGTGCCCTGGACAACGCCGATGCGCACGTCGTCCTTGAGGTCGGCGAAGCCCTTGATGTCGCCGTCGGTCTTGGCGACCACTGCCATGAAGCCGAAGTCGTAGCCGTTGGTGAAGCCGACGTTCTGGCGACGGGCATCAGTGGTGGAGATCGAGGAGGACCCGACGTCGAACTGCTTGGTGGACACCTGGGAAAGCAGCGCCGAGAAATCGGTGGCAACAAACTCAACCTCAAGGCCCAGCTTGCCGGCAACCGCACGCAGGAGTTCGTTGTCGTAACCCGTGAACTTGCCCGACGGATCGATGAAGATGTTGGGCGGTGCGTCCGAAAGGGTACCCACCTCAAGCTTGCCCTCGGTGTTGAGCCCCAGCTTGGTTTTGTCGATCTTGTCGATCGGGGTGACCTCGGCGGTGGTGTATTTATCCAGCGTCTGCTGGTCGCTGCCGGCGAGGGCGTCCGTGGGGGTTCCGCTCGGCGTGGAGGCTCCCGAGCCGCACGCGGCCAGGGAAACAGCCAGGGCCAGGGCAACAGGAGCAGCGGTGAACCACTTCATTGCTTTGATTCTCATTGGGGATGTCACTTTCATTGAGTCATAAATCAACCGGCCGCGAGGCTGCGCTGGTGGCGCCTGGCATCCGCCCATGCTGATGTGGGCATGAAAGGCAGGGGTGGCCGCAAAACTTTATTGTCTCACCCCCGCCGAACCGACCCGTGAGGTGAATAATAGACGGACGACGGCGGCGAGTCCCGAACGATATTCAGCTTGCAACGGATAACAGTGGCAGGCAGTCCGGGGGGGATGCGGCCGGACCGAATGACCTGCGGATGATTGTGGCGGTTTTATGAAGCAGGGTTACTGTGACTTGCCTCGCAGCCCCGCGGGTGTCCAGCGGCGGTCAGAACCCGCCGACGCCGGCATCCTGTGGCGGCAGGACCGGCCAGTCGCCTTCGATGACCGCCGCCGGCTTGGTTTTGCGCAGGTAGCCCTGGAAGTCGGCGGCCTGGCTGACGGCCCAGTCCACCTGCAGCTGGTGCAGCTTGCTGGCGGGCATGGCCAGCTTGGGGAACTTGCCGGCCATGGCATCGAGTACCCGCAATGTGGCCAGCGCATCCGCAGCTGAGGTGTGTGCGTTGTCCAGGACCACGCCGTACTCCTCGCACAGGGCTGTCAGGGTGCGCTTGCCCTTGCGGTAACGGTCCACCTGCTTGTTCATGATGTAGGGGTCCAGGACGGGGAACCTGGTCAGCTGGGGGACACCGTACCGGGCCGACTCGGCTGCCAGGACCGTGAAGTCGTAACTGGCGTTGAAGGCAATGACAGGGGTTCCGGCGTCGAAGAGTTCCTGCAGCAGCGTGGCAAGTTCCTGGGTGACCTCGCGGGCGGGCCGTCCCTCACGCCTGGCTTTTTCCGTGGTGACGCCGTGGATGTCACTGGCCTCGGTGGGAATCTCCACGCCGGGATCTGCCAGCCACTCGTGCTCGCTGATGACCGCACCCTGGTGGTCCACCACCGTGACCGAGGCGGTGACGATCCGCGCGGAGCGGGAGTTACGGCCCGTGGTCTCAAGGTCAAAGGCTGCGCGGGGGAGGGTGTTCCAGGTGCTCATACCTCAACGCTAACGGTGACCGCAGACAATTCCGGGGAGCGCCACTGCGGCTACATTGGATCAATGCGGATTGAGTATGTGGAGGCGGTACTGGCGGTGGTACAGCTGGTTCCCGCCGGGTCCGCGGTGGCCTACGGCGATGTCGCCGAGCTCCTGGGCGCGGGCGGGCCGCGCCAGGTGGGGGCGGTGATGAGCCATTACGGCACCGGTGTTCCATGGTGGCGCATCCTCAAGGCCAGCGGCCAGGCTCCGGAGGGCCACGAAGCCGACGCGCTGCGGCATTACCTGGCCGAGGCCACCCCGCTCCTCGGTGCCCATCAGGCGTTCCTGGCAACGGGGGAGGGCCGTTGGCGCGTGGATCTGCAGGCTGCCCGGTGGGCGCCGCTGGATGCGGACTTCGACCGGATCGACGCCATCGCCGACCTGCTGGAGCGCCAGGTGCATCGATTGTCAGTGGCTGATGATGGAATGTCGGTGTGAGCGTAACCATCCCCTTCACCGGCGTCCGCGACGGTTTCCTGCAGGACCCGGACCAGCGCTGGGCCACCCCGGAACCGGCCGGTCTCCGGCTTCTTGCGCCCCGCCAGCTGCACGCAGGCGTCCCGCGGCTCTCCGGGGACCAACAGGCCGCCGTGGACGTCAGTCACGGCGCGGGGCCGGTGCTGGTCCCCGGCGCGCCGGGAACGGGCAAAACCACTGTCCTTGTGGAGGCGGCCGTCAGGCGGGTCCAGCGGGACGGCGTCGACCCTGAACGGATGCTGATCCTGGCGCCCAGCCGCCTGGCAGCAGACTTCCTGCGTGACCGCTTTACCGCCCGTCTGGACCGAAGCCTGAGCACCACGCCGGCGCGGACCTGGGCGTCCTATGCCTTCGACGTGATCGGCCGGGCCAAAGTGGCAGGCTTCCTTCCCCTGGACCGGGCGCCACGGCTGCTGTCCGGGCCGGAACAAGACCTCATCATCAGGGAACTCCTTGAGGGGCACCGGATTCCCGGCCTGGAACTGCCGTGGCCCGCAGATCTTGACGGGGCATTGGAGACGCGGGGTTTCCGCCATGAGGTCCGGCAACTTTTTGACCGCATCATCGAGTCCGGCAGGACCGCCGGGGACCTTGAGGACCTGGGCGCCGCCTGCGGGCGGCCGGACTGGGCTGCCGCTGCCCGGCTGTACGCCGAGTACCGCGACGTCCTGGACCTGCGGATGCCTGAGGCCTTCGACCCGGCAGGAATCATCACGGCGGCACGCCAGGTTTTCCAGGACTTTCCTGAATTCCTCGCTGCCGAACGTGACCGTCTCCAGCTGGTCCTGGTGGACGACATCCAGGAAGCCAATCCGGCCGTCTTCGAGCTGTTGGCGGACATCGCTGCGGGGAAGGACTGCTACGTCACCTCGTCGCCGGACACAGTGGTCCAGGGCTTCCGCGGGGCGCGCCCGGACCTCGTGGCCGAACTGCCCCGGCTTCTGTCGCCGGCCGGCCCCGTGGTGGAGCGTCCCCTCGGCTATGCCCACCGGCAGGCACCGGCCGTTGCTGCCGCCTGGCTGGACGTGGCCGGCCGCATCTCGGTCCGGGCAGGCGGCCAGCTTGCCCGCAGGCTTGAAGCACCGGAACCGGACCGGGCCCGGGGAATGGTCGAAGCACACCTGGTTCCCTCGCCCGTCCATGAGCTGCGGTACGTTGCCCAGCGCATCCTGGACCAGCACATCAACCATGGCAGGAACCTGACTGACGTGGCCGTGATCGTCCGCAACGGCGGGCAGGTCAGCGAACTCCAGCGCTACCTCTCCGGCCAGGGCATCCCGGTCCGCGTTTCCGTGGCAGAGTCCGCCGTCCGGGACGAGGTGGCGGTCCGGCCCCTGCTGGACGCCTTCGCCATTGCATTGGACCCGCAACTGTTGACCCCCGAGGCGGCAGTTGCGCTCCTGACTTCCAGGATTGGCGGCGCCAGTCCCATCGAGCTGCGCCGGCTGCGGCAGTCGCTGCGCCGCGAAGAACTCCTGGGCGGCGGTGGCCGGACCAGCGACGCGCTGTTGATCGAAGCCCTGCTGGACCCCGCGGAGCTGGCATCGCTGGGTATCGAGGGCAGGGCCGCCCGGCGGACGGCCCGGATGCTTCAGGCCGGCCGCAAGGCCGCCGCCGTCCCCGGCGCCAACGCCGAGTCCATGCTGTGGGCGCTCTGGAACTCCACCGGGCTGTCGTCCCAGTGGACGGGCACCGCGCTTGCCGGTGGCCAGCCCGGCGCCCGTGCCGACCGGGACCTCGACGCCATGATGGCGTTGTTCCACACCGCCGAACGGTACGTGGACCAGGTTCCAGGGGCCGGGCCGGAACAGTTCCTGGAGTACCTGCTGAACCAGGAGCTTCCCATGGACACCCTGGCTGCCCGGGCCCAGGTGGACGACGCCGTGGAAATCATGACTCCGGCCAGCGCAGCGGGCCGGGAATGGCCGGTGGTCCTTGTTGCAGGGCTGCAGGAAGGCGTCTGGCCCAACACAAGGCTGCGCGGCGAGCTGCTGGGCAGCACCCTCTACAGCGACGCCGTCGAGCACGGCCCCGCGTATGCCGTGCAGCGGGACCCCCTCAGCCGGCTGCGGGACATCCGCTACGACGAACTGCGCAGCTTTTCCACCGCAGTCTCCCGGGCCCGTGAACTGCTGATCTGCACCGCCGTATCCTCAGAGGACCACCAGCCGTCGTCGTTCCTGGACTACGTGGCCCCCCTTGAACGGGGCCAGGAAAGCAGGCCCTTCACCCAGGTGGAGCGGCCCATGACCCTTCGGGCCCTCGTTGCCGAGTTGCGCCAGCATGCCCAGGCGGAGGACAGCGCGGCTCCCGAGGCCGCACGGATCCTGGCACACCTTGCATCCGCCCAGCCACCCGTTCCCGGCGCCCACCCGGACTCCTGGTGGGGGCTGGCGCCCCCCACCTCCACGGACGCGGTGGTGCCGCCCGGCGGGACCGTCTTTGTGTCGCCGTCCAAGGTGGAGACCGTCCAGAAGTCACCGCTGGACTGGTTCGTCCAGGCAGCCGGGGGAGAGGCCGCCACGGATTTCGCCCGCAGCCTGGGCACACTGGTCCACGCCATCGCACAGGAACTGCCGGACGCCTCCGGCTCCGAATACGTGGCCGAACTGGTCCGCCGCTGGCCCGCGCTGGGGATGAAGGACAACTGGGAGGGCCGGCTGGATTTCCAGCGTGCCGAAACGATGGTCCGCAAGCTGGCCCAGTATGTTCTGGTGATGCGCAGCGAGGGCCGCAGCCTCCTGGGCGTGGAAACGGACTTTGACGTGGCGCTGGGGACTGTAGCCGTGGACGGGGACCAGCCACGCGACGCCGTACTCCGAGGACAGGTGGACCGGCTGGAAATTGACGGCCAGGGCAGGCTGGTGATTGTGGACCTCAAAACCGGCAAACGCCAGCCAGGCCGTGCCGACCTGGCACGGCACCCGCAGCTGGGCGCTTACCAGGCAGCGGTCCTGGCCGGCGGCTTCGCAGCCCCGGAAGGCGGCGGCACCGGCACGCCCGGCGGAGCGGTCCTGGCCCAGCTGGGAACCGGAGCAAAAACCCCCGCCATCCAGCAGCAGGAACCCGTTGACCCGCAGGAAAACTGGGCCATGGACATGGTCAAGGACGCCGCGGCAGTGATGGGCGGCAGCGAATTCGAGGCCCGGCATGACCCGTCGAAGGGCAGTCATGGCGGCCACGGCTGCCGGCTCCCGGAAGTGTGCCCGCTGTGTGCGCGCGGCCGGCAGGTGACCGAATGAGTACTGACCAGGCAGATGACCGAACGGGAATGGACCAGGCAGGGGGCGGAATGGGCACGGACCAGGCCGGGCAGCTGCCGCCGGAGCCGCTGTTCACACCCGAAGAGCTCTCCGTGCTGTTGGGGGAGAAGAACGTTCCCACCCCCGAGCAGTCCGCCATCATCTCTTCACCACTGACGCCGCGGCTGGTGATCGCCGGCGCGGGATCCGGCAAGACAGCCACCATGGCCGACCGCGTGGTGTGGCTGGTGGCCAACGGCTGGGTGCGGCCCGAGGAAGTCCTGGGCGTAACCTTCACCCGCAAAGCCGCCGGTGAGCTTGCTTCCCGGATCCGGGCCAAGCTGGTGGCACTGCAACGCCTGTCAGGCCAGGACGAGGGCCACAAGATCTTCCCGGCCGGCCTGCTCGGTGCCGACGCCCTCGAACCCAAGGTCTCCACGTATCACTCGTTCGCCAGCGGCATCGTGTCCGACTACGGCCTGAGGCTGGGCGTGGAGCGGGACGTGGTCCTCCTGGGCGGCGCCCAGGCGTGGCAGCTGGCCAGTGAAGTGGTGGAAGCCTACGACGGCGAATACGCCCATTTCCGTGCCGCGAAGTCCACCCTGGTCAAGGCCGTTATCCAGCTTGCGGGCGAATGCGCGGAACACCTGCAGGAACCCGAGGATGTTGAGGCGTGGCTGATGGCCAGGCTCTCCGAGTTCGAGGCTTTGCCCTACCTGGCCACCAAAAAGAAGAACCCGCCACAGGCCGCCGCTGAACTCGCCGGGATGCTGCGCACTAGGGCCAGCGTGGCCGACATGGTGGGCCGCTACGCCCTAGCCAAACGCGCCCGCGGCGCCCTGGACTTCGGCGACCTTGTGGCGCTCGCAGCCAAAGTGGCGCAGGACGTGCCCCTGGCAGCCCACATGGAGCGGCAGCGCTACAAGGTGGTGCTGCTTGATGAATTCCAGGACACCTCC
The DNA here is from genome assembly GCF_030208875.1 of Pseudarthrobacter sp. MEB009. Taxonomy (NCBI): domain Bacteria; kingdom Bacillati; phylum Actinomycetota; class Actinomycetes; order Micrococcales; family Micrococcaceae; genus Pseudarthrobacter; species Pseudarthrobacter sp. MEB009. The sequence goes on from NZ_JARVTC010000007.1 coordinate 306,227, forward strand.
TACGCCCAGCTGGTGCTCTTTTCCCGGCTCTTCGGCGGCGGGCACGCCGTGACAGCAGTGGGTGACCCCAACCAGTCGATCTACGGCTTCCGCGGCGCGTCAGCAGGCCAGCTCTTCCACTTCGTACGGGAATTCCCGGTCCGCAACACCAGCCCCGGCTTGCTCGGGGACTGGTCGCCCGCACCCACCTCGTACCTCACCACGGCGTGGCGCAACGGGCGCTCCATCCTGTCCGCGGCAAACGTGATGTCCGAGTCCCTGGTCCGGGCGGCCGGACAGAAGGGGCCGGCAGGCGGTGCGCCGGGTGCCGTGGCGGACGTACCCCCGCTTCAGCCCAGCCCCTATGCCGTGGACGGATCAGTGGTTCTGGGCCGGTTCGGCAGCGACGCGGACGAGGCCGCGGCGCTGGCGGCGGACGTCCTGAAATACCGGGTTACGGACTTCGAACTGGCCCCGGACGGAACACCTGTGCCGCCTGCACTGGCGGTCCTGTGCCGCCGGCGTGCCCAGATGGAACCGGTGCGGCGCCAGTTCGAAGCCCGGGGGATTCCCTACGAAATAGTCGGCCTTGGTGGCCTGCTGGACACACCGGAGATTGTGGACCTGGTAGCCACCCTGAGGGTGCTTGCCGATCCGGGCCGGTCCGATGCACTGATGCGACTGCTGGCCGGCGCCCGCTGGCGGCTGGGTCCGGCGGACCTGATGGCTTTGCGGGACTGGTCCAGCCAGCTGGCGCGGCGGCGGGGACGCGCTGCGGAGGGATCAGCCGCAGACGCTGACGGCCCGCCGGATGCCCCGGCCGAACCTGAGGTGCTCGAAAGCGACCTCACGGATGGCGCCAGCCTGGTGGAAGCCGTGGACTGGCTGCCGCGGGAAGACTGGGTTTCCGTCCACGGCCGGACACTGGGCGCGGACGCCCGCCACCGGCTGGGCCGGCTTGCCGCCGAACTCCGCCAGCTGCGCGGCTACCTCGGCGACGACCTGACCACGCTGTTGGGCGAAGTGGAGCGGGCCATGCTCCTTGATATTGAAGTGGCGGCCCGGCCCGGCATCAGCATCCACCAGGCCCGCCGGAACCTCGATGCCTTCCAGGACGCCGCCGCGGGATTCCTGCGGACCTCCCAGCGTGTGGACATCCTCGCCTTCCTCGCATGGCTGGAAGCAGCGTCCGCTGAGGAAAACGGGTTGGAGGCGCCGGCGAGCGACGTCAACCGGGAAGCAGTGCAACTGCTGACGGTCCATGCCTCCAAGGGGCTGGAGTGGGACGTGGTGTTTGTGCCCGGGCTGAACGCGGGTGCCTTTCCCAGCGACCGTGATTCCCGCTGGAGCAGCGGGGCGGCAGCGCTGCCATGGCCGTTGCGGGGGGACCGCGCCGACCTGCCGCAGTGGGACCTGGACCAGCCGGACCAAAAAGGGTGGCTGGACGCCGAGAAGGACTACAAAGCCAACGTCCAGGCGCACGGCGACTCGGAGGAGCGCCGGCTGGCTTACGTTGCGTACACCCGAGCCAAGCACGTCCTGTGGGTATCCAGCGCTGCATGGGTGGGATCCCGGGCCGGCCAGGCAGCCATGTCACCATTCCTGGCCGAGCTGGAACCGTTGGCGCAGGTACCGGCGGGTGCCGGACACCAGGCGCAGGCCACCGTCCACCCGCTGTCCCTCGATGAGGAGTCCCTCCCGGAGGCCAGTCCACTGACCCTGGAAACCGAAATCGCCACCTGGCCATACGACCCCCTGGAAGGGCCAGTGGATCCGCGGACCGGAGGGCGGCTCCGGCTGTCAAGGGGCCGCCGGGCAATGATGGAGGCCGCCGCCGCGCGGGTGGTCGCTGCCCTGCCGGCCGTGGCCGCGGGGGAGGAGCTGCACAGCCCAGCCGACGCCGGAAAACCGACTCCGGCCAGCCTGCCCGCCGGGCCGGCCGCTGGGTGGGCCCGTGAAGCGGCGCTGCTGCTGGAGCGGCGGTCCCGCCGTTCCCATGGCCAGGACGTGCACCTGCCCAGCCACATCTCGGCGTCAACGCTGGTGGACCTCGGCGAGGACCCATCGGCAGTCCTGTCCCGGCTCCGCCGCCCTGTGCCCCGCGAACCGGGCATGTCGGCCCGCAAGGGCACGGCGTTCCACGCCTGGGTGGAGGACTACTTCGGCACCACCGGGATGCTGGACCTGAGGGAGGCCCCCGGCGCGGACGACCACATCGACGCCGCCTACGATCTCGACGCCATGGTGGCCACGTTCAAGGCTTCTCCTTGGGCGGAAAGGTCGCCGGCATTTGTGGAGGTGCCGGTGGAGACCCGGGTAGGGGACGTGGTGGTCCGTGGCCGGATTGATGCCGTCTTCCAGGACGCTGACGGGCGCTGGGACCTGGTGGACTGGAAAACCGGCAGGCGTCCATCAGGTGCCCACCTGCGGACCAGGGCCGTGCAGCTGGCCGTCTACCGGCTGGCCTGGGCCCGATTGAAGGGTGTCCCGCTGGATGACGTGCGCGCGGCCTTCTTCTACGTGGCTGACAACAACGTGGTGCGGCCCCATGACCTGGCAACGTCAAGGGAACTCGAGGAACTGGTCCAGGCCGCCCTGGCCTAATCAGGGGTGCGCCCGGGGCCCGCTCAGCTGCCGGACTTGGCCGGGCCCTGCCCGGAGGGTTCCGGTTCAGCCTGCTTGGCCTCAACGATCGAGATGGCGGCGGTGGAGGTATCCTCCCCGGTTTCGCCGGGTGAAGTATCCGCTGCGGGCGCCGCGGAGTCCGCAGGAGCCGGGGCCGCCTCAACCGGGGCCGCCTCGACTGGAGTCACAGGAACCGGAGCCACCGGGATCGGCGCCACGTGGACGGCCGGCTGCACGGCTACCGGTACCGGTGTCACGGTGACGGCTCTCCCGGCCGCGACATGGCCGCCGTCGTCCGTTGCCACGGCATTTCCAGCGACGGCGGCGACCGGCTCCCCAGGTCCGGCCGGCGAAGCCCCGGCGTCCTGGGCGGCGCTGCCGGAGGCGGGCTGCGGCTCCACGCTGATGGGCTGCCCGCCGTATTCGGCGATATCGCTGGCCAGGGTCTCGAGCATGGATTCGGCCTCGGCCACCATGGCGGTGTCGCCCGCGGCGATGCCCTTGACCAGGTACTGGGCCAGGGCGAACTCGGCGGAAAGGGCCGCCCGGCGGAGCAGGTGCTGGTCAGGGGTGTCCCGCCGTCCGGCTGTGTAGCCGGCCAGGACCGCGGCCACGAAGTCCTGTTCGTTGGAGGCCACCAGCCAGGCGAAGTCGTCGGCAGGGTCGCCGATCCGGAGGTCGGTCCAACCGGTGACGGCGGTGACGCGGGGACCCTCCACCAGCAGGTTGTCCTCGTGCAGGTCACCATGGACCACGCAGGGGTTGAAACGCCACAGGGACACGTCCTCCATGGCGTGTTCCCAGCGGCGGAGCAATGCCGACGGGATCTTGCCCGTGGTGGCGGCCTGGTCCAGCTCGTTGAGCCGGCGCTGGCGGAACTCGTTGGGGGTGTAACTGGGCAGGTCGGCGTTGCTGACCAGCGCGCGGGGCAGGTCGTGGATGGCCGCGAGGGCGGCACCAACTTCCCGGGCCAGGCTGTCCGGCCCGGCGGTGAGGTCTTCAATGCTGCGGTTGTTGCCCGCCAGATGTGAGTAGACAAACGTGGTGAGCGTGCCAAGCCTGACGCTGCCGGCCACCGTGGGCATCAGGAATGGCAGCTCGGCGCGGATGCCGGGGGCGAAGGCGCGCAGCACCAGGAACTCGGTTTCCAGCCGGGCGCTTGCTTCGGCGTGCCGGGGTGACCGGACCCGCCAGCGCTTGCCCTCGGAATCCAGGAGGAGGGCCGAGTCGAAGTCCGCGGGATCGTCCGGGGCTGCGCTGACGGCCGTGGGGGTCAGCCCGGGGACTGCCGCGGTTGCAATGGCGGCCAGTTCAATCGGTTTTCTTCTCACCGTTCAACGGTAGATTGCCCGCCCGCCCGCGGGCCCATCCGGCGGCGGCGAGTCTTGAGATATGTGGAAATAGTGCGGTCCGCTGATCCACAGCCGGGCCCTTGGAAATGTCAATTGTCAGTCCCAGTCAGTACGGTGGACCTATGAGCCACGCTGAGTCTGTAATGCCGCTCCACCGGAAGGTGCCGGCGCAGCTGCCGGCCAACCACCTGACGGACGCCCTCCTCCCGGTCCGGCCTGCCCTGGTGGACCGTGGCTCGGTGGGACGGGTCAGGCCCGGCATGGTGGCGCACCTGCTGGCAGGCTCCGGGACAATGGCTGTTGTCCTGTCCCGGCGGCAGGGCCTGATCCACGGCACCGGCCTGTTCATGGCCGGGGCCAGGGAGCTCCACGAAGCCCTCGCAGCTGCCGGCCAGGGCCCGGAACTGGTGGTTTACCTGGGCGCTGCCCTTCCGGGCGGGGAGCTTGCCGAAGGCACCGAACTGCTGCTCTTTGTCCTGTCCGAACCTGCAGCGCCCGGCACGGCTGGGATCCCCGAGGACGCCGCCTGGGCCGGTTTCCGTGACGTCGCAGCGGGCCTGAGCAGCCTGCACACAGCCTTGTTTGTCGAAGCCAGCGCCATCACCAACTGGCACGCCCTGCACACGCACTGCCCGCGGTGCGGCACGCCCACAGAGGTCGAAGCCGGCGGCTGGGTCCGGCGGTGCCCTTCGGACCAATCCGAACACTATCCGCGGACGGACCCCGCCATCATCGTGACCGTGGTTGGCCCGGACGGCCGGGTGCTGCTGGGCGGCGGGGGTCCTGCGGAAGCCAAAAACTATTCCACCCTGGCCGGCTTTGTGGAGCCCGGCGAGTCCCTCGAGCAGGCAGTGGTCCGCGAGATCCACGAGGAAGTCGGCGTCCGGGTGGCAGCCTGCCAGTACCTCGGGTCGCAGTCGTGGCCGTTTCCTGCCTCCCTTATGCTTGGATTCACCGCCATCACTGAAGACACCGAGGCAACGCCCGACGGCGTTGAGGTCACCAGGGCGCGCTGGTTCAGCCGAGAAGAACTCCAGGCAGCCGTGCTCGCTGGTGAGATCACCATCTCCAGCAGGCTTTCCATCGCCAGGTCCCTGATCGAACACTGGTACGGCGGACGCATCCAGGACCTCACCGGTTCCTGAGGCCAACCATCCACCGGATTCATCCGGCAGTCGAGACTAAGAACAGCAGAAGTGACTACAGAGAATTTTGACGGCACAGCCTCCCTCGAGGACCGCATCCTTGGCGGCCTGGACGCCGAACAGCGTGAGGTGGCCAGTACCCTCAACGGTCCGCTGTGCGTGCTGGCCGGCGCCGGAACCGGAAAGACCCGCGCCATCACCCACCGCATCGCCTACGGCGTGCACTCAGGCGTCTACTCGCCGCAGCGGCTTCTGGCCGTCACCTTCACCGCGAGGGCTGCCGCGGAAATGCGCAGCCGGCTGCGGGACCTCGGCGCCGGCAATGTCCAGGCCCGCACCTTCCACGCAGCCGCGTTGCGCCAGCTCCAGTTCTTCTGGCCCCAGGCCGTGGGTGGCACCTTGCCCAACCTCCTGGACCATAAAGCCCAGATGCTCGCGGAGGCTGCACGGCGCCTTCGGCTGAGTACTGACAGGGCCTCCATCCGCGACCTTGCCTCGGAAATCGAATGGGCAAAAGTGTCAATGCTCACCCCGGCGAACTACCTGGAGAACGCCCAGGACCGTGGCGCGCCGGGTGGCTTCGACCTGACCGCCGTCGCCCGTGTTTTCCAGTCCTACGAGGACGTGAAAACGGACCGGAACGTCATCGACTTCGAGGATGTCCTGCTCATCACGGTGGGCATCCTGCAGGAGGACGAAAAGGTCGCCGCCACCGTCCGTGAGCAGTACCGGCACTTTGTGGTGGACGAATACCAGGACGTTTCCCCGCTCCAGCAGCGGCTCCTGGAGCTGTGGCTGGGCGGCCGGGACGAGCTTTGTGTGGTGGGTGACGCCAGCCAGACCATCTACTCCTTCACCGGCGCATCGCCGAAGCACCTGCTCGATTTCAAGGCGCGCTATCCGGAAGCCAACGTGGTCAAGCTCATCCGCGACTACCGTTCCACCCCGCAGGTGGTGAAGCTGGCCAACGACCTCCTGGCCGGACGGCGCAGCGGCGGTCCGGTCGCTGACGCCGCTTGGGCGTCGCCGCTGCAGCTTGTGGCGCAGCGGCCCGCGGGCCCGGTCCCCGAGTTCACCGAGTGCTCGGACGACGAAGCCGAGGCCGCCACCGTGGCCCGGAAGATCAAGGCACTGCTCGACGACGGCACCCAGGCCAGCCAGGTGGCTGTCCTTTTCCGAACCAACGGACAGTCCGAAGCCTACGAGCAGGCGCTGGCAGCGGCCGGAATCGGCTACCAGCTGCGCGGCGGCGAACGGTTTTTCGCGCGCAAGGAAGTCCGGGACGCCATCCTGCAGCTGCGGGCAGCCACGCGGGCCGTGGCCGAGGATGACTCGGCGGGCACGCTGGGCCAGGTGGTCCGCGATATCGTGGCCTCCCTCGGCTACACCGAATCAGCTCCCCACAGCGGCGGCGCCCTGCGGGAACGGTGGGAATCCCTGGCAGCGCTGGTGGCGCTGGCCGATGAGCTGCGCGAGGTCCGCGGGCCGGAGTTCAGCCTCGCTGATTTCGTCAACGAACTGCAGGAACGTTCACTTGCCCAGCACGCGCCCACCGTGCAGGGCGTTACCCTGGCCTCCCTGCACGCCGCCAAGGGTTTGGAATGGGACGCCGTCTTCCTGGTGGGGCTCAGTGAAGGCCTGATGCCCATCTCGTTCGCAGATTCACCCGAAGCAGTGGACGAGGAACGGCGCCTCCTCTACGTGGGCATCACGCGGGCCCGTGAGCACCTGTCCCTGTCCTGGTCAACGGCCAGGACACCGGGCGGGCGCGCCAACCGCAAACCGTCGCGGTTTATGGATGGGCTCCGGCCCAACTCGGTGGCCACCTCCAGCCTGCGGGGCAAAGGCCCGGCGCCACGCCGGAAGGCCGCGGCCCCGGCCATGTGCCGGGTTTGCGGCACCATGCTGGGCACCGGCGCGGAACGGAAAGTGGGGCGCTGCAATTCGTGCCCGCCCACCTACGAGGAACAGACCTTCGACGCCTTGCGGAATTGGCGCCGCGACGTGGCGCAGTCGGCGGACGTCCCGGCGTTTGTTGTCTTCACGGATGCAACGCTCACGGCCATCGCCGAGGCCCGGCCTGAATCGTTGGAGGAACTCGCGGAACTCGCCGGAGTGGGGCCCACCAAGCTGGAACGCTACGGCGAGGACGTCCTGCGGGTCCTCATCGAAAGTACCGAACTGTGACAGAGCCGGCAGTCGTTGCGGCGCCGGTCCTTGGCCGGCGGGCGGCAGCCCCGTTGACCACCGCTGATGGTGCCCCCGTGGAGATCCGGCGGTCAGCACGGCGCACCCGCACCGTGGCGGCGTTCTGGGAGAACGGCACGGCGGTAGTGGCCATCCCGGCCCGCTTCACCAAGGCCCAGGAAGCGGAGTGGGCCCACCGGATGCTGGCCAAGCTGCAGCGCCAGGGGGAGCGGCCGACGGCCGCCGGCAGGAAACGTCCCGCTTCCGACGCAGCCCTCGCGGCCCACGCGGCGCAGCTCTCCGGGCAGTACCTCGGCGGACGCGCAGTACCGACGTCGGTGCGCTGGGTCAGCAACCAGAACTCACGCTGGGGTTCGGCGACGCCTGCCCAGGGCTCCATCCGCCTGTCGGACAAGCTCCGGCCCATGCCGCAGTGGGTTATCGACTACGTCCTGCTGCATGAACTGGCCCACCTCCTGGTGGCCAGCCACAATGCCGCTTTCTGGCAACTGCTCACGGCATACCCGGAGACACAACGGGCCAAGGCGTTCCTCGAAGGCGTCTCGTTTGCCACCGGCCGGGGCCTGCCGAAGAGCGGATCCGAGGCCGGCGCGGAACCGCACGGGTGGCCGGCTGACGCCGACTGATTTTTCCGCCGCAACGCCTGATTGACGCGACGGATGCCGAAGGCCCGGCACTGGCGTGCCGGGCCTTCGCGGCGGTTACCCTTTCGGCTGGGGCTCCCCGCTGTCGTCGTCGTCGGTTTTCTCCGGGGCGTCATCGAAGCCACCGCTCAACAGCTTCTGCAGCGCGTCGTCCACTTCGCTGTCGCTGGCTTCCGCGAGTTTCCGGCGGGCGCTGAAGCCTTGAGGATCATCCAGGTCCTCTGACGTGGGCAGCAGGTCAGGGTGGTGCCAGATGGCGTCCCGGCCTTCGATGCCGCGTTCGTCCTTGAGGCTGGCCCACAGGGTGGCGGCGTCACGCAGGCGGCGCGGGCGCAGTTCAAGACCCACCAGCGAGGCGAAGGCATGCTCGGCGGGTCCGCCGGTGGCGCGGCGCCTGCGGACGGTTTCGCGGAGAGCACCCGCCGAGGGCAGGACCTTTTCCGTGGCGGCCGCGGTGAGCTCGTCCACCCACCCTTCCACCAGGGCCAGGGCCGTTTCGAGCTTTTCCAGGGCCTGGTCCTGGGCGGGAGTGCGCTGCGGCATAAACACGCCCTGGGACAGGGCTTCCTGGATGCCTTCGGGATTGCTCGGATCCAGGTCCCGTGCCAGTTCCTCGATGCGGGACGTGTCGATGTGGATGCCCCTGGCGTACGCCTCGATGGCGCTGAGCAGATGGCCCCGCAGCCACGGCACCTGGACGAAGAGTCGTGCGTGCGCAGCTTCCCGGACGGCCAGGAACAGCCGGATATCGTTGGCCGGCAGGGAAAGGCCCTCGCCGAAAGCCGCCACATTCGCCGGCAGCAGGGCCATCTCCAGGTCGGCCAGCGGCACGCCGATGTCGGTGGAACTGACCACGTCCGCCGACAGGGCGCCGATGGCCTGCCCCAGCTGCATGCCGAATATCGCTCCGCCCATGTTTTGGAGCATGGAGGACGCTCCGCCCATCATGGACTTCATCTCTTCGGGCATCTGCTCGGTCATGGCTGCGGACAGCGCGTTGGCAATGCTGTTCGCCACCGGTTCGGTGAGCCGTTTCCACGTTCCCAGGGTGGCTTCCACCCACTCCGCACGGGACCACGCACGGCCAATCAGGCCCGTGGCAGGAAGGTCGGTGACCGGGTCCAGCCAGAGCTCGGCCAGGCGCAGTGCCTCGTCCACTTCCTTCGACTGCTGGGAGGTGACGGACGGGTCTGCGCCGGTGGCGGCCACGCGTCGGGCGTTTTCGTGGGCCAGCTGCCAGTTGACGGGTCCCTCGGACGGTGCACTCATCATGGCCTGGACCTGGGAGAACATCTGGGCCAGGAGGTTGGGGTCGTCCGGCAGGCCGGCAGCTTTGGCCAGCTCGGCGGGGTCGAAGTTCTCCATCCCCTTGCCGCCCATCAGGTTCTGCAGCATTTCGGTCAACGGATCCTTCGGCGTATCGTCGCCGTTGGAGGAGTTGAGTGGATTGGAGGTCATGATCCCGCCGATCGTCGGTGTGACTGTTGATCAACCTTCACGGTACCCCGGTGGTGCACGGCTGTCTGCCGCCCCGCGGCGCCGTTCGCTGTAGGCAAAGAGCTGTCAACGGCCAGCACCGCGTAATGTTGGTCCGGTGACTACGACCCGTGGCGGACTCCCGCCAGAGGACCATGCCTCCGGGCTGACCCCGCCGCCCGCCACACCTGAGGCAGCCGGTGGCTGGCCTGCCGAAGGCTTCCCGCCGGATGCCCCTACCGGGCCTTCGCCCCGGGACCGTAAGGTCTCGGCCATGATGCTCGCCGGTGTGTCCGCGCTGGGACTGGGGATCGCCGTCGCCACCATTCCCGTTCCCTACGTAGTGGAATCACCCGGCCCCACCTACAACACCCTGGGACAGAGTCAGGGCCACCCCGTCATCAGTGTGACCGGCAGGGAAACATTCCCCGCGGCCGGAAACCTGGACCTGACCACCGTCTACGTGGACGGCGGCCCCAACGGGCCGGTCAGCATCCTGGGTGCCTTTTCCGCCTGGCTGGACCGCTCCAAGGCCGTCTACCCGCAGGAACTGCTGTACCCAACGGGTACCTCCAAGGAGGAAGCCCAGGAACAAAGCACTGTGGCAATGACCACCTCGCAGGAAAACGCCATCGCCTCAGCGCTGACCGAACTGGGCATCCCCTACGGCCAGCAGCTCCAGGCCGTAGACCTCTCCACAGGGGCCGCCGCGGAAGGCAAGATCCAGCCCTCTGATGTCCTTGTCTCCATCAACGGCAAGGACATCACGTCCCTCGCCGTCATCCAGGAGGACCTCGCGGCAGGCAAGGGTGCCCCCGTGGACGTAGTGGTGGAACGCGACGGGCAGCAGGTCACCCAGACCATCACTCCCAAGGACAACGGCGAGGGCAGGTTCGTCCTGGGTGTGGTGCTCAAGGCACTCTTCACCTTTCCCTTCGACGTCCAGATCTCCCTGGACAAAGTGGGCGGCCCCAGTGCCGGAATGATGTTTGCCTTGGGAATCATCGATACCGTGACGCCCGGTGACCTCACCGGCGGCAAGCACGTGGCCGGAACTGGAACCATCTCACCGGACGGTGCCGTGGGACCCATCGGCGGCATCGGACAGAAACTCATCGGCGCACGGGCCGCCGGAGCCACTGTATTCCTCGCGCCCGCAGGCAATTGCGACGAAGTGGTGGGGCACATCCCCGACGGCCTGCAGGTGGTCCGGGTGGAGAATCTCGCCGGTGCGCGTGCCGCCGTCGAACTGGCCGGCAGCGGCCAGGACACGTCCGGCTTGCCAGCGTGCACAAACAACTAGACTGGGCGCATCTGTCCTCGACAGGAACTAAGCAATACCGCCACTCGTGGCAATTATGACGGACTGATCCAGCGGTTTGGCCGGGACCTGACGTCACTCGCACGCACGCTCGTAAATCTGACGACCAGCTATGAGGTACCAGTTTGTCCCGTCCTGCCAGCTCCATGCCCACCGGTAGACCCCCTTCAAGACGCGGCGCACTGACGCCCACCCTGATCGTTGTTGCCCTGGTGGTTGTGGGCTTCATTTTCTTTGCCAATGTCTGGACTGACGTCCTTTGGTACCGCCAACTGGGGTTCTTGGAAGTCTTCCTCACCGAGAACCTGTCACGGATCGGCATCTTCCTGGCCGGCTTTGCGCTGATGTTCGCCGGTGTTTTCTTCGCCATCCGCATCGCCTACCGGTCCCGGCCGGTGTACGCCCCGGACTCCGAAGTCAGGGACAACCTCAACAGGTACCAGGCCCAGCTGGAACCCGTCCGGCGCGTCGTCATGATCGGCCTGCCTGTCCTCTTTGCCCTGTTTGCCGGCAGCGCCGCAGCCAGCCAGTGGCAGAAAGTCCTGCTGTTTTTCAACCAGGAGCCGTTCGGCAAGACTGATCCCCAATTCAACATGGACATCAGCTTCTACCTGATGGTCCTGCCGTTCCTGGGCTTCGTGGTGGGCTTCCTGATCAGCGTTGTGGTCATCGCCGGCATTGCGGGCATCCTGACCCACTACTTGTACGGCAGCATCCGCCTGATGGAACGCGGTGTGTTCACCAGCCGCGCAGCCCAGATCCACATCGCCGTCACCGGTGCCGCCTTCCTGGTCCTCCTGGGCGTCAACTTCTTCCTGGACCGGTTCTCCGCCGTGCAGAGCAACGGCGGACGCTGGGCCGGTGCGTTGTACACCGACGTCAACGCCGTCATTCCCACCAAGGCGATCCTCGCCGTCGCGGCCGTCCTGGTTGCCATCCTCTTTGTGGTGTCCGCTGTGATCGGCCGCTGGCGGCTGCCGGTGATCGGCACGGCCATGCTGGTCATCACATCCATCCTGGCCGGCGGCGTCTACCCGTGGGTCATCCAGCAGTTCCAGGTCCGTCCGTCTGAGGAGACCCTGGAAAAGCCGTACATCCAGCGGAACATCGACAACACCCGGGCCGCCTACGGCCTGGATGCGATCCAGGTGGACCGGTATGACGCCACGAACACGGCGAGCACCGGTGCCCTCGCCCCGGACGCCCAGACCACGGCGAACATCCGGTTGCTGGACCCGAACCTGATTTCGGACGCGTTCTCACAGCTGGAGCAGTACCGCCCGTACTACCAGTTCCCCGAGGCGCTGAACGTTGACCGGTATGAGGTTGACGGCAAGATCCAGGACACCGTGATCGCGGTGCGTGAACTGAACCCGTCGAACGTCGCCAACAATCAGCAGGGCTGGCTCAACCAGCACGTTGTGTACACGCACGGCTACGGCGTGGTTGCTGCCAAGGGCAACAAGTTCACGGTGGATGGCAAGCCCGAGTTCCTGCAGTCCGGAATCCCCTCCACAGGTGTGCTGGGCGATGACTCCACCTACGAGCCGCGCATCTACTTCGGCGAGTCCTCGCCGGACTACTCGATCGTGGGTGCCCCGGACGGAGCGCCGGCGCGTGAGCAGGACCGGCCCTCAGGCCGCGAAGGCGAAGGCGATGCGCAGTACACGTTCGAAGGCAACGGCGGTCCCAACGTGGGCAGCTTCTTCAACAAGATCCTGTACTCCATCAAGTTCCAGTCCTCCGACCTGCTTCTCTCCGACGGCGTGAACGAGGAATCACAGGTCCTTTACGACCGGAACCCCCGCGAACGCGTGGAGAAGGTCGCCCCGTACCTGACCGTCGATGGCAACGCCTACCCGGCAGTGGTGGACGGCAGGGTCAAATGGATCGTGGATGGCTACACCACCAGCCAGTACTACCCGTACTCGCAGCAGGAGCAGCTTTCCGATGCCACCACTGACACCCAGACCACGTCCGGACGCGCCGTGGCCCTGCCCAACAGCTCGGTGAACTACATCCGGAACTCGGTCAAGGCCACTGTTGACGCCTACGACGGCTCCGTCACGCTCTACGCCTGGGATGACCAGGACCCGCTGCTGAAGGCCTGGCAGAAAGTGTTCCCCACCTCGCTCAAGCCGTTCTCCGAAATGTCGGGCGATGTTATGAGCCACGTCCGCTACCCGGAGGACCTGTTCAAGGTCCAGCGCCAGCTCCTGGGCGAGTACCACGTGACGGACCCGTCCACCTTCTACCAGACCAAGGACGTCTGGAGCGTACCGGCGGACCCCACAGTGGATTCGACCAGCGGCGTCAAGCAGCCGCCGTTCTACATGTCACTGCAGATGCCTGACCAGAAGGAACCCGCGTTCCAGCTGACGTCCTCGTTCATACCGCAGATCGTCAACGGCAATGCCCGCAACGTGCTGTACGGCTTCCTTGCGGCGGATTCCGACGCCGGGAACGAGGCTGGTGTGAAGGCTGACAGCTACGGCCAGCTGCGGCTGCTCCAGATCCCGCCGGAGACCCAGGTCCCCGGCCCTGGACAGGCCCAGAACAAGTTCAACTCGGATCCCACGGTCTCCCAGGCGTTGAACCTGCTGCGCCAGGGTGCTTCGGAAGTCCTCAACGGCAACCTGCTCACCCTTCCGGTGGGCGGCGGCATCCTGTACGTCCAGCCCGTCTACCTGAAATCCACTGGTGAGACGTCGTACCCCACACTGCAGCGCGTGCTGGTGGCGTTCGGTGACAAGGTGGGCTTCGCGCCCACCCTGGATGAGGCGCTGAAACAGCTCTTCGGTGGCGACTCCGGTGCTGCGGCCGGCGACTCGGACAACAACGGCCAGACGCCCGTGGACCCGGCAGCGCCGACCACACCGGGGAACGCCGACGCCAAGGCCGAGCTCAAGGCGGCCCTGGACGAGGCCAACTCCGCCATCCAGGCCGGTCAGGCCGCACTGGCAGCGGGAGACTTCGCAGCCTACGGCGAGGCGCAGAAGCGCATCTCTGCAGCACTGCAGAAAGCCCTCGACGCCGAGGCCAAGGTGCCGGCCAGTGCAGCACCGGAGGCCACACCGGCTCCGGATGCCTCGGCTGAACCCTCGGCCTCGCCGTCCGCTTCGCCCTCGGCGTCCGCCGGAAACTAGGCAGTAAAGGCATTGCAATGGCGGCGTCCGCTCCTCTATGGGGCGGGCGCCGCCGCTGCGAGACGCACATCACGCCCTCCCGATTTGGCCCCACGTTCACCTCCCGGTAAAGTAGATCTTGCGACGCGGGGTGGAGCAGTTCGGTAGCTCGCTGGGCTCATAACCCAGAGGTCACAGGTTCAAATCCTGTCCCCGCAACTGACGGAAAGTCCGGACACATAGTGTCCGGACTTTCCTGTTTAACAACCAGGTGCAGCCTGGCGGGACAGTGGTCCGGAGGGTCGGAAAAGTAGGGTAGTGTTGATCAAGCGACGCGGGGTGGAGCAGTTCGGTAGCTCGCTGGGCTCATAACCCAGAGGTCACAGGTTCAAATCCTGTCCCCGCAACCATATGAAGAAGACCCCGATCGGCTGACCAGCCGGCCGGGGTCTTCTTTTTCCGTGATGACCGGCACTTCCTAGTATTCTCATTCGCAGGGCCTTCCACGCGGTGGAAATCCGGCCGGTCATTCTCGAAAGGAATGTTGCTCGATGTCCACACCCACGAAGAAGCCAGGCACCGCCGCAGGAAAGCGGTCCAGGATCTATTGGGGCGTCCCCGCGGCGCTTGTGGTACTGGTGCTGCTGGTACTGGCAGCACGGTGGCTCATCGGGCTGCCTGCGGTCGCATCCTTCGTGGCGGACTATCCCGGCCATTCCGAACTTCCGGCCGCTGCGCCGGAAGGTTTTCCGGCGTGGCTGGCGTGGCAGCATTTCCTCAACGGCTTTTTCCTGCTGCTGATCATCCGCACCGGCTGGCAGGTGCGCACCACCACCCGGCCCAGCGGCCACTGGACCAGGAACAACAAGGGTCTGATCAAGACGCGGAATGCGCCCACCAAGATCACCCTGGAGTTGTGGTTCCACCTGACGCTCGACGCCCTGTGGATCCTCAACGGTGTGGTCTTCGCCGTCCTGCTCTTCGCCACCGGACAGTGGATGCGGATCGTGCCCACCAGCTGGGACGTTTTCCCCAACGCGCTGTCCGCCGCGCTGCAGTACGCCGCACTGAACTGGCCCACGGAAAACGGCTGGATCAACTACAACGCCCTGCAGCTGCTGGCTTACTTCACCACAGTGTTCATTGCCGCGCCGCTGGCGTTCATCACGGGCCTGCGGATGTCTTCGGCCTGGCCCCGTAAGGCTCCCGCGCTGAACAAGGCGTTCCCCATCGAGTGGGCCCGGGCCGTGCACTTCCCCGTCATGATCTACTTTGTCGCGTTCATCGTGGTCCACGTGTTCCTGGTCCTGGCCACCGGTGCATTGCGGAACCTGAACCACATGTATGCCGTAAGCGACGGCGAGGGATGGCTTGGGTTCTGGCTGTTCCTGGTGTCCGTCGCGGTAATGGTGGCTGCGTGGTTCCTGGCCCGCCCGCTGTTCCTGCGGCCCATCGCGTCCCTTATGGGCAAAGTCAGCCGCTGAGGTCCTGCGGGCCTGAATCAGGCCCGCCCACCTGCCCGCGGCTCAGGCGTCCTTGAGCTTCTGGAAGGCCGCCAGCGCCCGTTCCCGGGACTCCGGCAGTTCCACCAGGGGTGCCGGGTAGCCGGGAGCGTCGGCGGTCCACGGCTCATGGACTGCTTTGCCTTCCACCCCGGCAAGTTCAGGGATGAACTCGCGCAGGTAGTTTCCGGCGGCGTCGAACTTCTTGCTCTGCGTGACGGGGTTGAAAATCCGGTAGTACGGTGATGCATCCGCTCCGGAACCGGCCACCCACTGCCAGTTCGCCGGGTTGCTGGCCGCGTCGGCGTCCACCAGGGTGTCCCAGAACCACTGCTCGCCAATCCGCCAGTCGGCCAGCAGGTTCTTGACCAGGAACGAGGCAGCGGCCATCCTGACCCGGTTATGCATCCAGCCGGTCTGCCACAGCTGCCGCATCCCGGCGTCCACAAAGGGGTAGCCGGTGTGCCCCTGCTGCCAGGCGGCGAGCTCCTTTTTGCCCAGCGACTCCCACTCAAACCTGTCGAACTCCGGGCGGTAGTTGCGGGTGGCCAGCTCCGGGTTGGTGTAGAGCAGGTGCCAGCAGAACTCCCGCCAGCCGAGTTCGGAACGGAAGATCCCGACGTCGGCCGGTATCCGGTGCGGGAACCGGCGCCGGATCTCGCGCCAGACGCGGAACGGGCTGACCTCGCCGAAGCGGAGATGGGGCGACAACCGGCTGGTCCCTTCGGTCCCCGGGATGTTCCGGCCGGTACCGTAATCATCGGCCGGGCCGGACAGGAAGTCGGTGAGCCGCTGTGCGGCGCCGTCCTCGCCAGGCGTCCAGGTGGCTGCAAGCCCGCCGCTCCAGTCAGGGGCGTGGGGGAGCAGGTTCCAGCTGCCCAGCGCGTCGCTCGCCGGCACCCCCCGCCCGGACGCCGCCGGAGCGGGCAGTTCAGCGGGTGGGTCCAGTGGGTCCCGGACGTCGTGGGCGGCGAGGCACGCCCGCCAGAATGGTGTGTAGACCTTGTAGGGGCCACCCGCTCCGGTCCGGACCGTCCAGGG
This sequence comes from Pseudarthrobacter sp. MEB009, assembly GCF_030208875.1. Classification (NCBI taxonomy): domain Bacteria; kingdom Bacillati; phylum Actinomycetota; class Actinomycetes; order Micrococcales; family Micrococcaceae; genus Pseudarthrobacter; species Pseudarthrobacter sp. MEB009. The sequence continues at coordinate 322,645 of NZ_JARVTC010000007.1, forward strand.
CTCGAAGAGGAGGTTCGCCTGGAAGCTGGTGGCTTCGATGCCTGCCTCCTCGGCCCAGGACTTCAGCTCGGCGTCAATGGTACGTTCCGGCAGGCCGTAGCGGCGGTTCCAGAAGAGATGACCTGCCCCGGTCTGGCTGGCCAGCGTCCGGATGATGTCGCCGGCCGGGCCGCGGCGCAGCACCAACCGTGAGCCCTTCTCCTCAAGGTGCGTGGCCAGGGCGGCCAGCGAGTGGTGCAGCCACCAGCGTGCTGCGCCGCCCAGCGGCCGGATTCCTTCCGATTCCTCGTCCAGGACGTAGACCACTGTCAGGGGCAGGCCCAGCCTGGCGGCTTCGGTCAGCGCGGGGTTGTCGTCCAGGCGGAGGTCATCACGCAGCCAGACGAGGGAGGTCTTTTCAGTTGCAGCCATCCCACCACGCTACACAAGCCGGACGCGGCTGAGGCCGGGGCTGACAGCCCCGGCCTCTCCGGTTTGGTTCAGGATGGTCGGTGCAGGGCCTACAGCTTGTCGAAGTCTGCTTCGTCGACAGTGTTGGCGGAGTGAGCGGAACCGGCAGCGCCGATGGCGGGCTTGGCGCCGCCGGACTTAAGGGCAGCCAGGCGGGCTTCGATTTCAACCTGCTCGCCGAGGTCCTCAAGCTGGTTGAACTGGGCGTCCAGGCTGGATTCCGTCAGCTCCTGCTGGCCACGGACCTTGGCTTCTTCGCGGCGGATCTTTTCCTCGAACCGGCCAACCTCGCTGGTGGGGTCCATGAAGTCGATGCTCTTGATCGCGTCGTGGACCTGGGACTGTGCCGCGGCGGTCTTGGACCGTGCCACCAGCTCGTTGCGCTTGCTGGTGAGTTCGTTCAGCTTGCCCTTCATCTGGTCCAGGCCTGTCTTGAGCTTGGCCACGACTTCCTGCTGGGACGAGATGCTGGGCTCGGCGCCCTTCGCTTCACTTTCGGCCGCCATCTGCCGCTGGAGGGCAACCTTTGCCAGGTTGTCGAACTTCTCGGCGTCGGCTGGATTCCCGCCGGAGCGGTACTCGTCGGCCTTCCGCGACGCGGCCAGGGCCTTGTTGCCCCAGTCGCGGGCGTTCTTGACGTCTTCGTTGTAGTCGTCCTCGAGCATGCGAAGGTTGCCGATGGTCTGCGCTACGGCGGACTCAGCCTCGGCGATGTTGTTGGTGTAGTCCCGGACCATCTGGTCCAGCATTTTCTGCGGATCCTCAGCGTTGTCCAGCAAGGAGTTGACGTTAGCCTTTGCCAGCTGCGCGATACGGCCGAAAATGGACTGCTTAACCATGGTGATACCTTTCGTCCTGCTCTGTGATGGCCACTGGGGTCGTGGCCAGTGGTGTACTGCCGTGCGCCGGCCGGGTCGTTCCGGCCGGCACCTCTGTTGGGTGAATGGGAGTCTAGAAGCTACCCGAGTCGCCGCCGCCGAAATCTCCGCCGCCGCCGCCAAAGTCTCCGCCGCCGAAGCCGCCGCCACCGCCGTCGCTGTGGCCGCCGCCCCAACCGCCGCCACCGCCGCCGCCGTTGAGGATGGAGTTGATCAGGATCCCGCCCAGGATGGCGCCGCCCAGGCCGCCACCCCCGCCGCCGCCACCGAACATACCGCCACGGCCGTAGCCCTGGTTGGCGTAGCCGTCGAACTGGTTGACGTCCGACTGTGCCAGCTGGGCTGCCTGCGCTGCGAGGGCGTGCGCCTGCTGGGCGTATGTCAATGCCGTGACCGGGTCGGTCCGTGAGATGGAGAGCGCGTAATCCAGGTTGCGCTGCGATTCGGCCAACCGGGTCCGGGCTTCGGTTCCAACGCCGCCGCGCCGCGCCGTGATGTAGTCGGACGTAGCACTGATCTGGGCCTGCGCCGACATGATGCTTTGCTGCAGGGAGGCCTGCGCGCGTCGGGCCTGGTCCTGCTGGTCCCGGATGCCCGTCAGTGACTGGTCAAGGGACTGGTGGGCCGTCTCAACCCGCTGCAGCGTTGCAATGGGGTCGATTTTTCCGCCCTGAATTTCGGCTTTTACCTGTGCCAGTGCAGCTTCGACAGCCGCCACCGGCCCGGCCAGCTCAGGGTGTGCACCGGACTGGATGATGGCCCGGGCCTGGGCAAGGTCCTGTGAGGTGTCCACCACGGCCGCTTCGAGGCCGTTGTGGGCGTCGTCCAGGCTGGCGGAGACCCGCGAAATGGCATCGATCAGGACATTTGTCTGGTGCAGGCTTTCCTCGGCCGCACGGACGGCTACCGCCGCCATGCTGCTTTCGCCCTCCGCCAGTTTCTGGCCGGCTGTAGCGGTGGCGTTCTGGACAAACGCCAGGCGCTCCTTGGCCTGCAGGATGTTGTCCGACACCTGGGTCAGTGCGGAGTCTGCGTATTTGGACCGCAACAGGGTCAGCGACTGCTCGGCGCTGGCGATCTTCGCATCCGCCTCGGCTGCGCCGGCATTGACGGCTGCCACGGCCTGCGGAGCATTCTTTTCGAGCTCGCGCAGCGAATCGAAATCTGCCTTCTGTTCCTGGAGGGAGCTCAACGCGGCTTCTGAGCGCCGGATGATCTCGCCCAGCCAGGTGCGCTGCTGCTCCTCGGTGTCAGGGATGTGGTCATCGAGCTGCTGCTGGAGCTTGAAGGACTCGCTCATGTGGGCCTTGGCTTCGTCCAGGGCCTTGGTGAAGTTGCCCACGGCGTTGTCGCCGTACTGGGCCTGCGCGAACCCGAGCTCCTGCTCGCTGGTTTTAATGGCGTCGTCAGCTTCGATCAGCAGGGATCCGCTCTTGCGGCGGAGTTCCTCCACGGTGAGTCCTGCAAGCGGGTCGAGATCGGCGCCCTGCGGACCGTAATTTCCGGTCGAAGCCTGTCCTGCAGTCTTCTTGCGCCGGTTGCGCAGGTACAGGAAAGTACCGGCACCACCCGCGGCAACTACGCCTGCGCCCACGAGTACAGCGGTACCTGCGCCGTTCCCGGAGGACACAGTCCCGGATCCACCACCTGCGGCGTTGCCTATCGCTGAAGCCGTGTCGATGGCAGCCTGGGCATAGTCTTTCTTACCGCCGGCGAGATTGGCCGTGACGGCGTTCTGGGTGATGTTCCCTTGTTCGGCCCGGATGGGGCTCGAGGAATTCGTGGCGAAATTAAACTTTCCATCCACGGTAGCGATGGCCAGGATTGCATCGGCCCGGCCCATCCCCTTCTGCGTGGCAACCGCCTGGGTCCACTCGCTGGGGTTGGTCGGATTCTCGAAAGAATCCACCGTCACCACATACAGGTTGTACTTGTGGTCCTTGAGGAGATCCTGAATGGCTTTCTGGACGTCGCCTTCCCGCGACCCCAGGACCTTGGCATTGTCCACGATGTTGGTTCCCGAGGGAATCGTCACCGGATCCTCAGCCCAGGCCGCCCCGGCCGGAAGCGCCAGCAGACCGGCAAGGCCGATCACGGCGAGTGTACGTTTGATCTTTGACCGCATGTGCAACCCTTCAGCACGCCTGACACCGATTCGGGACGAATCAGTCGTCTCAGAATCCAGCAGCGCCCCCACGCTCGTGTGAAGCCGCAGGTCGCTGTGGCAATTCATCTTGATTCTATGGTGCACCGCGAAGCCCGTCCATGACGGCAAATATGCCACCAGCGAAACGGGGAACCATGGTGGAACTTCGCCGTCGCCGGAACCTTCAGCAAGCTCACAGCAAACATCCGAGCTTGATCCAGCATCGCAGTCCATAGTTAATGCAGACGAGGATTGAAAGGAAGTCCCATGACTGAGAACCAAACCCCCGGACCGGCCCCCGAGGACCCCCGCGGCAACCGCGGAAACCCGTGGCAGCAGGACTCCACGCAGTCCGGCGGAACCCCCGCGGAGGCTCGGCATGAGGACGGCGGCGCCCCCGGCCAGGACCAGACCCAGGAGATCCCCCGGAACCAGACCCAGGAGATCCCCGGCGCACCCCGCCCGGTGTACCCGCAGCACCAGCCGTTCTACGGCCAGCAGCAGCACCAGCCGAACCCGCAGTACGGCGGGCACCAGCAGCACCAGGCAAACCACTACGGCGCGCACGCAGCCGCCGGGGGAGTGGCCACGGCCCCGAACCCCAAGGACGCCCCACGGCGCAAGGCCGCGTTCGGCGTCGGCACCCTGGTGGCCAGCATCCTGGCCGCCGGGCTGGTGGGTGGCGGTGTTGCCACTGTTGGCTCCGGCGAGCTTTTTGGCAACGGCGGCTCAACCTCCACGGCCAGCAGCAACAGCCAGCCCGGAACCGTGATCGTCAACAACCAGGAAAAGGTCAATGCCATCACCGCCGCGGCGGTGAAGGCATCACCCAGCGTGGTGACCATCAGTGCCGCCAGCGGAAGCGCCGGCGGCACGGGCTCCGGCATCGTCCTGGACGACCAGGGCCACATCCTCACCAACACCCACGTGGTCACCCTCGATGGGCAGAGTGCCAACGCCACCCTTGAGGTCCGCACCAGCGATGGCCGGGTCCTCACGGCCAAGCTCGTGGGCACCGACCCGTTGTCCGACCTTGCGGTGATCCAGGTGGATGCCGGTTCCGGCCTCACCCCGGCCACCCTGGGCGACTCGGGCAAGCTGAACGTGGGCGACACCGCCATCGCCATCGGCTCCCCCCTCGGCCTGACCGGCACGGTCACGGACGGCATCGTCTCCACCCTGAACCGGACCATCAGTGTGGCGTCCTCGGCGGCCCCTGAAGAGGGCGACACCACCCAGGGCGAAGACGGGGGCTTCCAGTTCGCGCCTCCAGGTGGCGGCCAGAGCCAGCAGACCGCGGACAAGGGCTCCATCGCCATCAATGTCATCCAGACGGACGCAGCGATCAACCCCGGCAACTCCGGCGGCGCGCTGGTGAACACCAGCGGCGAGATCATCGGTGTCAACGTGGCGATTGCGTCCGCAGGCTCTGATTCCTCCTCGACCACGGGCGGAAACATCGGTGTCGGCTTCAGTATCCCCATCAACCACGCCAAGCGCGTGGCGCAGGAGATCATCGACACGGGCAAGGCTTCCCACGGCCAGCTGGGAGTCAGCGTCAAGGCAAAGTCGGCGAGCGGGTCCACCACCAGCTCCTCCGGTTTCTCCGTCGGGGCTGACGTCGCCACCGTAGAATCCGACTCCGCCGCCGGCAAGGCCGGCATCAAGGTGGGCGACGTCATCACCAAGTTCAACGACCTCGCCATCGGCGAACCCAACCAGCTGACCGCCGCGGTCCGCGAACAGGCCGCCAACGCCAAAGTGAAAATCACGGTGCTGCGCAACGGTTCAGAACAGACGTTCGACGTCACGCTTGGTGAGGCCGCCAGCTGACCCGGCCCGGCAAACGCAGGAAACCACGACGGCGGGGTCCCCACGAAGGTGGGGGCGCCGCCGTCGTTCGTTGGGAAATTTTCCCGTAACGGCACCGGCTCCGCGTAACGCAAGAAGGAAAGCCTGTCCTTCTATATGGTTAGCTAGGAGCTACCCGGATGCCGGGCATTCCGCGGCCATGACCTTATCCGGCTGGCTGCCCATACGCACGGAAGGCTGCTGTCACTACAGTGGAAGATACATTGAAGATCATTGTCCTGGTCAAGCATGTACCGGACGCCCAGTTCGACCGTCACCTCACCGGGGCCGGCCACACCACGGACCGGGACGAAAGCATCCTGTCCGAGCTGGATGAATACGCCCTCGAAGCGGCCCTGCAGCTTGCCGAGGCACGCGGCGGCAGCAAAGCCGGAAACCAGGTCATCGCCCTGAGCATGGGCCCGGCCGCCGCTGTCAACGCGGTCAAGAAGTCCCTCCAGATCGGCGCCACCGAAGGCGTCCACCTCACGGACACCGCGCTGGCCGGCTCCGACGCCGCCGCCACCTCCCTGGCGCTCGCCGCAGCTGTCCGGCACCTTGGCTCCGATGGGGCCGTCGACCTGGTCATCACGGGCATGGCATCGACCGACGGGGAGACCTCCCTGGTGCCTGCGCAGCTCGCCGAGCGGCTTGGCCTGCCCCAGGTCACCTTCGCGTCGTCGCTGGAGGTTTCAGGCGGACGCCTGACGGCCCGCCGGGACGCCGACACGTCCTCTGAGACGGTGGAGGCACCGCTGCCTGCCGTTGTCTCGGTGACGGACCAGATCAACGAGCCGCGGTACCCCAATTTCAAGGGCATCATCGCCGCCAAGCGCAAAAACATCACCACCTTGTCCCTCGCCGACATCGGTGTGGACGCCTCGCAGGTGGGCCACGCAGGGTCCTGGACCACAGTGGCCAGCGCCGAGGAACGCCCGCCGCGGACAGCCGGCACCATCATCACCGACGAAGGCGACGCCGGCATCAAGCTGGTTGACTTCCTGGCCGCCCAGAAGCTGCTCTAAGAGGGATCACGAACATGGCAAAAGTACTTGTATTCATCGACAACCCCGGCGCTTCGCTCAAAAAGAGCAGCCTTGAGCTCCTGACACTGGCGCGCACCCTGGGTGAGAGCACAGTCGCCGTCAACGGGGACGTGTCCGACGCCGTTGCCGCCACCTTCGCCGAATACGGCGTAGGCACCGTCTTCCACCCGTCAGCCCGGGACCTCAACGATTTCCTGGTGGCCCCCAAGGCCGCGTACCTGTCCGCCGCCGTCGAAAGCGCCGGCGCAGGCATTGTGCTGCTCGACAACTCACCGGAGGGCAAGGAAATTGCCGCCCGCCTGGGCGTCCGCCTCAGTGCCGGTGTGATCACGGACGCTGTTGCCGTGGAAGCTGACGGAACGGCCCACAAGTCAGTCCTGGCCGGCTCCTACACCACCGCCTGCAAGGCCAGCACCCCGGTGTCGGTAGTGACCGTCAAGGCCAACAACGTGGTCCCCGAGGCTGCGGCGGCGCCCAGCAGTCCTGAGGCAGTCACGATCGAGGTCCCGGCGGACAGCACAGCGGCTGCAGCACGGATCACCGCCCGTGAGCAGAAGGCCGCCAGCGGCCGGCCGGACCTCACCGATGCCCGGATCGTGGTGGCGGGTGGCCGCGGCCTGGACGGCGACTTCGGTCCCGTGGAAGCCCTGGCCGATGTGCTGGGTGCTGCCGTGGGCGCCTCCCGGGCAGCAACCGACGCCGGCTGGATCAGCCATGATGCGCAGGTGGGACAGACCGGCAAGACCGTGTCCCCGCAGCTGTACATCTCCGCCGGCATCTCGGGAGCCATCCAGCAGAAGGCCGGCATGCAGACCGCCAAGGTCATTGTTGCCATCAACAAGGACGCCGAGTCCCCGGTCTTCGAGATTGCGGACTTCGGCATCATCGGGGACGTCTTCGACGTCCTGCCCCAGGCCACCGAAGAGATCAAGAAGCGTAAGGGCTGATGCAGTGAGTTTTTCCCCGCGCCAGGGACAGAGCCCGTTCAATCCGGAAAAGCACCGGATTGAGCGGGTGCTCTGTTTTGCGGCCCATCCTGATGACATCGACTTCGGCGCGGCAGGCACCATCGCCGGCTGGACGGCGGCGGGAGTCCAGGTCAGCTATTGCATCATGACCGACGGCGACGCCGGCGGCTTTGATCCTGCGCACAGGGCGGACATCATCGCCCTGCGGGACGCCGAGCAGCGCCGCGCGGCGGGTCTGGTGGGTGTCGCGGACATCCACTACCTGCACCAGCGGGACGGTTATCTTGAACCCTCGCACGGGGTGATGAAGGAAGTGGTGCGGCTGATCCGGGAGATCAGGCCCGACGTCGTACTGGCCATGCACCCGGAACGCAACTGGGACCGGATCCAGAAGAGCCACCCTGACCACCTGGCGGTGGGGGAGGCGGTGACCCGTGCGGTGTACCCCGCCGTGGAAAACCCGTTCGCGTACCCGGAACTGGCGGAAGCCGGGCTGGACGCCTACAAACTGCCGTGGCTGTGGCTTTATGCTGGTCCTGCCGACAGGGAAAACCACTTTGTTGATGTCACGGAGCAGGTGGATGCCAAGCTCGCGGCAATCCATGTCCATGTCAGCCAGCATCCGGATGTGCAGGCGATGGAGGCTGCAGTTCGCGGGGGTATGCAGGGCAATGCTGCCCGCGGTGGACTGCCGCAGGGCCGCAGCGCCGAAGCCTTCCATGTTGTGGCAGTCAACGGTCCCGGGACCATCGCCGGTTTCTGACCGCCCCGGATACGGCAAGCGCCCCGCCTGTCTCTTCCTTGGAAAAGGCAGGCGGGGCGCTTATGGTTCTACTGCGGTTCAGGCTCCCAGGGGAGCGGCAGCCACCGTGGGCAAGGTGGGGGACGTGGATCCACCCACCGGCTCCACCGTGATGCCCAGGCTGGCGGCGGAGGAAATTCCGCGGACCACAGCGGGCTTGGATAGGGCTTCGGCATCCATCAGGCCCTGGGATACCGGCGCGGAGCCATCCTTGGGGATCAGCCACATCTGGTAGACCTTGCCGGCCGGGGGTGCCGGAACGTCCTTCATCTTGACCACTGCAGCGTCCTGGGCAGACGAAATCTGCAGGGTTGCCGTTCCGCCGCCGCTTACGTCGACGGAGGCTACCCGCAAGTCGCTGGCCCGGACCACCTGGTTGAGCGGATCGTTCTGGTCCGCGAGGTATGCACCCACACCCACGCCGCCCAGGGCGATGGCTGCCGCGGCAGCCACACCCACAAACCAGCGGCGTGCGCCGGAGGGCTTACGGTCAGTTCTGCGTTGCCGGGCCCGGGCCAGTTCGTCGACGGGTGCAGGAGCCGGCGCTGCTGATTCAGTGACCGCCTCCGTGACCGGTGGCACGGCTGGCGCCTGCTCCGTTGTGGTGCTCTGGACAGGCAGCTGCGCCATGATGCGGTCAAAGAGGTCAGCCGGGGGCTCCTCTTCGGCTTTGAAGGTCATGGCCAGCGTTTCGCGGGATTGGCGGACACGTTCCAGGAAGGCGGTTCGCTCGGCCGGGGGTGCGGCCGAAAGGTAGTCTTCGATGAGCTCGCGTTCGGGATCCGTGACGGCGTCCAGGGCATACAGTTCAGCGAGGTCCACGGCACGCCCGGATGCGAGGTCCGCGGCAACGGTGTCGCCGAAGGACCCTGAGCGGCTGGTGCGTCCATCGTTCATGCCTGTCATCTCAACTCACCCCCAAACAGGTCTTTAGTCGGATCAGTCCGTCGCGGATGCGGGACTTGATGGTGGGAACCGCCGCGTTGAGGCGCTCTGCGACTTCCCGGTAGGTCAGGCCGCCGTAGTAGGCCAGGCGGACGGATTCCTGCTGCGTTTCCGTCAGCGTTTCCAAACACCTGACAACTGCTTCGGCCTCAAGCCGGCTGCCCACTTCATCTGAGACGCTGTCGTGGGCAATGTCCTGGCTGCTGGCTCCGTATTTGGCTTCCCTGTCAGTGGATGACTGCGAGGACCGTACCTTGTCCACTGCGCGGCGGTGCGAAATGGTCATCAGCCAGGAGAGCGGGCTCCCGGCCTGCGGATCAAATTTGGAGGCGTTCTGCCACACCTGAAGGAACACTTCCTGCGTGGTGTCCTCGCTGAGTTCCGGGTCGATCAGGACCCGGCGGGCCATGCCGAAGACCCGGCGCGAGGTGAGCTGGTAAAACTCCGCAAAGGCCGGTTGGCTGCCCTGGGCAATGCCGGCAAGCAGCACGGCGAGGCGGCGGCTTAGATCAGCCGGCGAATCTGTCACCGCTGCCGGGGCCTCGGTATTTGGCGCGTTGGGAGTTTCCATTACTTCCAAGCATAAGTCTCCGGGCGGTGAAACCTGCGCACCGCAGCCCGGCTGCCGGGCCCTGGTCCTGGAACCTGCGTCTAGAAGTGTCACCTGCCGCTCCTCATGTGCCGTGGAATGTTCTCAGGTGTAATTCGGCGCTGCAGGTCAGGCGGATGGGCGGGGCACGGTAATTGTTTCAATCCGCCGGGGGGACGTGGCCCGGGGCGTCATGGCCGCACCAGGCTGCTCAGATTCGGGCGCCGGCGAAACCGTTTTGCCGCCAGGCTTCGTAGACGGCGATCGAGGCTGCATTTGCGAGGTTGAGCGAGCGCAGGGCGGGGAGCATGGGCAGCCGGACAGTGGCGGTCACGTGCGGATCTGATTTCAGCGCCGCGGGCAGCCCCACGGACTCCTGCCCGAACATCAGGACGTCCCCGGGCTGGTAGGCGATGTCGGTGTAGCTGGCCGTTCCATCCGAGGTGAACGCGTAGACGCGCTCCGGCTCAAGGTGTTGCCACGCTGCGTTGATGTCCGGGTGGACCGTCACCAGTGCAAGGTCGTGGTAATCCAGTCCGGCGCGGCGGAGTTTGGCGTCGGAAAAGTCGAACCCGAGCGGTTCCACCAGGTGCAGCTCGGCGCCGGTGATGGCGGCCAGCCTGATGGCGTTGCCGGTATTGCCGGGGATTTCGGGGGAGTGGAAGAGGATGCGGAACACGGATCAATCCTAGCCAAGGCTCAGTGCATGCCGCGCAGCAGCCTGGCGAGCACTGACACGTTGACGGTGTTTGGCGCCGGCCCCGAGGCCAGGAACTCCTTGAGGCCCCGGACCATTCCCGCGGCGTTGACGATCTGCACGCTGTCCAAACCGCCTGCGGAGCGGCGATGGTGGTCGATGACTGGTTCGTGCAGGTTGCCCCCGGGGCTGTGGACCACCGTCCATCCGGTCACGTTGAGTTCGGGGAAGATGTCCTGCATGGCCCGCACCACGTGGCCCAGCTGCGGCGGGGCAATGGAGCGCCCGCCGTGGTTCAGTGTCTGGCCGTCCCAGGCGTAAGCGCCCTTGGGCAGCAGCATGGAACCGATCAGGGCCAGCCGGTAGCCGGAGAAAAGGACATGGTCGATGTGGCTGTTGTCGGCAGGGGACTGCAGGCCGTTGATGAGCCGGGCCGCCGGAATGGCAGGCAGGACCTGGCGGCTCAGCAGCTGGACTGTGCGCATCTCCCGCTGGATCCGGGCTTCCGCGCCGAAGATCCCGCGCTTGCGGGGCATGCCGTGGACCTGTTGGCTGGCTTCCGTCAGGGAGAGCAGCGGAACGCCGTTGCCCGCACCGAACGGCGGGACGTAGACGGGCGGGTCACCGGCCGTATTCCTGGCGGTGGCAGGCCGGTGGACAGTGGCCGAGGCCCGGCTGCCTGCAGGCGGCGCATCAAAATGCGCTTCGGAGCTCCCGGTGCCAGTCCCGGTGGTTCCGGCCGCATAGGAACGGTCGTAGGCCTTGCGGCGCTGGGGGTCGATCAGCGTTTCGTAGGCCGAGGTCACGCGGCGGAACGCTGCAGCGTCACCGCCCTGGTCCGGATGGGCGGTCCTGGCGGCGCGACGGTACGCCACTCTGATTTCCTTCTCGGTGGCGGTGACGGCCACCTGGAGGACCTGGTAATGGGAGCTGCTGCTCTCGGTCAAACACTCATCCTTTGCATTGTGGCCAATCACCCGGGAGGCGGACCGGCCTGCCCAGTTTAGCCAGCGTGATCGCTTCCCAGGCAGTACGGACCGGTGCCGGCAGGACTGGTCCTTTCTTTGTCAACGCCCATGGAGGCCCCGCTGGTTCCCTGTGCCCGGCGGCCAGGACGGAGTTTAGACTCGACTTGCGCGCCTGGACCGGCAGCGCAGGAAGCATTGGGGTTGGAGATGGTTTTGCGGACGACGACGGCGGGCAGGGGCCGGAACGCCGTGCAACGGGCGGCGCAACTGGCGGCAGCCGCGCTCGCCGTGGCGTTGCTGGGTGCCTGCAGCGTTGACGTGCGCGACCCTGCCGCACCGGCCCCGGTCAGCAACAGCGCTGCGCCGGCGACGCCCACCATAACTCCTGGTCACGACGCTGATGCGGTGGCAGCGCAGGACATGCCGTTCTCTGCCGGCGGGGTCTTGGCCCCTGGGGTCCCCGTAGGGATCGGAGATTCCTTGGCAGAGGTTCCCGGCTGGAAGCTCGCCAAGGCCAACGTGGCAGGTGAAAGCCAATACGCCAAGGCGGATGGCTGCGTGGCTGCCGCCAAAGTCCGAACCGACCAGGGGCCCCTGGTGCGGCAGGACGACCGCGACTCAACGGTTGCTCTTTTCCAGTACCTGGACCCAACCATCCTTCCCGAATACCTGAAGCCGGGATCGTTGCGGTGGGGCGGCGACAATGACGCGCCGCCAAAATCGGTCGAGGTCCTGGTCCTCACAGAAGCCGCGGCCGCCGGCGGACGGGCCACCGCTGTCCTGGCCCGCCTGTTCGGGACCGCGGGTTCATCCATCTACGTGTCCGTGTCGTGCCCGGATGCAGGTTCCCTGGCCGCTGCCCGTTCGGAAGTGGAACGGTTCCTGCCGGTTTTGCCGCCCGCCAACTAGCGGCCCGCATGTGCGGTGGGACCGGTGGGGGGTGGAAAGGCCCAGCGATAGAATGGGCAGGTGCCTGCCTACCTTGACCATGCCGCCACCACGCCGCTTTCGGCCGGGGCCCTGGCCGCCATGACCCGCGAGCTTGCCCGCACAGGAAACCCGTCGTCACTGCACGGGGCCGGGCGGCGGGCCCGCCGCGTGGTCGAGGACGCCCGGGAAACCGTTGCGGCTGCCGCGGGCGCCCATCCGTCGGAAGTGATCTTTACGTCCGGCGGCACGGAGGCGGACAACCTCGCGGTGAAGGGCCTGTATTGGGCCCGGGTGGCAGCCGACCCCACCCGACGGCGCATCCTCTGCTCCGCCGTCGAACACCATGCAGTACTGGACACGGTGGAATGGCTGGAACGCCACGAGGGTGCCCAGGTCACGTGGTTGCCGGTGGATGCCGCAGGCGTCCTGGACCTCGAAGTCCTGGCGGCCGAAATCGCGCGCGACCCCAAAAGCATCGCGCTGGTGACAGTGATGTGGGCCAACAATGAAGTGGGTACGGTCCAGCCCATCAGCCGCATTGTGGAAATCGCCAGCGCCAGTGGCATTCCGGTCCACTCCGATGCGGTCCAGGCGTTTGGTTCCGTGCCGGTGGACTTCAAGGCATCCGGCTTGGCCGCGATGTCCGTTTCCGGCCACAAAATCGGCGGACCCGTGGGGGTGGGGGCCCTTCTGTTGGGCAGGGCGGTTACCCTGACCCCGGTCCAGCACGGCGGGGGCCAGGAACGCAACGTCCGTTCGGGCACCCTGGACACCCCGTCCATTGCGGCCTTCGCAGCGGCAGCCGAGGGCGCCGCTGCCGCGCTCGGACCGGATGCGCTGCGGATCGCGGAACTCCGGGACCGGTTGGTGGCCGGCGTCCTTGACCGCGTCCCTTCCGCCGTCCTTCGCGGTGCAGCGGCGCCGGACCGCCTGCCGGGCAACGCACACTTTACGTTTCCCGGTTGCGAAGGCGACTCCCTCCTGTTCCTCCTGGATCTGGCCGGAGTGGAGTCCTCCACGGGTTCGGCCTGTACCGCGGGCGTCCCCCGTCCCTCGCACGTATTGCTCGCCATGGGGCTGGACGAGGAGACTGCCCGCGGCGCGCAGCGCTTCACGCTGGGGCACAGTTCCACTGAGGCCGACGTCGACGCGTTGCTCACTGCGTTGCCCGAGGCTTACGCCCGTGCACGGCAGGCAGGAATGGCCGGGCATGAGTCGTCGATCCAGACAGCGGGAACGGTGGCCCGGCAGGGAACCGGCGCCGGGTTTGCATAGGCCCGTAGAATAGATAGGCGAGGATCGTTTCCGGGGACCAGCCTGGCCGGTCCGCACCTTCCGGTGGAAGCGCCGGAACCATCAACCAGAAAGCCAGCATGCGAGTTCTAGCAGCCATGAGCGGCGGCGTTGATTCCGCCGTTGCCGCAGCCCGTGCCGTCGAAGCCGGGCACGACGTCGTCGGCGTCCACCTGGCGCTGTCCCGGATGCCCGGCACCTTGCGCACCGGCAGCCGAGGCTGCTGCACCATCGAGGACTCCCGCGACGCGTGGCGTGCCTGCGACGTGCTGGGCATCCCGTATTACGTGTGGGACTTCTCCGAGCGGTTCAAAGAGGATGTGGTCCAGGACTTCATCGACGAATACGCCGCGGGCCGTACCCCCAACCCCTGCATGCGGTGCAACGAGCGGATCAAGTTCGCCGCCCTGCTGGAAAAAGCCATTGCGCTCGGCTTTGACGCCGTCTGCACCGGGCACTATGCCAAGGTGATCGAGGACGCCGACGGAAACCGGGAACTGCACCGGGCCGCTGACTGGGCCAAGGACCAAAGCTACGTCCTCGGCGTGCTCACCCACGAGCAGCTCAAGCACTCCATGTTCCCGTTGGCCGAAACGCCATCCAAGGCCGAGGTACGGGCCGAGGCTGAGCGCCGCGGACTCTCCGTCGCCAACAAGCCGGACAGCCACGACATCTGCTTCATTCCCGACGGCGATACAGCCGGCTGGCTGGCCGAGAAGATCGACATGTCCACCGGGGACATCGTGGACGAAACCGGGACCAAAGTAGGCGAGCACCCCGGCGCCAATGCCTTCACCGTCGGACAGCGCCGCGGGCTGAAGCTGGGCACCCCGGCCGCCGACGGAAAACCGCGCTTTGTCCTGGAGATCCGGCCCAAGGAAAACAAGGTTGTGGTGGGCCCGGAAGCCCTCCTGGCCATCGACGAGATCCGTGGCATCAAGGTGTCCTGGGCCGGTCTGCCCATCAGCGAAGTTGGAACGGGCGCCGGCTTTGACTGCTACGCCCAGGTCCGTGCGCACGGCGACCCCGTGCCGGCGCAGGCCTGGATGGAACCCGATGCTGACGCCTCGGCACCGGGCCAGCTGGTGGTCCGCCTCGGCACGCCGCTCCGCGGAGTCGCCCCCGGCCAGACGGTGGTCCTCTACCAGGGCAGCCGGGTCCTGGGCCAGGCCACCATCGACGCCGCCCGCTCGCTGCAGCGGACGGAGCTCTAAGCCACCCACGCTGATGCGCCGTCCCATGAGGGGCGGCGCATTTTGCTGTGCCCCGGCCCAGGCCTGTTCCGGACTCCGCCGGGCCGCTTCAAGGGTTGTCGGCGCCGCGCCGAAGTGAGAGTCGCTGATCAATCGTGTAAATTTTGTGTCTCAACTCACAAATCACCCGTTGCGGCGGGTGGGTCGGTGGTTGAATCAACGCATCAGCACAGCGCACCTCCCGCTTAGGCGAAGTGACCCCTTAGCGGGCGGCAGGCGCGTACTCATCGAACAGAAAGTTCACAGATGATGAAGAGCAACAAGGCCCTGAACGGCGCGATCGCGCTGGCAGGCATTTCCGCCCTGGCACTGACGGCCTGCACGGGCCCCTCGGGCGGTGGCGGGACCTCAACCGAAGGCTCCAGCAGCAGCACCATCACCTTTGGCACCACGGACAAGGTTGTCACCCTGGATCCGGCAGGGTCCTACGACGCAGGCTCCTTCCTGGTGATGAACCAGATTTACCCGTTCTTGCTCAACGCGAAGCCCGGCAGCGCCGACGCCGTCCCCGACATCGCCGAGTCGGCCTCCTTCACGGCACCCACCGACTACACCGTCAAGCTCAAATCCGGCCTGAAGTTTGCCAACGGCCATGAGCTGACGTCCTCGGACGTGAAGTTCTCCGTGGAGCGGATCATCGCCATCAATGACCCCAACGGTCCAGCATCACTCTTTGCCAACCTGGACTCGGTCGAGGCCACGGACGATGCCACCGTGGTGTTTAAGCTCAAGGCCGCCAACGACCAGGTGTTTGCCGGCGTCCTGGCATCCAACACCGGCCCGATCATCGACGAGGAAGTGTTTCCCAAGGACAAGGTCATGTCTGACGATGACATCGTCGCTGCCAAACCTTTCGCCGGCCCGTACACCATCGAGAGCTACAAGAAGAATGAGCTCATCAGCCTCAAGCCGAACGCCGACTACAAGGGCCTGCTCGGTGCGCCGGCCAATGGCGGAGCCAACATCAAGTACTACGCGGACGCCAATAACCTCAAGCTGGATGTGCAGCAAGGCAACATCGACGTTGCCGGCCGCTCGCTGACGGCAACGGATGTGGCCGACCTGGAGGGCGACTCCAAGGTCAAGGTCCACAAGGGACCCGGCGGGGAACTGCGCTACATCGTCTTCAACTTCGACACCATGCCGTTCGGTGCCAAAACCGCGGAGGCCGATCCGGCCAAGGCGCTGGCGGTCCGCCAGGCCATGGCCAACATCGTGGACCGGGATGCGATTGCCACCCAGGTCTACAAGGGCACCTACCTGCCTGCATACTCCGTGGTTCCCGATGGCTTCCTTGGTGCTGAACAGCCCATGAAGGAACTTTACGGCGACAATGGCAAGCCCAGCCTGGACAAAGCCAAGAAGGCACTCTCAGACGCGGGCGTGAGCGGGCCCGTCAACATCAAGCTCCAATACAACCCTGACCACTACGGCAGCTCCTCCGGAGATGAGTACGCCATGATCAAGGAACAGCTGGAAAAGTCGGGCCTGTTCACCGTGGACCTGCAGTCCACCGAATGGGTCACCTACTCGAAGGACCGGACTGCTGACGCGTACCCGGTTTACCAGTTGGGCTGGTTCCCGGACTACTCCGACCCTGACAACTACCTCACCCCGTTCTTCGTACCCAACAACTTCCTCAAGAACCACTACGAGAACGCCGACGTCGCTGCCCTGATCCAGAAGCAGCTGACAACTGTTGATAAGGACGAACGCGTCAAGATCCTCGGCGAGACCCAGGAAGCGGTTGCCAAGGACCTCTCCACCCTGCCCCTGCTCCAGGGCGCGCAGGTGCTGGTCTCCGGAGCGGACGTCAAGGGAGTCGAGACCACCCTGGACGCTTCCTTCAAGACGCGCCTCGGCGTCATCTCCAAGTAAGTCCATCCGGCCCTGACGGGCAACGGGGCGGAACACCTGTAGGTGTCCCGCCCCGTTGACGGGCCCGGCCGGCGTTTGGGGACGCTTGGCGCGGGCACCACATTCTTAGGTGATCCATTGACAACACTGATCGACGCCCCGCCCCCGGAAACGGACGGTGCACTACAGGCCGCCAAAAAGTCCTCCGGCGGAGGGCTTGGCCAATATATCCTGATCCGATTCCTCTTGATCTTTCCAACCATCTTCATCCTGGTGACCATGGTGTTCTTCCTGATGCGGATCACCGGCGATCCCATCACCGCAGCCCTGGGCGGGCGCCTGCCCCCCGAACAGCTGCAGGAACGGATCCAGGCGGCGGGCTATGACCGGCCGATCTTTGTCCAGTACTTCGAGTACCTGGGGCAACTGGTCACCGGCAACTTCGGAACCACCCTCTCCGATAACCGCAAAGTGACCGAAGTGCTGACAACGTACGGTGCCGCCACCCTTGAACTGAGCATTAATGCCTTGATCGTTGCGCTGCTGATCGGCATCCCCCTTGGCATGGTGGCTGCCCATCGGCGTGACCACCTGCCCGATGCCGTCCTGCGGATCTTTGCCATCCTTTGCTATGCCACCCCGGTCTTTTTCGCCGGGCTGCTGCTGAAACTGACGTTTTCCGTGTGGCTGGGCTGGCTTCCCGTCGCCGGCCGGGCCAAAACCTCCAACGAGCTGGCACTGACAGCCCTTCAGGCTCCCAGCGGAATCTACTGGCTGGACGCCCTCCGCAGCGGCAACATGGCAGCGCTGGGGGATGTGATGGCCCACGCGGTACTCCCCGCGTTGGCCCTGGGCCTGCTGACCGCCGGCATCTTCCTGCGGCTGGTCAGGACAAACGTGATTGGCACCCTGGGCCGGGACTATGTGGAAGCGGGTCGCTCCCGCGGCGTCAGCGAGTATCGGCTGGTCACCAAACACGCCTATAAACCGGCGCTGATTCCGATCATTACGGTGATGGGCCTGCAGATCGCCGTGATGCTGGGCGGAGCGGTCCTGACCGAAAAGACCTTCGAATGGAAGGGCCTTGGTTTCCAGCTGGCAACCTACCTGACCGCCCGGGACTTTGTGGCGGTCCAGGGCATCGTGGTGCTGCTGGCAGTAATTGTGGCCCTGACAAACTTCATCGTGGACATCATCGCCGCGTTGATCGACCCGCGTGTGAGGTACTGATCATGAGCAGCACACCCCAGGGCGCAGAAGCCCCCGTTCCCGTGGCCAACCCCCGCGCAGGCCTGTTCCGGCGGTTGCCGGTTGTCTCGCACCTGAGCCGCAGCGTTGGGCTGCAGCGAGGGATGCTGGTGATCGGGTTGGTCCTGACAGGAACCTTTTTGTTGGCTGCGGCGCTGGCTCCTTTGCTGGCACCCTTCGGGTTCGCCCAGCTCTCCGACGCGGACGGCAGCTTCCCCAGCCAGCAGCCCCCCGGCGGCAAGCACCTCTGGGGCACCACTGTGGGTGGCTATGACGTCCTCTCCAGGGTTCTCTGGGGAACCCAGACCGCTTTGCTGGTGATCGTGGTGGCCGTGGCGCTGTCCATTTTCGCCGGCGTCGCGCTGGGCCTTGTCAGCGGCTACCTTGGCGGCTGGCTGGACCGGATACTGGTGGTGGTGGCCGACGCCGTATATGCGTTCCCCTCGCTGCTGGTAGCCATCGTCATGGCCATTGTGATCAGCGGTGGACAGTCCAGCCTCTTCGGCGGCATCATGGCCGCGGCCACCTCCATCACCGTGGTGTTCATCCCGCAATATTTCCGGGTCATCAGGGCGGAAACCATCAGGCTGAAATCGGAGCCCTTCGTGGAATCAGCGAAGGTGGTTGGTGCGTCCAACCTGCGCATCATCACCCGGCATATCTACCGGAATGCCACCCGAACGCTGCCGCTGATCTTCACGCTCAACGCCTCCGAAGCCATCCTGACCCTTGCCGCCCTGGGGTTCCTCGGCTTCGGTATCGAACCCAGTTCCGCAGCTGAGTGGGGCTTCGACTTGAACAAGGCGCTCGCCGATACAACGTCGGGCATCTGGTGGACGGGGGTGTTCCCGGGCCTGGCCATAGTCTGGACCGTTTTGGGCCTGACATTGGTAGGCGAAAGCATCAACGACCTCAACGATCCCCGCCTTCGCGGCCGCAAGCGGGCCCGCGCCGCCGTGGTCCCGGCATCCGCCGAGAAAGGAAGCAAGGCATGAGCACCTCATCGCCCTCAACGCCCGGCCTGCCAGCACCGGTCCTGGCAATCAATAACCTGAGCGTCACCTTCGCCACCGACGGCGGGGACGTGCACGCGGTCAGGGGCGTCAGCCTCGACGTCCGCCCCGGCGAAGTACTCGCCATCGTCGGCGAATCAGGGTCCGGCAAAACCGTTACCGCCAAAACCATTTTGGGCCTGTTGCCCGAAACCGCCACTTCCTCAGGAACTGTCCTCATTAACGGTGCAGACGTCATCAGCGTCAGCCCGGGACGGCTGCGGCAGATCCGCGGCCGTGACGTGGCAATGGTGTTCCAGGAACCGTCCACGGCCCTGAACCCGGTCTTCACGGTGGGCTGGCAGATCGCCGAGGGCCTTCGCGCCCACGCAGACAAGGAGAGCGGCAGGAAGCTCTCATCCCGGGAAGCCAAGGAGCGGGCCATCGAAGCCCTCCGCAAGGTGGGCATCCCCGACCCGGAAAAGCGCGTCAACTACTACCCGCACCAGTTCTCCGGCGGGCAGAAGCAGCGTGTGGTCATTGCAGCCGCCCTGGCACTGAATCCAGGGCTGATTGTGGCGGACGAACCCACCACCGCCCTGGACGTCACAGTCCAGGCCGAAATCCTGGCACTGCTGCGGGACCTCCGCGATAAGTACGGCACCTCGATTGTCCTCATCACCCACAACATGGGAGTGGTGGCTGACCTCGCTGACCGGGTGGTGGTGATGTACCGGGGCGACATCGTCGAGGAAGCGTCCGCCCGGACGCTTTTCGCCGAACCGCGCCAGGACTACACAAAAGACCTCCTGGCCGCGGTGCCGCACCTCGGGCGCGATTCGGCGTCGGCCACACTGAGCACCCGGGCCCATCAGGGGGCCGAAGTCCTGGTCGAAGCCAAAGACCTGGTCATCGAATACCCAGGGAGGCTGGGCGCCCCGGCGTTCCGCGCCGTGGACGGTGTGTCCCTTACTTTGTCCAAGGGGGAGGTGTTCGGGCTGGTGGGGGAGTCGGGGTCCGGGAAGACCACCATCGGCCGGGCCATCGCAGGGCTGAACCGCACCACCGGCGGCAGCCTCAAGGTGCTGGGCTTTGAGATGCTGGGAATGAAAGAACGCGCCTTCAAACCGCTCCGGAAGGACATCGGCTTTGTGTTCCAGGACCCGGCCGCGTCCTTCAACCCCCAGCTGACCATCGGCGACTGCATCGCCGAACCCATGCTGATCCATACCAAGCCGAGCCCGGCGCAGGCCCGTCAACGCGTTGCCGGGCTGCTTGAATCAGTCCAGCTGCCGGCGTCGTACGCGGGAAGGTACCCGCACGAACTCTCCGGCGGGCAACGCCAACGCGCTTCCCTGGCACGCGCCCTCAGCCTGAACCCCAGGCTGCTGATCGCAGATGAGCCGACGTCTGCACTTGACGTATCGGTGCAGGCGAAAGTCCTGGAGCTGTTCCGGGACATCCAGGAGGAGTTTGGTTTCGGCTGCCTTTTCATCAGCCATGACCTCGCCGTGGTGGACATCCTCTCCCAGTGGGTGGGAGTTCTGTACAAGGGGAAACTGGTGGAACAAGGCATCGGCAGCCAGGTGATGGGCAACCCCGGCCACGACTACACCAAGCGGCTGGTGGCATCCCTGCCGGTGCCGGACCCTGATGAGCAGGCACGACGGCGGGAAGAGCACCGGGCGCTGCTGGGCATCTGAGCAGCAGGACCGCTGGGCGCGGCAGGCACCGGGCTTAACACGCCCGGTGCCTGCCGTTGCTGCCCATAGACTTGACCCATGACGCAGCACAACCCCGGCACCCCTGACCCCGACGACTTCGACCCCGCAGCCAGTTCCCTGGCCGGGCAAGTGGACAACTCGGTGATGGCCGAACTGCTGTCCATCCGCTCAAGCATCGATAACATCGACGCGACCCTGGTGTACCTCCTGGCCGAGCGCTTCAAGGCGACCCAGAAGGTGGGCTTCCTCAAAGCCAACCACCGCCTTCCGGCCGGTGACCCGGGGCGGGAAGCCGCCCAGATCGCCAGGCTCCGGCGGTTGGCCGAAGACGCCCACCTCGACCCTGCCTTCGCCGAGAAATTCCTCAATTTCATCATCGGCGAGGTGATCCGGCACCACGAAGCCATCGCGGAGGGCCATCAGGCCGCCGCCCTGGATACCCAGGCCGCCACCACCGCATGAGGGTTGAACCGCAGGACCAAGGCGCCACAGCCGCGCCGGTGCAGGCGCCGCCCCTGGAAGTGACGGCCACCGCCCTGGGCCCATGGCCCGGCGACGATCCACTGGAGGCCACGCGGATCATCAGGGGTGAACTGGGCAGCCCGCACCTGCCCTTCCTCGCGGAACTGCCGGACCGTGGCGTGGGCTCGGACGCCCTTGGCCGCACCGCCACGCTCCTCGAAGAACTGGCAGTGGACGTCCAGCCATACGGTTGGCGGCTGGTGGACCGGCCCGGCAAGGACCACCGGCGGGCCGTGTCCGCGCTGTCCACCGACATTAATATCCTGGCCGACGTGGTGGGCGCCGAGGACACCTCAGCGGCCGAAATCAAGGTCCAGCTTGTGGGGCCGATGAGCCTCGCGGCCGGCCTGCACCTCCATAACGGCGAACGGGCCCTGCTCGACTACGGTGCCCGCCGTGACTTGGCGGCCTCGCTCGCCGCTGGAGTGGGCGCTTACCTGGCCCGGGTATCCGCGGCAGTTCCCGGCGCCCGGCTGGTGGTCCAGGTGGATGAGCCCGACATCGCTGCCGTCCTGGCCGGAAGCATCCCCACCTCCAGTGGGTACCGCACCCTGCGGGCCGTCGCCGCCTCCGAGGCCCGCGAGTCCTGGCGCGTGGTCCTGGATTCGCTGCGCCTGGCCGGTGCTGCAGAAATCGTGGTCTCAGTTCCGGAGATCGAGGCTCCGTTTGACCAAATCCTTGCCGCCGGAGCTGACGGGATCGCCGTGCCGATGAAGGCGTTGACCAACCGGCAGTGGGAACAACTGGCCGGTGCGGTGGAGGCCGGCAAACGGCTGTGGGCCGGTGTCCTGGATCCGTCAGCGGAGCTGCCGCGGACAGCGGAGTGCGTGGAACGGGTGTGGCGCCCCTGGCGGCAGCTTGGCCTGCCGGCAGCCGCGCTGGCAGGGGTCCGGGTGACGCCGTCCGCCGGTGCGCAGGCACGGACCCCAGCCCAGGCCACGGCCGTGCTGGGCAGGCTTACCCAGGTTGCGGACGGGCTCAACCAGCTGACGTGAGCGGCGCGACCGGTCAGGTCCGGTTTTCCCAGCGGTCCGGCTGCGCGTAGCGGGGCAGGAAACTTTGGGCCGAGCTGCCGCCGGCGTAAGGCCGCAACCGGTAGTCGAAACTGCCGGCGTACACCAGCACCACCCCGATTTGGGGCTGGATCACCTTGACCTGGATCCGGTGCCTGCCGTCCGTGCCGGCCGCCGGATCCCACCACTGCTGTGCATAGGCTTTGGCGTCCAGGGCCGCGGGCAGGGGAATCCGCAAAGCTCCGAGGAAAAGCCGGGACGCCTCGGAGATCCCGCGGAGCTTGCCGTCCGGGGTGACGCTGAGGTTCAGGTCAGTGACCATCCGCCGGTACCTGCCCACGTAGTCCACCAGCCTGGCGCCTGCCGCGCCGTCCCTTTCGGCGCTGGTGGTGTCCTGGAAAATCCGGGTCCGCCCGGGGAACCTGATTTCACGCCGTGCGGTCAAGCTGGAGCGGCCGAACGGATCCTGGTGGGCATGGTTTTCGATCCGGAACGGGATGTCCTCGCCGTACTCGGGGAAAAACGCCTCCTCGCCGCCGGTCATCCGCAGCAGCGGCCGCAGCCAGTCCTGGCGGCACCCCACCACATCGAAGGTTCCTTCCCCCACGCCGTATTGGCCTGATCCAGGGACCAAGGAAAAGTACTCCTGCAGCTCGGGCTGCAGCCTGTCGAAAGCAGACCCAAGGGCCTGTTTGTAAATGGGGACGTTCATGGCGTGCCTCCTGCCGGGACGAACAGCTGTGGCTTCACAATCTACCGGCCGCCTTGAGCCGGATGTACATATCGGCCAGGGCGGGCGGCAACTGGTGCGGTTCAGCGTCCACTACCTCCACCCCGCAGCGGCGCAGTTCGGCGCTGACGGCAGCCCGCTGAAGCAGGGTCCGTTCGGCTGCGGCGGCCCGGAAGACGCTGCTGGCGTCCCCACGATCGCGGAGCATGGTTTCGAGCTGGGGGTCCCTGACGGCGGCAACCACCACAACGTGGCGGCCGGCCAGTTGGGCGGCCACCGGAATGAGGCCTTCCTCCGGGGCTCCGCCGTCGAGTGAGGTCAGCAGGACCACCAGGGAGCGGTGGGCCGACACCGCCCGGACCTCGGCCGGGACCGCCGGCCAGTCCATTTCGATGAGCTCGGCATCCAGGGGGGCCATGGCCTGCACCATCCGGCCCAGGAGGTTGCCCTGGCCGGCGGAACCGGCACGCGCCCGGATTCTCCTGTCGAAGGCCAGGAAGTCCACCCGGTCCCCGCCGCGCTCTGCCAGGACCCCCAACAGCAACGCGGCTTCCATCCCCGTGTCCAGCCTGGTTTCGTCGCCGATCCTGGCGGCCGAGGTCCGGGAGACGTCCAGGACCATCACCACCCGCCGGTCGCGTTCGGGCCGCCAAGTGCGGACCACCACGGCGGAGCGGCGGGCGGTGGCGCGCCAATCGATGGACCGGACGTCGTCTCCGCGCACGTAATCGCGGAGGGAATCGAACTCCGTGCCCCCGCCGCGGATCTGCACCGCTGCCTTCCCGTCGAGTTCACGCAGCTTCCGCAGCTTCGACGGAAGGTGGCGTCGGGAATGAAAGGGAGGCAGGACCCGCAGCGAGCCCGGAGAGGTGATGGTCACCTGGCCTGCTGCAAGCCCGAGTGGTCCGAAGGCCCGGACAGTGATGTGCGGGGTCCGGAGGTCTCCGCGGCGCACCGGGTGCAGCCTCACGGTGACGCGGCGTCCCTCGCCGGGCGGGACATCGATGTGCTGGACGGGGTTCTCGGCCCCTGCGGACGGCTGCCAGCCGTCGCGGATGGAGCCGCGGAGGCGGCGCCGTCCGTTGTTCCGGATGGTGAGGGTGGCCTCGACGCTGCCATGCAGGGTGACGCTGCCGGGCTTGGGCCGGAGCACTTCAATGGAGCGGAGCGACGCTGCCAGCAGCACGTCGGCGACCAGCAACGCAGCCAGCACGCCCACTGTCGTCAGGACCGTGGCCCGTCCGGGAAGCAGCAGGACGGGCACCAGGCCAAGCAGGACCAGGAGGACAAAGCGCCCGGAAACGGCCATCAGCGCGGTACAGGAACGGATGCCAGGATGCTGCCCAGCACATCGTCCACCCGTACGCCGTCCATCTGCGCTTCGGGCTGGAGCGACACCCGGTGCCGGAGGCACGGCAGCGCCAGGGATTTCACGTCGTCAGGGGTGACGAAGCTCCTGCCAGAAAGCCACGCCCATGCCCGGGACGTATTCAGTAAAGCGGTGGCGCCACGGGGAGAGACGCCGAGCTGGAAGGACGGGGCCGTGCGGGTGGCCCGCACCAGGTCCACGATGTAGCCAATGATTTCCGGTTCCACGGCAACGGCTGCCATGGCTTCGCGGGCCAGCGCGAGGTCCCCGGCACCGGCCACTGCCCGGATACCTGCTGCGGCCAGGTCCTGCGGGTTGAACCCGGCGGCGTGGCGGCGGATGACTTCAACCTCGTCGTGGCGTTCCGGCAGCTGCATGGTGAGCTTAAGGAGGAACCTGTCCAACTGAGCTTCCGGCAACGGATAGGTCCCTTCATATTCGACAGGGTTCTGCGTGGCGGCCACCATAAACGGGGCCGGCAGCCTGCGGGACACCCCGTCCACCGAGACCTGCCGCTCTTCCATGGCCTCCAGCAGGGATGCCTGCGTTTTGGGTGGCGTCCTGTTGATTTCGTCAGCCAACAGGATGTTCGTAAAAACCGGTCCTTCGCGGAACGTGAAGTCTGCCGTCCGGGAGTCGTACACCAGCGAACCGGTGACGTCTCCGGGCATCAGGTCCGGGGTGAACTGGACTCGTTTGGTGTCCAGGCTCAACGCCGCGGACAAGGCACGAACCAGCAGCGTTTTGGCCACGCCCGGGACACCTTCAAGAAGCACATGTCCTTGTGAGAGCAGGCCCACGAGGAGTCCGGTGACCGTGGCGTCCTGGCCCACCACGGCCTTCGCCACCTCGCGGCGCACATCCTGCAGCGCCTGACGGGCCGCGTCGTGCTCCGTTGATTCAAGGACCCGGGGCCCGCTGCTGTAGTCGCTCATGTATTCCTGACCTCTTTCTCGAGTTGGTCCAGTTCCTGCGCCCAGGCCACCAACCGGGCCTCGGTGCCGGGGTGTTCGTTAATTAGTGTTCGGATACGGTCAGCAGGCCGGCCCAGGAGGCGCGCCAGGGCCTCGATTGCCTGCGCATCGGTGGCCTCCGGTCCCAGCCTGAGCTTTCCGGACAGCCGGACCAGTGTTCCGGCGCGTAGGTTGTCGCGTGCCTGCCCAAGGGCGCGGGCATCGTGGTAAAGCCGCGCGCGCCCTTCCGCGGTTTCCACCGCTTTGACCACCACCGGCAGCGGTTCAAACACCAGCGGCCCATTCCGGCGGCCACGCCACACGATGGCGGCCAGGGCGACAATCAGCAGCCAGGGACCCAGGTACGGCACCCACTTGGGTCGCAGCTCCGCCAGGGAGGTTGGGGCCCCGGATGGTTCCAGGTCCGCCAGGGAAGGCAGGTACCAGACGAGGTCTTCAGAGGTGCCGAGGGTGCGCAGGGCCAGGGCGGCATTACCGTGCTCGGCCAGGTGCCTGTTTCCCAGGATCGTGGTGCTGCCCAGGACGGTCAACCGCTCATCGTCGCTGACGGCAAGCATTCCCCCGGCGGCACCTTGCGGCCGGTAGCAGGTGGTGCCGCCGTCGTAGGTGAAGCCAGCGTCTCCGGACACCGGACCGGCCGCTACGGCGTCCGGCAGTGAGCATCCGGGTTCCAGGACCGGCACCCCGTCCGGTACCACTCCCGCCTGGCGGATGTTCGGGGTCGTGGCGTCCTCGGGTGCCCCGGACCCTGTCAGGGCAGAAAGGGTGGCAAGCCGGGGAGTGACCACGACTATCCGTACCGCCGAGTCTGCCAGTTCACTAAGCTGTTCGCCGGAAAGGAAGCCACTGCGGTCATAGAGCAGGAGGGTGGGGTAGTCGCTGTTCGCCAATGCCTCCATGGCGGTTTCGAAATCACCGGCCTGGTGGACCTCGACACCGTGTCGGCCAAGGATTTCGCCGACAGCCCGGCTTCCGTTGGGACCGGCGTTTGCGAGCGACAGGGTTTCACTGTCCCCCTTGGGGGCAAGCTGGTTCCAAATGCCAAGGGCCAGTCCCACGGCGACGACACTTGACAGGATCGCCAGGCCGCGGTGCCTGCGCACCCAGCCTGATTTCCGGGTAGCCAGGGCCGGGTCCGAAGGAGGTTCGTCCGTGGCCTCGGTGGCTTCCTGTGGAGCGGCGCTCACGGCAGCGCCGCGCTGCGCTCGGTGCCGGCGGGGGCAGGGCGTGCGGTTTCGAGCGCTGCATCCAGGCTTGCCAGGTCCCGGTAGTCGGCGGCCTCAGCGGGCGTATTGCCGTAGCGGACGGCGTCGAAAGTCCTTGCCGCCTGGTCCAGGCGCAAGGTTTCGGCGCCGAACGCC
This sequence comes from Pseudarthrobacter sp. MEB009, assembly GCF_030208875.1. Lineage (NCBI taxonomy): Bacteria > Bacillati > Actinomycetota > Actinomycetes > Micrococcales > Micrococcaceae > Pseudarthrobacter > Pseudarthrobacter sp. MEB009. The sequence goes on from NZ_JARVTC010000007.1 coordinate 349,251, forward strand.
GCGGACAGCCCGCGCGCTGCCTCGTCGGCAGTGCGGCCGGGTTCAGGGTCCAGGATGGTCCGGTACTCAGCTGACCGGACCATGGCCCGGAACAGGTCGACGACGGCGTCCCCCCACCTTTGTTCGGCGGCGGACTTTGCGGCCCGCTCCCGGAAGTCCCCGGCAGTAAGCTGGCTTGCGCTTTCGAACACTGGGTTGGCCTTACGGTGCTTCGCGTTCAAGCGGGGCCTGGCCACGATAACCGCCGCGGCGATGATGGCAGCTATAACGATCCCGATGACGGGGCTGGGGACCGGTGCGCCTTCGGCCGGCTGTCCTCCGATGGAGTTCAACCAGTCCAGGACTGTTTCCCACGCGTCGGCAAGCCACGATGGTGCGGCATCCCGGTATTCAGGCCTGGCCAGTTCCTCACTGGCCCACCGCCGGGCCTCGTCAGCACCTGGCAGCAGCGGGGGTTCAGCGGACATCCGGCCAGGTTCCGGGTGTTGCGCCGGCCGCGGGAGCCTGGCCGGGAGCACCTGCAGGCAGGCCCCGGCCGGGGATCCCGTCGGGATCGTCGCCGGACTCCAGGAGCCGCAGCAGCGAAATATCCAGGCCGTCCTTGCGCATCCGCAGGTCGAGGTAGAGCAACGCCATCACAGATGTCTGGAACGCGTAACCAAGGGCGCCAATCATGATGCCCACAATGGCCGTAAGAACCAGTCCAACGATGGCCAACCCGGCAGAACCGCCGGTTCCGCCGTCGGGCGAGACGGTGCTGCCAAGGAACTGGACCAAAAGGCTGATGGGTATGGTCACGACCTGGCTGATGACCGAAATAAGGATTCCCACCACCAGGGTGATTCCCAGGATCCGCCACCAGTTGGCGCGGGTCAGGCCCCACGACCTGCGGATGGCGGCCATGGCACCCAGTTCCTCAATGACCACGGCAGCCGGTGCCACCAGCACCTTGATGGTCAACCAGATGTACAGGACGAACATCCCGAACATAACAGGCAGCAGGATCAACAGGCCGGTCGCGTCCATGGTGCTGATCACCAGCGCAGCCACGCCTACGGGGATCAGGACAGCGACTACGCCGGCGCCGAGGTACACCAGCGCCAGCCTGACGAGCGCTCCGGTACGGGACCTGGCCAGTTGCCACATCTGGCGGAAGCCCGTGCGGCGGTCCAGGATCCCACGGGCCACCGGGACCACCATGGCGCCCTGCAGGATCGTGGCCACCAAAACGGACAAAACCGCGGCAACAGCGATCCCGCCCACAAACCCAAACCCCAGGGCGGCGAAGTCCGCTGCGGTGGCGTTGTCCGCCCACCCCGGATTGAAAAGGGTTCCGGCGGCGGCGCCTGCGGTCAGGAGCGCCGTAAGGATGTAGATCAACGATTGCGCGAGGAGGCCGGCGCCGAGCATGGCCTTGGCGTTACGACGGATGGTCTGGAAGGAACCGTCCATGATTTCCCCGAAGAGCAATGGACGCAACGGGACAGTGCCGGGTTTCGGCGGTGCCATGTAGCGGGGCTGGCCGTAAGGTGCGCCGCCGGTCGGACCTCCCTGCCAGGCCGGGGGAGGGGGACCCCATGACGGGCGTTGGCCCCATGGTTGTTGGGCAGATTGCTGGCCTTCGGGTTGGCCCCATGGTTGTTGTGGGGGTTGTTGGCCTTGGGCTTGGCCCCATGGTTGTTGGCCCCATGGTTGTTGTGGGGGTTGTTGGCCTTGGGCTTGGCCCCATGGTTGTTGGCCCCATGATTGCTGGGCGGGTGGTTGGCCCCATGGTTGCTGGCCCTGTTGCCCCGGCCATTGTCCGGATTGTTGCTGGCCCTGCTGCCCTTGCCACTGTCCGGAGGGTGCCTCGGACGGCCACCGCGGCTGGCCGGGTTGTCCGGCGGCCGGCCGTTGCCCCTGTTGCTGGCCTGGCTGCTGTTCGGGCGCCTCCCCGTCGCTGCCGGCCGGCTCCTGCGGGCCTGAATCCTGTGGTGACACCGTGTTCCCTCCCCAACGCGTAAATCCAACGCCGCCCGGAGAAGCTGCCGCGGCCTGCGCCTGGCGCCCCGGAACGGCGGGCATGACCCCAGCCTATAGTTCCGGCGTCGGGCGGCCTAGCATCCCGCCATGCCGTAGCCGGCTGAACACGACAAACCCCGCCTGATAAGGGAATATATAACTATGAAGGCACGCATTCTGGTGGTAGACGATGACGAAGCGCTGGCCGAAATGATTGGAATTGTGCTGCGCAATGACGGATTTGAACCCGTTTTCTGCGCGGACGGCGCCCAGGCGCTGGATATCTTCCGGTCATCGCGGCCCGACCTCGTGCTGCTTGACCTCATGCTCCCTGGCGTCGACGGTATCGAGGTGTGCCGGCAGATCCGGTCCGAGTCCGATGTGCCGATCGTGATGCTCACGGCAAAGGCGGATACTTCGGATGTTGTCCGCGGCCTGGAATCCGGTGCGGACGACTACGTCCCCAAACCGTTCAAGCCCGCAGAGTTGGTGGCAAGGGTCAGGGCCAGGCTCCGCCCGGGCGACCAAAAAGCCCCGGAGACGCTCCGCATCGCCGACATCACCATCGATGTCGCCGGCCACACCGTCAGCAGGGGCAGCGAGCGGATCTCCCTGACGCCGCTCGAGTTTGACCTGCTGGTGGCGCTGGCCCGTAAACCCTGGCAGGTTTTCACCCGGGAACTGCTGCTGGAACAGGTCTGGGGTTACCGCCACGCCGCCGATACGCGCCTGGTCAACGTCCACGTCCAGCGCCTGCGCTCCAAGATCGAACAAGACCCGGAAGCCCCGGAAGTTGTATTGACGGTGCGTGGTGTCGGCTACAAAGCAGGGGCCTGATCCCACGCCGCAGGATTCCACTCCGGAGGACGGGGAACGCGGCCTCGACGGTGCGCCGCCCGTAACCGGCGCCCCGGCCGTCCCCGCCGGACACGACGGCCCCCCGGGCCATGCGCCGGAGCATACGGATGCCCTCACTCCCGGGTTCCGGCAGGTGACGTTCCGCACCAGGATCTGGCGCCGCCGCGCCCTTATTGTCGGCTGGCGCGTGGCACGGCTCGTGGGCACGGGAGTTCGGCGCTTCCTGCCCGCGTTGAGGTTCATCGCCCGCGCCCTGCAGCGTCGGTGGCGCCGCTCCCTGCAGTTCCGCACGGTCCTGACCACGCTGATGCTGGCGGTGACCTCGTTCGCCGTGGTGGGTGCGTACCTGTCCAACCAGATCGCCAACAACCTCTTCCAGGAACGCCTTACCCAGGCGGAATCCGAGACGCGTTACAACGTCAAGCAGGTCCAGGAGACGTTCGACGGCGCCCAGGTCACCGACCAGTCCAGCGTCATCACCCTGGTGTACGACACACTTAACGCCGTGGAGGGTCGCGGCTCGGTCATCCAGCGTCGGTACGTCTTCGAGGCCAAGCCCGAACAGACCAAACCCAGGAACCGGTGGGTGGAATCGCGTGCCTCGGACCAGCTGACCGTCAGCGTCATCCCGCCGGACCTTCGGAAAGCTGTCCAGTCGTCCGGCAAGGACCAGTACTGGGCCTCCACCGTGATCCCGGTGGGCACGGAGGACCGGCCGGGCATCGCCGTCGGAAACCTCGTGACCTTTAACGGGACCGTCTACGAGCTGTACCTGATTTACGACCTGAACACCGCCCAGCAGACCCTGGACGAGATCCAGGGTGTGCTCTGGGCAGGTGGAGCCGTGATGGTGCTGCTGATCGGAGCCGTTGCCTGGTACGTCACGCGGAACGTGGTGAGCCCTGTCAGCCATGCCGCCATGGTGTCGGAGAAACTCGCAGCGGGACAGCTGCAGGAACGCATGGTTGTCCGCGGCGAGGATGAGGTTGCCCGGTTGGGGGCCTCCTTCAACCATATGGCGGCGAGCCTGCAGGAACAGATCACCCAGCTTGCCACCTTGTCCCAAATGCAGCAGCGGTTCGTCTCCGACGTCTCCCACGAACTGCGGACCCCGCTGACAACCGTGCGGATGGCAGCCGAAGTGCTCTACGACGCCCGCGACGACTTCGACCCCATCAATAAGCGTTCCGCCGAACTGCTGTACAACCAGGTGGAGCGGTTCCAGTCCTTGCTGTCCGACCTCCTGGAGATTTCGCGCTTCGACGCCGGCGTCGCCGAACTGGACGCGGAAGCGGAAGACATCCGGCACGTCGTGGCGCACGTCATCGAAGGCGCCGCCCCCGTGGCAGCCGAATACGGCTCCGAACTCATTCTCAGCGCACCGGCCGAGCCCGTCATCGTGGACATGGACGCCCGCAGGATCGACCGTATCCTGCGGAACCTCATCCTGAACGCCGTGGAACACGGCGAAGGGAAACCGGTGGCCATCACCGTCGCCGCCAGCCAGACCGCCGTTGGGATTTCCGTCCGCGATCACGGCATGGGGATGGAACCGGCCGAAGCCGCCCGCGTTTTTGACCGGTTCTGGCGCGCCGATCCCGCCCGCGCCCGCACCACCGGAGGCAGCGGTCTGGGCCTGTCGATCGCCATGGAAGACACCAAACTGCACAACGGCTGGCTGCAGGCCTGGGGCCGCAAAGGCAGCGGCGCCAACTTCCGGCTCACGGTGCCGCTGCGCCAGGGTGAAGGCATCGACGCCTCACCCGTTCCACTTGAACCTGATGACACCATGGTGCAGGGTCAGCCGGGGAGCATTCCCAGGGAGGCCGACCAACGCAACATGCTGATCCTCGAAGCCGGTGCCTCACACCTGGCACCGGCAATCACCTCCAAGGAGACACCATGACGGGCCGTAGCAGGGGTGCAACCAGGCTGGCGGCCATCATACTGGCGATGCTGCTTGCTGTCCTGGCAGGCTGCGCCCGGATTCCCACGGCCGGCCCTGTTGGCAAAAGCAGCGAGGGCAGTGCGGGAAACCTCAGTGCCCCGGTGTTCCTGCCGGCCGCCCCGCAGCCCGGAGCGTCGCCGGAGACCATCATTGACTACTTCTACCGTGCCGGCAGTGGCTACGAGGACGATTACGCCGTGGCCCGCCAATACCTGACGCAGGCATCCTCCGTGAGTTGGAAGCCGGATCAGCGGGCCCTGGTGTACCGCGAAGCCAGGGTGGTGGCCACGGAGACGGAGAACGTCTATAACTACGAACTGGACGTGTCCTACACGGTCAATGCAGACGGCATTGCTACCCAGTCGCCTGAAGGGACCGTGGAGAAGATCCCGGTTACCCTTACCCAGGTGGACGGTGAGTGGCGGATCTCGGCGATACCGGACGGCACGGCCATCGCAGAGGAAACCTTCAAGGTCATCTACGGGGCTTTTCCCATCTACTTCTACGATCCCACTTTTACGTTCGCCGTCCCTGATGTCCGCTGGTTCATCAGGAACAAAACAGTCAAGGCCATGACCAGTGCCCTGCTGGCCGGTCCTGCACCGTACCTGCGTGGCGCGGTGGCAAGTGCTTTCCCTTCCGGCATCAAACTGGCAAGGGAGTCGGTGCCGGTGGTTTCCGGGGCCGCCCAGGTGGACTTGAGCGCCAAGGAGCTCACTGAAACCTCGCCCGAAGACCGGCTGCGCATGCAGATGCAGCTGACGCTGACCTTCCGGAGCCAACCGGACGTGGTGAATGTGGAATTGCGAGCCAACCAGGACCTGGTGCGGGTGGAGGACACCGGCGCGGTCCTGCCGCCGGTCCAGGACAAGAGCGTTCCCTCGCGCCAGATCGCCATCAGCGGCAATGAACTGGTCCGGTACGAGAACAACAGGATTTCGCCGCTGCCGGACATGCAGTCCGTGTCCGCCCTCGGCCCGCGTTTCCCGGCCGAATCCCCGGTGTCCCAAAGCGCAGCCTTCCTCAACGAGGGCCGCACCACGCTGTACAGCATCGTCCCGGGGCAGCCGGCACGCGCCCTGACTACCAGGTCCACCCTGACCAGGCCTTCCTTCAGCCTCAACGACTGGGTCTGGACTGCCGGGCCGGGAGCGGCGGGGGAGACCGAAGTCGTAGCATTCCGCCCCGCCGGTGTGGCAGAAGGGGCTGCACTGCCCTCGGTCTCCCTGTCCCCGGCATGGCTCGCAGGCCGGACCGTAAAGGAATTCCGGATTTCCCGCGAAGGGGTGCGCGCCCTCGTCATTTCGGAACAGAACGGCGTTACCCGCGTCCAGGTGGCCGGCATCATCCGCGCCGCAGATGGGACACCCCGGGAGCTGACGGCGCCGGTAACCCTTGTCACCGGCAGCAACCCTGACCAGGGTGTCTGGGTCAATGACACCACCGTGGCCGTTATGAAAAGCTCCACGGCGTCCAACGTCACACCTGAGATCCTGTCGCTGACCTCGGGGGCGCCGCAGCAACTGGCTCCGTGGCCCGGCCTCCTGTCGCTGAGCGGTGGAAACGGGCCGGACGAGATCTTCGCGCAGTCGGCCGAGGGTATCTTCCAACGGCTGGGCAACGGCTGGTCACCCCAGATCAAGGGCCCAACTGAGATGTCCTTCCCCGGCTGAGGTGGACTGCGCCGGTTCCAGCCCGGCAGTTACCCACATGCGGGGTCCGGCCTGTTCCGTCCTGGCCCCTCAGATGGCATTTTTTGGGGTATGGGCATTGAACTCTTTCCGCCTGCCAACCCAGCGTCCGACCCGGACCTGACGCCCGCCGAGCCCTGGCCCGCCCGCCATCGATCACCGTACGGCAGCGCTTTCCTGCGCTTCGCTGACCAGCTGGGCGCAGCGGCCATGGAGCTCCTCGCTGCCGCCGTTCCCGTGGACTGCGTCTGCTGCGGAGCAGAGGACCGGGCCCTGTGCGCTGGCTGCAGCCGCCGGGTGCGGCGACTTTCCACGCTGCCCTTCCGCGCCGAAGGCGGCGCCCCTGCGCTGATGGATGTCTCAGGGAGGGTGCTGCTGCCTGTGGTTGCAGCCGGCGTCTACCGGGAAGAACTGGCCCAGGCGCTCCTGTCCTTCAAACGGCATGGCCAGTACCAGGTGCGGCACTCCTTGGCACAGGCGCTCGCGGGGGCCCTCCGCGGCGCGGCGCCGGACGGTGCCGCCATGATCTGCGTCCCCGTGCCCACCAGCACGGCTGCGTTTGCGGCCCGGGGATTCAGCCCGGTCCACTCGCTGCTGGGGTTGGCCGCCCGGCAGGTGCCGGGCGTTGCCGTGGCGGATGTGCTGGCCAGGACGGGAAACGGTCACCCGCAAGTGCCCGGAGGGCAGAAGGGGCTGGATCGGGGGGACCGGGCGCGCCGGGTCCGGGGATCCATGCGGGTCCGGCGCGGAGCGGCTGCCACAGTGGCCGGCAAGGCTTGCATCATTGTCGACGACGTCCTTACCACGGGCGCCACGCTCGCCGAGGCGGCCCGCGCTTTGCACCTCGCAGGGGCCTTCGTCAGGGGTGCGGTGGTCCTGGCCGCGACACGCCCGCCAGGGGCGGCCGACGCCAGCGCAATACCCGCCGGGGCGCAAGGAAGCCACCCCGTCTTAGAAAAAAATAAACCGGAAAAAGGTGAATAACCTGCGTCGATGAACTAACGTCGGTTGTGGGTACAAAGAACAGAATGTACCTTTCGATGGCGGCTCGGAGAGGGGCTCGACTGTCAAGCAGATCGGCCCTAGGACGTGCCGTCGTCGTGTCACCGAAGTCATTTGGAGGGCACCATGGAGTTTATGATCAGCGGACGAAATCTGACGGTCTCAGACCGATTCCGCGAATACGCCGGTGAGAAGATCTCGAAGATCGAGTCTCTCGGCGACAAGGTCCAGCGCGTGGACGCGAAGGTTTCCAAGGAAACGAACGCCCGGCAGACCGGGGACCAGCTCACCGTAGAAGTGACAGTCCTGGGGCGCGGACCCGTAATCCGTGCCGAAGCCAGCGCCGCCGACAAATTCGCTGCCTTCGATCTCGCTTACAACAAGTTGCTTGAACGGCTCCGCCGCGCCAAGGACCGCAAGAAAGTCCACCACGGCCGGCACACGCCCAAAGCCGTCCGCGAAGCCACCGCCTCGCTTGAACCGGCCAGCGCCAGCGAACCGCTTTACCTTGAAGCCAGCCACCGGTCCGATGCCGTGGCCCCGTCAGCGGACAAATCACCTTATGAGGTGGACAACGACATTCCTGCCGGTGACTCACCGGTCCTGATCCGGCGCAAGGTCTTCCCGGCAGCATCACTGACCCTTGACGATGCAGTGGACAACATGGAGTTGGTGGGTCACGACTTCTACCTGTTTGTGGACAAAGAGACCAACACGCCGTCGGTCGTGTACCGCCGCCGTGGTTGGACCTACGGTGTCATCACGCTGGACAGCGACTGCGAGCCCGGCGACTCGGTGGTGGAAGAGAAGATCCTCGCCTACCGTTCGGACGACGTCGCAGCCAACGCCTAGCGTGGGTGTTTTGACTGCCGGAAAGGACTGATGTGCCGGCTGCGCTGAGCCTGAACCAGGCACGGCGGATTGCGCTGGCAGCACAGGGACTTTCGAAAGGGCGGCCCACCGGGCCCGTGTCTTCACGGGCGGTGGGCCGCACCTTTGCCCGGCTGCAGCTGGTCCAGATTGATTCCGTAAACGTGCTCTCCCGGAGCCATTACCTTCCGTTCTTTTCCCGGCTGGGGGACTACGACCGCTCAATCCTGCACAGGATGTCAGGTACACACCCCCGTCGGATGATGGAATATTGGGCCCACGAAGCCAGCTATATCCGGCCCGAGCACTATCCGGATCTTCTCCTGTGGCAGAAGCGTGCCTGGGTTGGTGCTGCCGCCATGGACGCGGAACTGCGCGGTGATGTGTCTGGCCGGATCTTGTCGGCGCTGGCACCGGGCCGGCCAATGACTGCTGCCGAACTGACGGCCAGGATCGGCCACGTCGAGGAAAAATCGACGGATAACTGGGGCTGGAACTGGAATGCCGTGAAACGGGTCCTGGAACACCTCTTTGAGGCGGGGCTGGTTTCGGCCGCGGCCAGAACCGACCAGTTTGAACGCAAGTACACACTGACGTCCAGGGTCCTCCCGCGCGACGGCGGCAAAGCGGTCGATGATCCGGACGCAGCCCTGTGCCGGCTGACGGAAGCCGCAGCGCAGGCCCACGGAATCGGTTCCGTCAAATGCTTCGCGGACTACTTCCGTACACCCATCAAGCCCACAGCCTTGGCGGTACAGCGGCTTGTGGCGAATGGCAGGCTGGAACCCGTCACTGTTACCGGATGGCCGCGGCTGCTGTACCGGCACGTGGATGCAGCCATGCCCCGGAAGGCGGTGGGCCGTGCCCTCCTCAGCCCTTTCGATTCGATGGTGTTCGAACGCCGGCGCCTGGAAGAGCTGTTCGGCTTCCACTACCGGATTGAGATTTACACTCCGGCGCCCAAAAGGCGCTTTGGCTACTACGTCCTTCCTTTCCTCCTTCGCGACGCCATGGTCGCCCGTGTGGACCTGAAAGCCGACCGCGCCGGCGGCCGGCTGCTGGTCCGATCCGCCTTCGCCGAACCAGGCGCGCCGCCGGATACCGCCATCGAACTCGCCGCTGAACTGGGCCTTATGGCCCAATGGCTGGGGCTGGGGGATGTGGAGGTCCAGCCGGTGGGTGATCTGGCGCCGGCCCTGCTGATCGCCGTCGCCAGGATGGTGCGCTGATCCGCTCTGAGGAGAAAAGGCACCGCGGTGGTGTCTCTCACGTAGACTAAAAACGCCAGAATTCGGCCGGCAGCAGACTGGGAGCATCTTCACGTGGCATCACTTATCGAAAAACTTCTCCGCACGGGTGACAAAAAGACACTCCGGCAGCTGAGGAACTATGCCGACTCCATCAATGCCCTCGAGGACTCGTTCAAGACCTTCACGGATGCTGAACTCCGCGAGGAAACTGACCGGCTGCGTGAACGCCATCAGGATGGCGAGAAACTGGACGACCTCCTGCCCGAGGCTTTTGCGGCGGTCCGTGAGGCATCGTCGAGGACCCTGGGGATGCGGCACTTCGATGTCCAGCTGATGGGTGGCGCTGCGCTGCACCTGGGCAACATCGCGGAAATGAAGACCGGTGAGGGCAAGACCCTCGTTGCCACCGCGCCTGCCTACCTCAACGCCCTGGCTGGCAACGGCGTCCACGTCATTACCGTGAACGACTACCTTGCCGAGTACCAGTCGGACCTCATGGGCCGCGTCTACCGCTTCCTCGGCCTCACCAGTGGCTGCATCCTTTCGAACCAGGATCCGGCGGTCCGCCGAGAACAGTACGCAGCCGACATCACCTACGGCACCAACAACGAATTCGGCTTCGACTACCTCCGTGACAACATGGCGTGGGACAGGAACGAACTGGTCCAGCGCGGGCACCACTTTGCCGTGGTGGATGAAGTGGACTCCATCCTCATCGACGAGGCAAGAACCCCGCTCATCATCTCCGGTCCTGCCCAGGGCGACACCAACCGGTGGTACAGCGAGTTCGCCAAGGTTGTCCTGCGGCTGGAGCCCGAGAAGGACTACGAGGTCGACGAGAAGAAGCGCACCGTAGGCGTGCTCGAGGGCGGGATCGAAAAAGTCGAGGATTACCTCGGCATCACCAACCTGTATGAGTCAGCCAACACTCCGTTGATTGGATTCCTGAACAACGCCATCAAGGCCAAGGAACTCTTCAAGCGCGACAAGGATTACGTCATCCTGGACGGCGAAGTCCTGATCGTTGACGAGCACACCGGGCGTATCCTCGCCGGTCGGCGCTACAACGAGGGAATGCACCAGGCGATCGAGGCCAAAGAAGGCGTCGAGATCAAGGCGGAGAACCAGACCCTCGCCACGGTGACCCTGCAGAACTACTTCCGCATGTACAGCAAGCTCTCCGGCATGACCGGCACAGCTGAGACTGAAGCCGCCGAATTCATGAGCACCTACAAGCTGGGTGTGGTGGCCATTCCCACGAACCGGGACATGCAGCGCATGGACCAGGCCGATCTTGTTTTCAAGAACGAAACCGTCAAGTTCGATGCAGTGGTGAAAGACATTGCCGAACGGCACGAAAAGGGCCAGCCCGTCCTGGTGGGTACCACCAGCGTCGAAAAGAGCGAGTACCTTTCCCGCCTGCTGGCGAAGGAAGGCATCCGCCACGAAGTCCTGAACGCGAAGAACCACGCCCGGGAAGCTGCCATTGTTGCCCAGGCCGGCCGCAAAGCCGCTGTCACCGTGGCAACCAACATGGCCGGCCGAGGCACGGACATCATGCTCGGTGGCAACGCCGAATTCACCGCCGTCGCCGAACTGGCCAAGCGTGGCCTTGACCCGGAAGAGAACTCCGAGGAATACGAGGCAGCCTGGCCAGGCGCGCTCGAAGCTGCCAAACAGTCGGTCAAGGACGAGCACGAGGAAGTCCTCAACCTGGGCGGGCTCTACGTCCTGGGCACGGAACGGCACGAATCGCGCCGCATCGACAACCAGCTTCGGGGCCGCTCCGGCCGCCAGGGTGACCCGGGGGAGTCGCGCTTCTACCTGTCCCTGAAGGACGACCTGATGCGGCTCTTCAACTCCGGTGCCGCGGAGCGACTGATGAACAGTTCCGTCCCGGACGATGTGGCGCTGGAGTCCAAGCTGGTTTCCCGGGCCATTGCCTCCGCGCAGGGTCAGGTGGAAGGCCGCAACGCCGAGCAGCGCAAAAACGTCCTCAAATACGACGACGTCCTCAACCGCCAGCGCGAGGCCATCTACAGCGACCGCCGCCGAATCCTCGAAGGGGACGACCTGCACGAAAAGGTGCAGTTCTTCGTGGAGGACACCATAGTTTCGCTCATCGACGCGGCAACCGCTGAAGGCAACGGCGACGACTGGGATTATGCCCAGCTGTGGACCAACCTGAAAACGCTCTACCCCGTAAGCGTCACGGCCGACGACATCATCGAGGAAGCCGGCGGCCGGTCGAGGCTGACCGTTGAGATGCTCAAGGAGGAACTCCTCTCCGACGCACGTGTGGTGTACCAGACGCGTGAAGAGACCATCGGTGCCGAAAGCATGCGCGAACTTGAACGCCGCGTGGTCCTTTCCGTCATTGGCAGGAAGTGGCAGGAGCACCTCTACGAGATGGACTACCTCAAGGAAGGCATTGGCCTGCGCGCCATGGCCCAGAGGGATCCGCTGGTGGAATACCAGCGGGAAGGGTTCCTCCTCTTCCAGAGCATGATGGAAGCCATCCGCGAGGAAAGTGTCGGATTCCTCTTCAACCTCGAAGTTGAAGTCACACCCGCCCAGGACGTTGTGGTGCAGGATGATTCAGGAGCCCACACCGAGCACGTGGAACCCCAGGTCCGGGCGGCCGGACTGGAAGCCCCCGAGAAGCCGGCCCAGTTGCAGTACACGGCTCCCGGCGAAAGCGGCGGCACCGAGACCCGCGTCGAAACCCGGACGTCAGGCCGCTCGGGGAACCCGGCAAAGGCTGCCAACCAGGACGCCGTCAAGCGGACCGCGAAGAAGAAAAAGCGCTGAACCGCAAGGGACATGTGCACCCTTAAGTGACCACGTGAGGCAGGGTCGGACATCATGTCCGGCCCTGCCTCCGTTAGCGGGGCCCACTCAGCCCACCAAAAGTTCGGTGACCCGCCACACCTGCTTGCTGCGCTCAAGCCTGACGGCCACGGCACGGACCCGGACATCGTCGATGACCACCGCGCTTGCCTCGTAGATTCCGTCGCCGACCCCGCAGACCCGGATGGAGCGGACCATCGAGTTCCGGTGCAGCCGGGCCAGGTCTGGATTGCCGGTCCGGACCAGCTCATGCCGGATCAGGGCCGCGCGGTGCTGCAGAGTGGACAGGCACTTCGGGTCGAGCCTGCGGGCCAGTTGGTGGACGGGCCGGATCCCAGCCAGCACCTCCATGGCGGCCTGGACAGTGCCCCGGGCGATGGCCCGCACCTCGGCTGCCTCATCGGCAAACCGCAACGGGGGCGCTTCCGCCCGGCTCCGGGCGTCCGGCCAGGATCCAGGGGGCAGGGTCTTGGCGACTTGCCCGGACGCGGAGTTCTGCTGCAGCCCGTGTCGCTGGGCGCTGAGAGCCTGGGCAGTTGTTCCGATAGCGGCTCGGATGGGGATGCTGGCGGTCATTGGATTTCCCTAGGTTGGTAACGGAGGAGCCGGTCTGGTGCAGGCAGGTCGTCGGAGTCCCTAAGCCGGTCCGGGATGCACCAGCACCTGCCCGGGCAGCAGGTGGTCGGGGTCGGGACCGATTACTGCCCGATTGGCCTGATACCAGCGGGGCCATTCGACGGCAATGTCAGCGTCACTGGCCTCCGGCCCCAGGTGATCTGCGGCGATGTCCCAGAGGCTGTCGCCGGCGAGCACTGTCACGGCAGGGCCTGCCGGTGCCAGGTCCTGCCCCGGCAGGTTGCCGGGGCGGCCGGGGCTACCGGCCAGCAGGCCCGGGCCTTGATGTTGGGCGGCAGGTTGCCAGCCGGGATGGAGTGCTCCCGGCAACGGCGGGGCGGGGGCGCTGATGCCGGGGATTGATGTGCGGCTTTCGGCAGGCTGCCAGGGTGGTCCGGGTACGGCCGCATTTGCTGCGGTCACGGACGCGAGTTGGGCGGACAGGGCGGCAACTGCGAGGCGGCGCATAAAAGCCGGGGAGAGCCAGCCGACCGCTGCAGCCGCCGTGGGCCTGCCGGTTCGTTCCAAGAGGGCGCTGCCGGCCGCCAGAACGAAGGCAAGCAGCCACCAGGCCACCAGCAGGCTGCCCACGGCAGCCGCTGCGACTCCCAGGATGTCCTCGGATCCAGGTTCCTGGTGCCGCGAAGCTGAATCCACCCACTGACCGGCCAGGCCCGCACCAATCACAACGAGGAGAATCCCCAGCAACAGAAGAGTGGCTGCGGCGGCGGTGTCTGAAAGCTGTTGTTGCCGTGGCGAAATCATCATTGAAAGCCCATCCAATGCAGTTTGATGCTGTTTGATAGCGTTAAATGCAGTTTGAACCTGATGAAGTACTTTTGTCCAGTGTCCGAACTGACGGGACCCGGCATTGACCTCCCGCTGGCCCCGTCCTACGCTTTGCGCATGCGGTGGGATGCACTCTTCGAGGACCTTGAAGGCCAGTTGGCCGAACCCGGCCGGCTCGCACTCGATGCTGAAATCAGCGACCGGGTGCGGGCCGAGATGGTAAACATCGCCTTGGCAGACAGGCTCCGCGGCTCGCTGGGCTGTGTGGTTGCGGCACACCTCACCTGCGGCGAAGCAGTGCAGGGAACCCTGCAGCATGCCGGCGCCGATGCCCTGCTGCTGGTAGCGGGCGGGTATCAGATGCTCATCCCTTACGCCGCGGTCGGCAGGTACGTGGGCATTGGCCGGCACTCGGCCGCGGAGGAATCGACGGTCCGCAGGAAAATCGGGCTGGCCCACGCATTACGGAGCCTGGCGCGGGACCGGGAGGAACTGGTGGTTGTCCTGTCGGCGGGTGAGGGTGCGATGCGGCTTGCCGGCGTGATCGACAGGGTAGGAAAGGATTTCCTTGACCTTGCAGCCGTGGCCCCGGGGGAGGCGCGCCGGAGCGGGCGGGTCACTGAGTTTTCCACCATCCCGTTTGCTGCGGTGGCGATGGTCCGGTCGCCCCGAGGGGACGGCTAAGAACCGGGCATGGCGGGTCAGCCTGCAGGGACGGTGCTCAGAGCTGCGCGGCCGAAGCCTCAGGCCTGCTTGGCCTTGGCTTCACGGATCATCCGGCTGGCCTCGGCGTAGCGTTCTTCGATGTACTGCTCAAGCATTTTTTCCTCCACCCGCCATTGGCCGCGACCGCCCACCTGAATGGCTTTGAGCTCTCCGCTGCGGACCAGGGCATAGGCCGCCGGCGAATTTATCTGGAGCTGCTCGGCGACGTCGGCAAGAGTTAGGAACCTGGGCATGGAACCATTTTGCCATCGGGTGGACAGGTTTGCTGCTGTTATCCACAGATCCGCAGTGTTTGGCCGGATCCCTTTCGCCCGGAGGACCTTGCGGCAACAATGAGGAGTCTGAAGACTGCGGCACGCAAGCGCACCGAGGGAGGCACAGTATGGTTGCTGATCCGCCTGTTCCCGTGGCCAGGTTGAAACGTCCCTCTTGGAAGGACCCCCGGTTGCTGGTGGGCCTGTTGCTTGTCCTGGTATCCGTTGCCGGAGTGGTTTTCCTGGTGGGCAGTGCAGACCGGACCACCGAGGTTTACGCCGCCAGGGACGGCATCGCCGTGGGTGAAGCGCTGACTGCCGCCAACGTGGTGCGGGCCAAGGTCCGCCTCGGTGAAACTGAAAAGCAGTACCTCACCGTGGAAGAAGGCCTGCCGGCGGGAGTTGTAGCCATCCAGCGGATCGGCAAGGACCAGCTGATTCCGCGGGGGAGCCTCGGCGCCGTGGACCGCCTTGACCGCAAACCGGTGGCTCTCACCATCCAGGATGCACTCCCGTCCCAGGCTGTGGCAGGGGCCCGGGTGGACGTCTGGGTGGCACAGCCTGACGCAAGGAACGGCTTCGGTGAACCGACACTCCTCTTGAACGCGGCGGAAATAGCGGAAGTAACCACAGGTTCGAGCACGTTGGGCTCCACCCGGACAACAGTCCTGATGGTGTTGGTTCCGGATAGCCGGATGCCGGCGCTGCTGGGTGCCCAAGCCAATGACGCCCGCATCGCCGTGGTCTGGAATCCGGGCGCCGGTCCGTCATGAGTATTCCCGTCGTCACCGTGGGGCGGGCCGGAGATGACCTGGTCGGTGGACTGGAACGGCTGCATGGACCGGTCACCGTCGTCAGGAGATGCGACGGATTGCCTGAGCTGCTGGCGGCCTGCCAGAGTGGACTGGCCCGGGCAGCCATCGTAGCGGAAGGCTCCGAAGGATTGACGGCAACCCTGGTGGACCGGCTCAGTGCAGTCGGAGTGGCTGTCCTGGCCATCACCGACAGCCAGTCGGAAGCGGCCAGGCTCCTGGGACTCGGGGTAGCATCTGCACCCGCCGGGGTGGGGCCTGAGGACCTGTCCGGCAGGATCGCCGAGGCCGTGGCGATGCTGACCCGGTCAGACGCACGCCATCCGGGCGCCAGCTGGACGGCAGACGCAGGTCCTGCCCTGCGACGCCTGCCGGAGCGGCCGGCTGCATCCCGTGAGCCTTCGGCATCGGGACGTGTCCTCGCGGTGTGGGGGCCGGCAGGCGCTCCCGGACGGACCATCGTCGCCACCAACATCGCCGGCGAACTCGCCGGCGAGGGCAAAAAAGTCCTGTTGGTCGACGCCGACACCTACGGTGCGAGCACTGCGGCGGTCTTGGGTCTGCTCGACGAATCAGCCGGGCTGGCCCAGGCCTGCAGGCTTGCTGACCAGGGGGTGCTGGACGCGGAGGCGCTCCGGCGGGCAGCCAGCACCGTTGCGGCACGCCCAGGGACCTTCCAGGTCCTCACCGGCCTTACACGCGCGGACCGTTGGACGGAGGTGCGCGCGTCAGCCCTGACCATTGTCCTTGAACGCGCCCGGCAGCAGTACGAGGTGGTGGTCGTGGACACCGGGTTCTGCCTGGAATCGGACGAGGAGCTCAGCTTCGACTCCATGGCTCCGCGCCGGAACGCGGCTACCCTGCGCACGTTGGAACTTGCTGACACTGTCTACGCCGTTGGAGCCGGCGACGCCGTGGGGGTGCCGCGCCTGGTGCGCGGTCTTACCGAGCTGGAGGCAACGGTGCCCCAGGCCTCCCCGGTGGTGGTGATGAACAAGGTGCGGGCGTCGGCTGTGGGGCGTGGGCCGGAACGGCAGTTGCGCGAAGCCTGGGAGCGGTACGGACCTGCGCTGGATCTTGGGATCCTCCTGCCGTACGACCGCGCCGCAGCCGACGCGGCGTTGCTCGCCGGGGAGCTCCTGATGGAGGCGGCGCCCGAGTCGGCGCTGCGCAGAGCCATCCGCGGAATCGTTTGTGCAGTTGAACAACGAAAACGAAAATCCTCTGTTTTTTCTTCCACACCGCGTCGCAGACCAAACGGCTAGGCTCGGCATAAGAGCTGCAACGGTGCAGTAAAAATCTTGTGATGGAGGCGTGTGTCGATGTCGTCTGGATCCAGCGTGGAGGATCAGCCCCTTTCCACGGAAGGCCTTGAAGGCTTCCTTGGGGACTACTACCAACACCTTGCCGAGGAGGACGCCCGTGGCTATGCCGGCGAAACGCTCGCGGCCAGGGCACAGCACCATCGCGGAGTGGGGGCCAAGCGGCTTCCGGGCCAGGCCATCGTCTCAATCTCCGACGAAGAAGACAGCAGCGTGGTTTTTGTCGTCACGGATGACATGCCGTTCCTGGTGGATTCCGTCAATGCCGAGATTGTCCGGCAGCATGCAGCCATTAAACTCGTCATCCACCCGCTGTTTGTTGCCACCCGCAACCGGGAGAGCGGCGAGCTCGCGAGGGTCAACAAGGTGCCCGCCTCCCTCGGCATCTCCAGCGGCGACACCGCGGCGATGCCCAGCCTGTCCCACCTGATCGCTACGGGCGAGAACGCTTCGCACATGGAGTCCTGGATCGCCGTCGAAATCAACCGCATTCCCGAGGATGCGAAGGAGGCGCTGTTTACGGGCCTTCGGCGGGTCCTGAATGATGTCCGCGCCTCGGTGGAGGACTGGCCCAAGATGCGCCAGAAGGCCCTGCGCATCGCCGACAGCCTGGACCAGGTGGCCAACCCCTCCCAGATCGTTGAGCTCCGCCAGGCCCAGGACCTTCTGCGCTGGCTGGATAACGGCAACTTCACTTTCCTCGGCTACCGCGAATACGATTTGGTGGACGTTGCGGGCGAGGACGTGCTCGAACTGCGTGACGACAGCGGGCTGGGCCTGCTTCGGGATTCAGCCGACTCCCCACACGTCCAGCACCTCACCGACGCCGGGCGGAAGAAGGCCCGCGAGAAGCGGGCCCTGGTGATCACCAAGGCAAACTCCCGCTCCACCGTCCACCGCTCCGCATACCTGGACTACATCGGCGTCAAAAGCTTCGACGCCGCGGGCAACGTCAATGGCGAACGCCGGTTCATTGGCTTGTTCGCGACCAGCGCGTATGCCGGTTCAGTATTGGATATCCCCATCGTCCGGGAAAAAGTCGACGCTGTCCTCCGTAGCGCGGGGTTCCCCGCCGACTCCCACTCCGGCAAGGACCTGCTGGGCATCCTGGAGACCTACCCGCGGGACGAACTGTTCCAGATCGAGGCCGAGGACCTTGCAGCCACGGCGCTGGGCATCCAGAAACTGCAGGAGCGGCGCCGTACGCGGCTCTTCCTGCGGCCCGACATCTACGGCCGGTTCATGTCGGCCCTGGTCTACCTCCCCAGGGACCGGTACACCACCAACGTGAGGCTCCGCATCGAGCAGGAACTGCGGGAAACGTTCCAGGCCGTGTCCATCGACTACGAGGCCCGGATGACGGAGTCCGCGCTGGCCCGGCTTTTCTTCCGCATCCGCCTGCCGAAGGACGCCGATGTGGTGGACATCAACGCCGAGGAGCTGGAGAAGCGGCTGGTCCGTGCTGCCCGTTCGTGGAGTGAAGGCGTCGCGGAGGTCCTGCGGGAAACCCCTGATGTGGACGATGCCAAGATGCTCGCAGCCATCTGGTCCGAGGCGTTCCCGGCAGGGTACCGGGTGGACTACGAGGTGGAGGATGCCCTTGAAGACATCCGCCGTTTTGAAAAGTACGGCGCCGCAGCCGAACGCATTGAGGGTGCCCGGCAGGAACGGCCAGGTGTCCACGTGTACCTGCCTGAGGGTGCCGGGGCAACCCTGGAAGAAGACGCCCGCGTAAAGCTCTACATGCTCGAGCCCAAGAGCCTGAGCCAAATCCTGCCCTTCTTCCACAACCTGGGCCTTGAAGTCCTCGACGAGCGGCCCTTCGAAATTGAAACTGCCGATAACCGCGACTTCTTCCTGTACGACCTTGGCCTGAAATACCCCGCCGGTGTGGATCCGCTGGCCACAGGGGAGCTGCTGGCAGACTCCTTCGGCGCCGCTGTTGGCGGGGCCACTGAAACGGACAGCTTCGACAGGCTGGTCCTGCGCGAAGGTGTCCATTGGCGCCAGGTGACGGTGCTCCGCGCCTACGCCCGTTACATGCGCCAGATGGGCAACACCAGTTCGTTCGGTTTTATGGCCGACACCCTGCTGGCCAATCCAGACGTGACCCACGGGCTCCTGAACCTGTTCGCGGCCAGGTTTGATCCGGCAGGCGGGAACAACAAGCGCACCGAAGCGCAGGACGCCGTGCGGCAGGACCTGTCAGCCTCCATCGAGAAGGTGGCAACGCTCGACGCCGACAGGGTGCTCCGCACCTTCGTTAACCTCATCGAGGCCACGCTCCGCACCAACTACTTCCAGCACAAGCCGCACCTCAGCTTCAAGCTTGACCCTTCGCAGATCGAAGGCCTGCCCTTCCCGCGGCCCATGTTCGAGATCTGGGTTTACTCACCCCGGGTGGAAGGCGTCCACCTGCGCTTCGGCAAGGTGGCCCGCGGCGGGCTGCGCTGGTCTGACCGCCGCGAGGATTTCCGCACCGAGGTGCTGGGCCTGGTCAAGGCACAAACCGTCAAAAATGCAGTGATCGTGCCCACCGGCGCGAAGGGTGGTTTCTTCGCCAAGCAGCTGCCGGACCCTGCAGCAGACCGTGCAGCGTGGATGGCGGAAGGTGTGGAGAGCTACAAAACCTTCATCCGTGGCCTGCTGGACCTTACCGACAACCTCGTCACCGAAGGCGAAAGCGAAAGGCTCGTGCCGCCGTCGGACGTCATCCGCCATGACGACGACGATTCCTACCTGGTGGTGGCTGCGGACAAGGGAACCGCCACGTTCTCCGATATCGCTAACGGGCTGGCCGCCGAGTACGGATTCTGGCTCGGCGACGCCTTCGCCTCCGGTGGTTCGGTGGGCTACGACCATAAGGCCATGGGCATCACGGCCCGCGGCGCCTGGGAATCCGTCAAGCGCCACTTCAGCGAGCTGGACCTGGACACGCAGTCCCAGCCCTTCACAGTGGTGGGCGTGGGCGACATGTCAGGGGACGTCTTTGGCAACGGGATGCTGCTGTCCCGCCATATCCGGCTCCTGGCGGCGTTCGACCACCGCCATATCTTCCTGGACCCCACCCCGGATGAGGAATCGTCGTTCGTTGAGCGGCAGCGGCTCTTTGAGCTGCCCCGCTCGTCCTGGGACGACTACGACAAGTCGCTCATCAGCGCCGGCGGCGGAGTCTTCCCCCGCCACGCAAAATCCATTCCGCTTTCCCCGGAAGTCCGGACAGCGCTGGGCCTTCCGGCCGCAACCTCCGAACTCAGCCCGCCGGAACTCCTCCGCGCCATCCTCCTGGCGCCGGCAGACCTGCTCTACAACGGCGGGATCGGCACCTACGTTAAGGCGGCCGGCGAAACCAACGCCTCCGTAGGCGACAAAGCCAACGACGCCATCCGCGTGGACGGCGGGGACCTGCGGGTCAAGGTGGTGGGCGAAGGCGGAAACCTGGGCATGACCCAGCGTGGCCGAATCGAGGCGGCCCTGCAGGGCGTCATCCTGAACACCGACGCGATCGACAACTCTGCCGGCGTTGATTGCTCCGACCATGAAGTGAACATCAAGATCTTCGTGGACCGTATGGTGGCCGCAGGGAAGCTTTCCCGTGAAGAACGGGCCGGATTCCTCGCCTCGATGACGGACGAAGTTGGCCGCCTGGTGCTCGAGGACAACATCGACCAGAACATCCTGCTGCTCAACGACCGCACCCGGGTGGCGGAGTGGAGCCCCAGCTACGAACGGCTGATGGATTGGCTGGAGGTGCGGGCTGAACTTAAGCGTGACCTTGAGGCCCTTCCCACGACGGCAACACTGCGGGAACGGCTGCAGCAGGGGCAGGGCCTGACCTCACCTGAGCTGTCGGTCCTGGCCGCGTACGCCAAGATCGAACTCGCCTCCGCCCTGCGCGAGAGCGACCTGGCGGATGATCCGTGGTTCCGGCAGACCCTGCGGGCCTATTTCCCGCAGCAACTGCGGGAACGCTTCGACGATGAACTGGATACACACCCCCTGCGCCGGGAAATCATCGCCACGGTTGTAGCCAACGACATCATCAACCTCGGCGGCATCACCTTCGCGTTCCGGGTCATGGAGGAGACGTCGGCCAGCGAGGTCGCCGTAGCAAAGGCCTTCGTAGCACTCCGTGAGGTTTACGGGCTGGACGCCATGGTGGCGGAACTGAACAGCCTGCCGGCCTCGTTCCCAACCGAGCACTGGAGCGCCGTGCACCTCGACGTGCGGCGGCTCCTGGACCGCGCCGTCCGGTGGCTGCTGAGCCAGGGCGGGGTGTCACAGTCCATCGCTGATGTCATAGCCGAGTTCAAGCCCCTCGTGGAGCCCATGCGGGCACACCTGCTGGACTACCTCCAAGGCAGCGACCGCGACCGGGTTTCCGGTTGGCTGGACAAAGCCCGCGAGTGGGACCTCCCCGAAGGTCTCGCGCTGCGGTGGGCCGAACTGTTCGAAAGCTTCGTGCTGCTGGACATCGCCAAGATCGCAAGGCTCCGTGAAGATTCGGTGGCGGACATTGCCGCGGTCTACTACACGGTCTTCAACCGCTTCCACGCGGACTCGCTGCTGGAACGGATCAGCAGCCTTCCGCGCCAGGACCGGTGGCAGGCCCTGGCCCGGGCAGCTTTGCGCGATGACCTGTACTCCACAGTCTCGGACATGACGACGGCGGTGCTGGACGCCACCCCCGCGGGTGGGAAACCGGAAGCGCGGCTGACGGACTGGGAGACACAGAATGCCGAACAGCTGGGCCGGGCAAAGAGCATGTTCGACGAGGTCAACTCGCTCGAGGCCGATGATATGGCTTCACTGTCGGTAGCATTGAGGCTCTTGAGGTCAATCGTCCGACGCTGATAAGCAGGCGTCGCAACTGGAGGTGCAGTGGCAATCTTTACGGACCCCATCAGGGAACATGCTGATTTCGGGCCGGGGGATGCGGAGTGGCTGCACCTCCTGGTGGGGGACTGGCAGATGGTGGCGGACCTGGCGTTCGCCGACCTGGCACTCTGGTTCCCCCACCCTGACCACGGCTATGTCGCTTTGGCGCACGTCCGGCCCTCCACCACGCACACGGTGTTCCATGGGGACTTCGTGGGCGAGGGGATCCGGTCTGACCTGCAGCCCCTGGTGGACAAAGCCTGGCACAGCCGCACCATCGAGCGTTCCAGCGAAACCAACTGGAGCAGCGACATGGCGTTGCGCGTCGAAGCGGTTCCAATGGTGCGCAATGGGCGGACCCTCGCCGTCGTCACCACGCACATGGACCTGTCCAGCTCGCGCATGCCGTCCCGCCTGGAGCTGACCTACCGCCAGTGCGCCTATGACCTGCTCCGGATGGGGACGCTGGGCCTGTGGCCTGATTTCGCCTCACCTACCGGCTCCCGCCGCGGTGCGCCGCGCGTTGGCGACGGACTGATCAGGCTCGACGCCGAGGGCATCGTTCAGTACGCCAGTCCCAACGGCGTATCGGCTTTCCGGCGGCTGGGTGACGGCGAATCGCTGGAAGGCCGGTCGCTGGCGGAGGTGACCGCGAGCCTGCTGAAGGACCGGCGCATGGTGGACGAGACCCTGCCCCTGGTGGTCACGGGCAGGATGCCCTGGCGCAGCGAAATCGAGTCCCGCGGCGTAAGCCTGTCCCTCCGGGCCATCCCGCTGCGCGATGAGCAGCAGCGGTTCGGCGCCCTGGTCCTTTGCCGCGACGTGTCCGAGTTGCGGCGCCGCGAAATGGAGCTTGTCACCAAGGACGCCACCATCCGGGAAATCCACCACCGGGTCAAAAACAACCTGCAGACCGTGGCGGCGCTGTTGCGGATGCAGTCCCGGCGGATGGTCAGCGATGAGGCGAAGCAGGGCCTGGAGCAGGCCATGCGCCGGGTTGCCACCATCGCCCTGGTCCATGAGACGCTGTCCCAGGGCCTGACGCAGAGCGTCGACTTCGACGAACTGATCGGCCGCCAATTCCGCCTCTCGGCGGAGGTTGCCTCCCCATCCCAACAGGTCAAAACCGAGCGCTCCGGAACGTTCGGGGAACTGCCCAGCGATCTTGCAACGCCGCTTGCCCTGGTCATCAACGAACTCGTAACCAACGCAGTGGAACATGGGCTGGCCGGCAAGGCTGGGACGGTTTGGCTGATTGCGGACCGGACGGACGGGGACAACGGCGAAGAAATCACGGTGACCATCGCCGACGACGGGGTGGGACTTCCCGAGACGCCGCACGTTGAGGGACTGGGACTGCAGATTGTGCGCACCCTGGTGACCAGCGAGCTGGGTGGCAGCATTGCGTGGCTTCCCCGCGACGGCGGCGGAACCGCGGTCCAGATCCTGTTGAGCCTCGAAGGCAAATAAGCCCCTCGCGTTACCCGCGGCGGCGGGAACGCAGAAGCCCCGGTGGCAACCTTGTTAGGTTGCCACCGGGGCTTCCGGATAAAGCCATGGTTGGGGACCGAGGCCCCGCGGGATCAGGAGGCGCGGCGGGCCCTGGCTGCGCGGCGCTTAAGGGCACGGCGCTCGTCTTCACTCATGCCGCCCCACACGCCGGCGTCCTGGCCGGACTCAAGGGCCCATTGCAGGCAGGTGTCCACCACCGGGCAGCGACGAC
Source organism: Pseudarthrobacter sp. MEB009 (assembly GCF_030208875.1). Classification (NCBI taxonomy): domain Bacteria; kingdom Bacillati; phylum Actinomycetota; class Actinomycetes; order Micrococcales; family Micrococcaceae; genus Pseudarthrobacter; species Pseudarthrobacter sp. MEB009. The sequence continues at coordinate 372,840 of NZ_JARVTC010000007.1, forward strand.
ACACGCTTTTGGCCTCCTCGATCTGCAGGAGGGCAGGTCCCGTGTTTCCCACGGGGAAAAAAAGTTCCGGGTCCTTTTCGAGGCACGCTGCGCGGTTACGCCAATCCATGCTGATCAGTCGCTCCAATTCTGGGAAAAGCTCTTGTGAAATTATTCACTAAGCGCTACAAAGGAAAAGGGCCCGGCAGGGCCCCGTTGGTCATCTGAATCCAGCCTGTCATGTTAACGCTGTGTAAACAAGGGGTAATAACGCTTGATATCCCGGGAACGCTGAGCGATACATCACACTGTGGGGGCAGGCCCGCACCACTGTCCGACTATGTCCGGTAGGGTGCCAGTGTGTCAAGACCCCCCGCACCGCCACCAGAGCCCGCCGTCCCCGCGGAGGAACCGGACAGCCGCCCGGATTCCGCTGTGGGAGACATAACCCTCCACCGCCCCCGGGCTGTCCTTGTGGTGGCCGGTATCGTGGCCGCCGAGGCCACCGCACTGCTGGTGGCCGCAGCCTGGTACGGCTACCAACTGTTCTCCGGCAGCCCCGTGCTTTCTTTCTGGGGAGCCGTGTTCACGCTGGGGCTGATGCTGGCTTTTTCGGCATGGCTTTACGCCACGGCGGTTTTCCTGAGCCGCGGCTACCGCTGGACCCGGGCCGCCGCCCTGGTAGCACAGCTATTTGTCCTGGTCATCGGATTTCCGAGCATCAGTGGTGGGGTAGTGATCCCCGGCCTGTTGATGGTTATCCCGGCGATCATCGCCACCTTGCTCCTTTTCAGCAGCAAAGTCATTGGCTTCGCGACCCGGACCGGGAACCCGGCGCCCACCCTCTGACGGTCCTGCTGGTCCTGACGGTCCTGCCCAGGCCACCTGCACAGGGCGGGAACGTCCGTTGGACACCAGGACCGCCCGTCCTGGCGGGGGCCTGTCCTCGAGTTCGAAACGGATTCCCAAAAGATCCCCGTCCGCCAGGCTCCGCGGCGACAACAGCAACGCGGTTCCAGCGGCCCGGACGTCCGTGGCGAGCGGAAACCGGTGCATCAGCAGGGGGCTGAACCGGGCCGTAAAAACCACTGCGTAGCCCAGGGTGTGCAAGGCTGTCAGATCCGCCAGCGCAGCGGCCGGCAGCAGGTCTGCGTCATCGGCCAACAGCACGGTACTGCGGGGGAGCCTGCCCGTGCCCGCCTCCGCCAGGGCGCGCTGGAGCCTTGGAGTTGCGTCGGCATCAGCGGCCAGCTGCAACCACCGGTCCGGGGCCGGATTCAGTGCCTGGATGGCAGCCAGGACCGCTGACTTGCCGCTTCCCTGCCCGCCCAATACCGCCAGCACGCCGCCGGGCGGGAGCGGCAGAGAAGCGGGAGCCAGTTCGTCGCCGCCGATTCCAAACACCAGTGATGGGCCTGCGGCCGCCGTGCCGGCAGCTGCAGCGTACGGGTGCGGCCCAGGAAACCGGGTCCGAACCTGACTGACCGTCACCACGGCAGGCAACGGTTCCACCTTGAAGGGACGCCGTTCGACCTGTGGCGCCACCGGCGTTCCGGGCGACCCAACAAATACCTGGCATACCGCAGCGTTGCTGCCGGCCACGGGCCCGAAAGCCACAGCCCGCCCCCTGGCGGCCGCGACGGCGGGCAGTCGCGGCCAGGCCAGGCGGCCTTCCTCCGTGGAACCGGCAGGGAAAAACAGCCTGTTGGGCAGCGCCCCGAAAAACCTTGCAGTCACCAGTTCCCGGCCGCCGGAAACAATGATGGTGATCGCTGCCTGCGAGCCATCCCGGACCAGGTCGTGAACCAGCTCTTCGGCCCACGCCAGCGGACCGGCACGGAACGCCGAAACCCAGGATCCCCAGCCGGTAATGACCAACACCAGTGGCGTGCCGGATTCTTCTCCGCCGAGCCTGTGGGCCATCTCCTGGTGCAGCAACTCGAGGACCCGGACGGCATGGCGTGCCTCATGCAGGCCGGCGTGGGCACCCGTCCGGTGATCGCCGGCCCGGTGGCGGAAGGCGCCAACGGCGTCGAGGTAGTACAGGTGGCTCTCCTGAGGGTGCGAGGCAAGCCCTATCGCTGCAAGTTCCAACGCATCCAACGCTCCGGAACCGGCTCCGCCCAGCAGGGCCAGATGGCTGTCCAGGGCCGGATCCCACACCAAAGGAATGACCTGCTGTTCCGCCGGCAGGTCCAACAGTCCCAGGCCAACGGGCCGGGACTGCACGCCGGATTCGGATCCGGCGCCTGCAGGTTCCCGGCCGCCACGCCACGGCGGGCCGACAGGCCGCTGATTGTCGATTACGGGCTCCTGGACCAACAACGGCAATGGCGCTGCTACCGGCCGCCTTGGGGGCGCCCCGTTCCAGCTGGCCCACAGGTCCCTGACCAGGGCCACCAGTGGAGCTGCTGCGCGGGCAGGGGTGGGCGCAGCGTCAGGTTCACCTAAGCCGGCGCCGGGATGTTCCAACTGATCCACCGCCCGCCGCACCCATAACGGCGGCGTTGCCCGACCCGTAGCGCTGGTTGCGGTTTGAAACTCCTGGATACATTCGCTGCCCCGGGCCAGGAATGCCCGGCCCGGTAAGCCGATGCCGATGGCGGCGGCCGCCGGGGATCTGATGATCTCCATCGATTCCATCTCCGACTGGACACGAAGGGCGATGCTGGACGTGACATTGGCCCGGATGTCCGCGGTGAGCGCACCCTGGGGCCGCTGGGTGGCCATCACCAGGTGCAGGCCCAGCGACCTGCCAACGGCAGCGATCCGCATCAGTTCACGGAGTACCTCGGGTGCATCGTCGACCAGCATCCGGAACTCGTCGATGATAATCACCAGGTGGGGGAGCGGCGGATCCCCCGGTGCGGGCAGGAAGGCGCCGAGGTCCGGGACGCCCGCAGCGGCGAGGACCCGCTCACGGAACCGGACTTCGGCACGCAGGGAGGCCAGCGTCCGATCCAGTTCGTGGCTCGAGAGGTCGGTCAGCAGACCCACGCAGTGAACCAGCCCGGCCAGGGGACCCAGGCCGGATCCGCCCTTGAAATCAATAAAAAGAAAAGTGACCCGATCCGGCGGATACGTGAGGGCCAACGCCAGGGCCAGCGTCCGCAGCAGCTCCGACTTGCCTGATCCCGTGGTCCCGGCCACCAACAGGTGGGGGCCGTCCGCTTCCAGGTCAAACCCGCACGACCCTTCCGGTCCCAGCCCCAGCGGAACTGGAAGCCCGGCCTGCCCGGCACCGGATTTCCAGCGGAAGGCCGTTTGGCCGGCAGAGGTCGGAACCAGCGCACTGAGTGGGCAGGCCGCCGGTGTTGGCTGCGTGCCCGGATCCGGACGCATCGGAGCCACTGCTGACTGACGGCAGAAGCGGCTGAAAACAGACTCTGAGGCCAGGTCCGGGACAAATTGCAGCCGCCGCGGGCCTGACTGCACGGTGGATCCCCGCCCGGAGAGGATCACAGTGGAATCGTCCGGGCCTCCTGCCGGAAAGAACTGCAGGACGCGCCAGCCCCGGCGCAGAGCCTCACCAGGCAGTCCATCTCCGGTGCTGTCTCCGGCTGGGTCTGCCGGTGAACCAAGGACCAGGAAAACGCCGGCGCCGCCATTCCGGGACAACGCATCCAGGCATGCAGGCGTGGTGGCGGTCAGGGCCACCTGTGGCAGATACCGCGCGGCCAGGGGCAGCAGCGAAGCGGGACCGTGGACAAGCACCCGGGCATTGCGGCCCCGCGGGTACCCCGTCAGTTGCATCAGGAACGACCGGCACATCCCCAGGACGAGGTCTCCGGGCCCGCGGATGGTTGCATGCCGGATACCCGGGTCCAGGGACACGGGGACAGTCCCCGCTGACGGGATGCGGGCTCCGGGAACAGGCGGTTCGATCAGGACATTTGCCGGCCGCCGGGCCAGGCCCAGCCGGAGCCACAGGCCGTCCGGCGGCGGATCGTCAGAGGTCCCGGCAGCCTGCCGCGCTGCCAGTGCCAGCAGGGACAGGGCCGGAGCGGACTGCACCCGCCGCTGCCGGTCCTGTTCCACGGCCGACCGGACGGCCGCAGAAAGTTCGCGCCTGTAGCGGCGGGAAGCTGCCACCGGAAGGGCGACGGAGACCGCGGACACAGCAGAAAACGCCAAAAACAGCCACATCCCGGTGAAAGCCGAGAGGCCGACCCCCACCACAAGTGGCAGGAGGGCAGGCAGCAGCAGGGCCCTGCTGAACGGTTCGCTCCGGCCGGGGACCACCAAGGGCATTTGCACGGAAAGCCCCGCATCCGACAGCGGCGCCTGTGGCACATCGACGAAAACGAGGGACATGGTGGTGTTGCCGCACCGGATGCCCGACGCGGTGGACACCGTCGCCCGGTTGACCTGCACACCGTCAACCTCGGTGCCGTTGGCACTGTCCAGGTCGACAAGAACGATGTCTGTGTCCGTGACAACCAGCCGGGCATGTTCGCGGGAAAGGTCAGGGTCCGGGATGGAGATCCGCGCATGGTCGCGGCCGATGGTGTAGGTTCCCCGCCGCAGGGGTATCAGGGTGCCGGCGCCGGGTCCGCTGTGCACTGCGAGTGTCAGTGACGCCGGTGGCAGGCCATGGCTGCCGGGCCGTTGGGGACCCCGGCCCTGCTGGCGGTCCGTGGGGTACCTTGCTCCGCAGGCCACGAGCACCGCCCCATTGACCAGGGGTGGCGTTCCAACGGCCAGGGAGCCCAGGTCCTGTCCCGCCACCGTCACCCCGGCCACGGCATAGGACGCCGCGAGGACTGGGAGCAGGTCACTGCCGGGAGTCCCCGAAGGGGCTGCAACGGTCAGCTCCAACGGTTCCGTTGGCACCGCTGAGCCGGGGCGGCCCACCAGGGTGAAATGCAGTGTCATGGTTGTGGTCCTTACCTCGTTGCCACCACGCTAGCCAGCAGGCTTCCCGCCGTCGCGGCTGCGGGTTTCCATGTGGAAAAGTGCGGATGTCAGCGGGCGTCCGGTCTCGCCGGTGGCATCCGCCTCGGTTAGGATCGCTACACCATCACCTCCGTCCGTTTGGAAAGCAGGCGCCTCCCGTGAGCACCGTAGCCGCCAGCGCAGACGTCTCCGCGGATGCCCTGATCGGTGCCGGGACAAAAGTCTGGCATCTGGCCCAGGTCCGGGAGGCTGCACGTGTGGGGGAGAACTGCGTTGTGGGCCGGGGGGCCTACATCGGCCCCGGAGTGGTGCTGGGCAATAACTGCAAGGTCCAGAACTACGCCCTGGTCTACGAACCGGCAGTGCTGGCGGCCGGTGTTTTCATCGGCCCGGCAGTTGTGCTGACAAATGATGTTTTCCCCCGCGCAGTAAACCCCGACGGCGGCCTGAAGACTGAGGACGACTGGCACAAGGTCGGCGTCACCATCCTGGAAGGCGCCGCTGTGGGTGCCCGCGCCGTCTGCATTGCCCCGGTGACCATCGGGGCGTGGGCCACTGTGGCAGCAGGCGCCGTTGTCACCAAAGATGTGCCGGACTTTGCCTTGGTCGCAGGGGTCCCGGCACACCGGATCGGGTGGGTAGGGAAAGCCGGGCAGCCGCTGCGGCTGGAGGGACAGGACTGGGTTTGCCCGATCACCGGAGCGCATTACCGGGAACAGGACGGGACCCTGCGGGAGGCCTGATCGCGGCGCCGTGCGTGCCGCCGATATTGGTTGGCTTTATACCCCCTCAGGTACGCTAGAGCCGCAGACCCTGCACAACAGGGTGCTGCCCGCTTTCTATCCAGGAGATTTTGTGACCGCTGACCTCGTTATCGTAGGGTCCGGCTTTTTTGGCCTGACAATTGCAGAGCAAGCCGCAACGGAGCTCGGGCTCAAGGTCGTTGTCCTCGACCGCCGCCACCACATTGGTGGAAACGCATACAGTGAAAAAGAAGAGCAGACGGGAATTGAGATCCACCGCTACGGCGCGCATCTCTTCCACACCTCAAATGAGCGGGTCTGGGAGTACGTCAACCGCTTCACCACTTTCACAAACTATGTGCACAAGGTTTACGGCGTCCACAAGGGCGAGGTCTACTCACTCCCCATCAACCTGGCCACCATCAACCAGTTCTTCCGGGCCAACCTCACCCCGGGCCAGGCCAAGGACCTGATTCAGGAACAGGCAGGCGAACTGGCGGGAACCGATCCGCAGAACCTCAATGACAAGGGAATCCAGCTGATCGGCCGGCCCCTATATGAGGCCTTCATCAAGCACTACACCGGTAAACAGTGGCAGACGGACCCCAAGGACCTGCCGGCCGGCATCATTTCCCGGCTCCCGGTGCGCTACAACTATGACAACCGGTACTTCAACGACAAGTATGAGGGCCTGCCCACCAACGGTTACACGGCCTGGATCGAAAAAATGGCAGAACACCCGAATATCGAGGTCAGGCTCAACACCGACTTCTTCGACGAAAGCCACGAGTACAGCAAGGAAAAGGTGGTTGGCACCATACCCGTCATCTACACCGGGCCTGTCGACCGCTACTTCGATTTCTCAGAGGGCGACCTTTCCTGGCGGACCATCGACTTCGAAGAGGAAGTCCTCGACGTCGGCGATTTCCAAGGCACGTCAGTGGTGAACTACAACGACGCCGACACTGCCTACACCCGCGTCATCGAACCACGGCACTTCCACCCCGAGCGGGAGTACCAGACTGAGAAAACCGTCATCATGCGCGAGTTCTCACGCGCGGCCGAAAAGGGCGACGAACCCTATTACCCCATCAACACGCCGGTGGACCGTGACCGCCTGCTCAAGTACCGCGATCTTGCAGCGGCGGAAAAGGACGTCCTGTTCGGCGGGCGCCTGGGTACCTACAAATACCTGGACATGCACATGGCCATCGGCTCTGCCCTGGCAATGTTCGATAACAAGATCCGGCCGCATTTCGAGAGTGGCGCCAAGCTGGAAAGCGGAGGCGTCGACGCATGAACGAAGCTCCGGGCTGGGCCACCCTTCAGCGGGTGATTTTCCCGCCGGAGTCCGGGGTGGACACCATGTCGCTCTATGCGGACGCCGGCCCGGCCACCGGGGCACGGTTCAAGGAGAGCGATGAGTTCGCCAGGAACACCAAGCCTGTCGAGGAAAAACTCCACCTTGTAGGTTCAAGCTCACGCGACGTTCATTTCGATGATCTGCTGTCGCGCCACTCCATCCGGGTTCGGGCGGGCGAGCAGCTCTCCCTGGGAACGTATTTTAATGCCTTCCCTGCAAGCTACTGGCGACGCTGGACCCCGTTGCGCGACATCCGGCTTGTGGTCGAGACGGCAGGACACGGCTCCGTCGCGGTCTACAAGTCCAATGCCCGCGGCACCGTTCAGCGGGTGGACGGCGCGAGGGTGGACGGCGACAGCCGGACAGAGTTCCTGCTGTCCATCAAACCGTTCGGTGATGGCGGCTGGTACTGGTTCGACCTGGCATCGGGCGCCGGGGACCTTGTCCTGAAGGAAGCCCGCTGGGAGGGACCGCCGGCACTTCGCGCCGGGGAGCAGGCCACCATCCAAATCACCACCATGGACAAGCCGGACTTCTGCCTGGCCAACATCCGGACACTGGCCGACCACCCCGAAGCGCTTGAACTCGCAAGGGAAGTCATTGTTGTCGATCAGGGCTCCCGGAAAGTCGTCGCCGAGCCAGGCTTCGCTGATGTCGCTGCGCGGCTGGGATCCAAGCTTCGCATCATCAACCAGGCCAACCTGGGCGGCTCCGGCGGCTTCGCCAGGGGCATGTACGAGGGCGTCAACAACGGCAGCGACTATGTCCTGCTGCTTGATGATGATGTGGTCATCGAGCCCGAAAGCATCCTGAGGATGATGGCATTCTCGGGCCGCTGCAAGAAACCCACGATCGTGGGCGGGCACATGTTCGACCTTTACAGCCGGAGCACCCTGTATTCGATGGGTGAGACCATCGACGCGCGGACCTTCTCGCCGAGCCAGCCGCACGAGGACATGCAGATGCGGCACGACTTCAGTGTGTCAAACCTTCGTCAGACTCCTTGGCTCCACCGGCGCTTCGACGTTGATTACAACGGCTGGTGGATGTGTATGGTCCCCACGTCGATCATCCGCGATATCGGCTTGCCGCTGCCGCTTTTCATCAAGTGGGACGACTCGGAATACGGGCTTCGCGCACGGGCTGCCGGATACCGCACAGTTTCGCTGCCCGGCGCGGCCCTCTGGCACATTTCATGGCTGGACAAGGACGACCTGGTGGGCTGGCAGGCCTACTTCCACAACCGCAACAGACTGATTACTGCGCTCCTGCACAGCCCGCATCCCAAGGGCGGGGACGTTCTTGCCAGGTCGTTCCAGGAAGATGTGAAACACCTTGTTTCGCTCCAGTACTTTACGGCACAAAACCGCCTTCAAGGCCGGGACGACCTGCTCAAGGGACCTGGCCGCCTGCACCCGACACTTGGCACCCAACTGGCCCGCATCAACGAGGCCCGCAATTCCTACACTGATGCACAAATGGTGGAGGACGTAGACGACTTTCCGGCGCCCGCCTTGGGGGCAGGACTGTCGGCGGGATCCGACAGCAGGATGCCGGCGAAAAAGGACATGGTCAGATGGGGTGTGGCCACGGTGGCACGGCAGTTGCTCAAACAGCCTTCAGCGGAGTCACTGGAGCGTCCCCAGGCCTATCTTGCGCACCTTGATAACCGCTGGTTCCGCATTGCGAATTTCGATTCGGTGGTTGTTTCAAATGCCGAGGGCACCGCTGCGTCCTGGTACAAGCGCGATCCCCGCAAACTGAAAGCCATGCTCAAGCTCTCCGCCGTGCAGCATGCCAGGCTGTTCAGGAACTGGAACTTCCTCGCAGAAACCTACCGCTCGGCCCTGCCGGACCTCGTATCCATGGAATCCTGGCGGAAAACCTTTGATGCTGCAGGCAAGTCGGCCGCTGGCTCTGAATAGCCGTCCTGGCGCGGCTGCCGGTCGGCTGCAGCCGGCCGGGGCGCGCTGGGCCGGATGGTCAGCCAGCGGTGCAGGCAAAGGCCGCTGACAGCGAGTACCAGCAGGTACATGGCCGTCAGGCCCTGCCAGGTTCCCGGGGGCTGCCAGAGCGGCTCGAACATCTCTGTCCAGTTGACGTGGTCCTGGATCCCCAACGTGTAACGGCGCATTCCTTCAAGGAAAACGTACGTGTGCGCCAGGATGGCGAGGACGATGCTCCACCGGAGCAGCGACGAGCCCCAGGGTGTCACTTTGTACGGGCGGAAGCGGACGGTGACGCCGGCCGCCAGAATCATCGTCACAACCATCGCCAAGGCGTACCGGCCCTGCCAGATCCAGCCCAGCTGCTCACTGGAACTTGCCTGCAGGACAACAGGAATCACGAGCACGGTCAGCGTGAGCAGCACCATTGCGCACCGCCCACGGACCGGACGGGACGTATAGGCGAGAAGCAGCATGGCCCCGAAGCCGAGGACCCAGGCGTAGGTGGCGGCGACGGGCGGTTGTGTGTCGAGCCAACCGAGGACACCCACGTACTGGGCCATGAAGGCGACTGTTTTATCCACCATTTCCACAGCCGCCACGTCTGCCGGGATGGATTCACTGCCGGCCAGGAGGCTTTCGAAGCTCTTTGCCGAAACAACCCACCAAAGTGCGAATGAGCATGACAGTCCTACGGCCAGGACGGCGGCCTGGGCCCGCCTGTCCCGCAGCGCCCGGAAGAGTGCAGGGGCGCTGTGACAGAGCATGGCGGAAAGGGCGGCAATGGCAAGCCAGAGCAGGGAAAGGGGCCGGGTATGGGCCAGTAGCGCACCAGCCAGCGCAAAAATGACAAGCAACAGGCTGCTGATTTTTGTTTTACGGGCGGACTGTTCAAGGATGGCGCAGAGGCTCATGAACACCGCACCTGATGCAGCGATTTCCAGGGCGTTGGGATTAATGGCGCCGGTGAGGAAAAATACGGACGGCGTCAGGGCGATGGCGCCGGCAATAACAGGCCTTTGAAAGCGGCGAAGGGAAGCAGCCGCACAAAAGATTGACGCAAGAAAAAATGAAACAAGCCAGGTGTTGATAAGCCGCATCGCATAAATGGCCGGCTCGCCGCTGAGGCCCCGGCTGCCGAGGCCAACAATTGCATAGTAAACAGGATTGTAATTGCCGGCCGACGTCTTGGCCGGAATCCAGGTCCTGTCGCCGGCATCAATTTGCTGTGAGCAGTCCGGGGTGACATCCGACTTTTGGGCAAAGCAGCTGTACTCGCCAAGGTGCGCAATGTAGCCCGGGACATTAACGGTGAGCGGCTCACCCTGAACGCCGGAGCTGCTGCCGCTGAATTGTCCCCTCGCAACGGCTGCGGCTTTGATGGCGTGGGCGGGCTCGTCGGGGACCGACATAAGGGGAGAAGCGAAGCTCCAGATCGACCCCAGGCAGCCAAACAGCAACCAAGCGGCGACCAGGACGCGGACCGGGGAAGGTAGCTGGTTGAGGCTGGATGAACGACTGTTTTTGGGCGCCAGAGCCTGCCTCTTGAAAATCTGCATGATAGTTTAAATGGTACTTGGAGCTGTGCCGTTCGCTGGCTGAACACTCCGTACCACTGGAGAGGCCACCCATCATGCGAAAATCTGCTCCCAGGGAGTCGTCCGCCTCAGCGGCGACCGCAGCAGACCCTGCCCCGTCAAACCTTGCGGTGGTCCTTTACCGGCATCCGATAGTCCGGTTCCTGCTGGTGGGCGGGTTGTCTTTTGCGCTTGACCTGGGGCTTTTGGCGATATTCCATGAGGTATTCGGGGTGCCGCTGTGGATTGCCACGCCCATCGCATTCCTCATCAGCCTGGTATTCAATTTTCTGTTGCAGCGGATTTTCACCTTCCGGGCGAATAACAATGGAAGCGTCAGCGCTGCAAAATACGTGCTGCTGGTGATCGTTAATGTCTTGGTCAGCGATTTGATTGTCACCGGCTTTGACGCGGCGGGCTGGTCATATATTTTTGGAAAGGCATCGGCAACAGCGCTGACGACAGTTTGGAATTACTTCCTCTACCGGCACTGGATTTTCAAGCGCGTTACCGAAGAGTACAGCAGTTCCTGAACTATCCAACGGGCCGGTTGTGCCCTCTGGCTTGCATGGGTTGTGCCGACACGACAAAGTCCCCGTCCCGGAAGGGATGGGGACTTCGTCGTTTCAGTCCGTAGGGCCGGTCTCAGCCCGGATGCCGCCGGGAGGCATTCGTGTTCCCGCACCCACCGGCGAACCCGGCACAGGAGCGCTGGGCAGCCCGCTGGGCCCGGTGGACGGAAGGGCCGGGCTGGGCTTCCCGGTCCGGACCGGGCTCTTGCCCTCGGGACGCCACACGGGACGCTGCTGTCCGCCATGCAGGTACCGCAAGAGAATCAGGCCTCCTGCCGCGGTGACCAACAGATAGGCGACGCTGAGGACAAACCAACCAAGTGGCGGCTGCCAGTGGGGGGACGAGAAGAGGGTCTGCCAGTTGGCTATTTCGCTGATACCAACAACGTAGCGCCGCAGCACGTAGACGAAGGTCAGGGTGTGGCAGAAAACCATTACCCAGAAAACGACCCGTGAGACCCTGACGGCAGCCGGGCTGGCGGGGAAGCGGAGTTTGCGTAATCCGAGTCCCACGCTGATGAACAGGACCATAACGAGGGGCAGGGTGTACCGGCCCTGCCAGATGAATCCCATCCCCCGCCACAGGGCGGTCTGCAGCAGCGCCGGCACCAGGTACAGCATGGCCAGGGCCACCCAGTAACCGGTCCAGTGCCGAAGCGGCCGGACGCAGAAGGGGACAATCAGTGCTGCCACCATCAACCCGCCCCAGACAAGCTGGACCAGTTCCGGCGCCGGTGTGTCGAGCCAGCCCATGGTGCCGATGTACTGCGGGAAGAAGTCGTAGGTGCGGTCAAGCATGATGATGAATCCGCGGTACAGCGGTGCATCGGGATGCGGGCTTGCAATGCCTTCCGGCGCCACGCCCACGTTTGCGGGCCCGTTGGATGCCAGGTACATCCACACCAGGCCCAGCACGGCGCCGGGGACTGCCAGCCCTGCGGCTATCAGGACGCGCTTGTCACTGAAGACGGCAATCGTGCGGCGGAAGCGGAATGAACAGACACCGACTACCAGGGCGCAGAGCAGCCAGATCAGTGATATTTGCCGGGCGTTGGCAAGGACCACCGTTGCCGCAGCAACCGTCGCCAGGGCCGGAATCACCCTTTTGGTATTGCGCCAGTTGTCCAGCACCACAACGAATCCCGCGAAAGCGGCCATGGTCGCAGCGATTTCCAGGGAGTTCGGATTGATGCCACCGCCCAGGAACAGGACCATTGGCGTGACACTCAGTGCAGCAATCAGCACCGGGAATTTTGGGCGCCTCAGTTCAGTAAGGGCTGTGAAGCCGGCGGCAAAGAACACCGCACACAGCAGCGCGCTGACCAGGCGCATTGCGTAGAGGGCCGGCGCGCCGGACATGAACAAAGTGGGCAGGCCAACCACCCAGTAGTACATGGGGTTGTAGGACCCCGCGGACGTCACCCCGATGTTGGTGAACGTATCGTCCGAATAGATGGGGGCCGTGCAGTCAGCCGCTTGGGTGCGGTTGAACTTGTAGCAGCTTTGCGCGTGCAGGCTGGCGATGTAATTGGGAACCCGGACATGGACACCATGGCCGAACGAAGTGCCTTCCTCGACCAGGACCTGGCCCCGGACCACGGCAGCGGCCTTGATGGTGTGTGCCGGTTCATCGGGAGCACCCATCAGCGGGGTAGCCAAGGACCACAGACCGAACAGGAGGGAGAAGATGGCGGTGAGGAGAGCGAACGTCGGCAGCGGCCGGGGAAGGCTGCGGCGTCCGGTGTTTTTCGTAAGGATGGTCATTGTCCGCCTCCAACGGTGCTGATGAGCCTGCGGGCGTCGGCAATGGCTTTTTTACCCGGAGACATCACGAACGCGAACGCATTGGCGTTCTTCTGCGCCTCTTCACTCAGGACGCTTTCAGCCATCGACTGGGTCAGCCTGCCCAGCTCGGGTTCCTCGTACTGCCGGCAGACGTAGACATAAATGACTGTCGCGAGCGCGTAGCCGGATCGGCCGTCGAGGCCCTGCACCACGGACCTTGCCGAGGACTGGACTGTGCCTGTGCTGACGGCGTCGACAACCGAAGTGGCCTGCAGCCGCCGGGGCTTGCCGTCGAAGACCAGTTGCGCGGCAGTAAATCTGTTGCCGATGATGCTGCCGTCCAGGATCGACAGCCCGCCGTCAGTGTCGTCGAGCTTGTTCGCAAGGTCCAGCGGCGGTGAGGATACCTGTCCCAGGACCGTTGACGGCAAGGAATCAGGGGTGGCAGGCGTCCAATCCACGCCGGCATCCCGGCCGAGATAGTCGTTGACCGGTCGGACAGTGTCCGATGGACCTTCCGGGACCAGCACCGTGATCCCGAGATCCGGCAGGTCTGTTTCGGGGTTCAACTCGAGCAGGCGCGGGTCGTTCCAGCGTGTGATCCGGCCTTCAAGGATGCCGGCAAGGACCGGCGCATCCAGCACCACGTCACTGACGTCCTTGATCTTGATGGCTACACCCACCGGCAGGACTCCTGCAGCGAAGGAGACGGCACCGTCGGCCGTGCACATCCCGCGCACGGACGCGGCCACATCGTCCGGAAGCGGGGATGAGCCAACAGCAAAATGGGCCTGCCCGTCCTGGAAAGCCTTGAGGCCGGGGGCTGTGCCGTCCGGGGAGTAGCTTACCGAGGCGCCCTTGACGGCTTCGCCCCAGGCCAGGCCCCAGGCACTGACTGACCCCTGGGCGGCATTGCTGCCGATTCCGGTCAAAGCACCCTGGATGGTACCCGGGGGAGTGGTTGAACAGGCAGCCAACGACAGGAGGCCCACCAGCAGTCCTGAAGTGCGTATTTTATTGCGGTTGGAAAGGTGAATCACGTGTCAAGCCTAATGCCCACACCCGGCGGCGACGGGCAGGCCGCCTCCCGCGGGACGCCCGGACATCCTCACCCGCAACCCGAGATCCGGTACAGCCGCGCTGCGTCGCCTTCTGAATCAACGAGGGTAAGCCCCCTGGCCTGGCCAATATCCGTGACACCCGGATAGGTCTCGGAGCCAGGCAAATCGATGAGGTAGTCGGAACCGAAATCCAGGACGTACTGGACGTTCTGGTTGCGAAGGGCGGGACACAGCCCGCTCACGTCGGGCCCGTCCTTGAGGCTTTCGTTGATCAGCTTTGCGTCCGGACCGGCTTCTGCAAACAGGTGCGCGGTCAGCACTCGCCGTCCCGTGTACGCGTAGGCGAGTGAGCTGCCGTTCCAGGGATTGTCGGCAATCACGGCGTCAGCTGGAACGTGGTCCGGCAGGCGTTTCAACAGGGCCAGTTCAGCCGGGGTCAACAAGTCGGAATCGGCACTCAACTTGTACACCCCTGATGCGCCGCGGATGTAGTGTGTGAGCGGCCCGGCGGTACTGGCCAGGGCCAGCAGGACGATGGTTGCCGCCGCGGCGACGAGGGCGGGACCGCGGCCGCGGAGTTGTGCCCGGCCTTCAAGTGTCCCCTGCAGCCTGGCCGCCATGGCTGACGACTGCCACCAGTCCCAGAGAGCCAATGCACCGAGCACGGCAAGGGGTGTGGCGAACAGCGGCAGGAGCGCTGCGAGCCTGTAGGTGTCGCCGTACCAGGTGCCTATCAGTGCGTCCCGGACGGCACCCTTGGGGAACGACGCGGCCACAACGTAAAGGCCGCCCAGGACAGCGTATGAGAATGCCATCCAGCGGTGCTTCCGTTGCCGGAAAACGGTGAGCAATCCGGCCACTGAGAGGGCGGCGACAATAACGGCCGGGATCGTGGATTGCATGGTGCTGACCGTGAGGATTTCACCGACGGCGGCGCCCGGCTTAACTGCCGGGCCCCAACTGTCGTACGGGGCTGGACGCAGCTTGAACCACAGCAGGGCCGCAACCAGGAGCACGGCCAGGCTGGCGGCACTGAACAGGACGGACCGGAGCGCGCCGGCCCGGAGGCCGGAGCGCCTCGCGATGCGCCACCAGAGCAGTCCAGCCAGGGGCAGGCCCATCGCTATGGTGGTGTTGACCGAGCTCGTGTGGGCGAAGGCAAGGCCGCCCAGCCCGAGTATCAAGGCAAAAATCCAGCTGCGCAGGGGGTCCGTGCGGGTCCGCCCGAGCCGGACAACGGCCGCGAGGCAGGTGATCAGCGCCGGCATCATGCTGACGGCCAACGCGTAGGGGAACAACGGACCCCAAACGATCATGAGATACGGGAAGGCAACCTGGGCCGCTGCAATGATCCCTGTGACCACCAGGGCTGCGGGCCGGCGCGAGATGGTTTTGGCCACCAGGAACAGGCAGGACGCGGGCCAGAGGACAGCGGCGATAACCAGGTTCAGGGCGTTCTGCGCCGTGGGGATGTCGACGGCGGCCACCTGGACCAGGAGCGCGGCGAAGGAGTGCCATGCCGCGGGATAGACGGCGTCCAGGCCCGATACCCCCTGCAACGCAGCGAGATTGAGCGAGGACGCGTTGCCGGTATCCAGGATGAACCGGATGGCGTTCAGGTGGAAGACATTGTCGAACACCTGCGAAGGGTCTGCCGGCGAGCCCACCAGCTGCGCAAACCTGATGGCTGTTGGGATTGTCGCCAAAGCCAACGCCGCGAAGGGCAGCCATTGGCGGAGGGGCGGCGCCCCTGTAAGACGCCACCTGACTCCGCGCGTTACTGCCAACGCTGCTGCGGCCAGCAGGGCACTGACCAAAAGGTAAGGCAGGATGCTCCACGGCACGCCAATGGCCCCGCCGAGTACCCCTGCCAGGCCGGCGGACGCAGTGGACAGCAGGGGCGCCAGGCCAAGGATGGCTCCGGCGCGGAACTTCAGGCACGCACCGATCAAAGCGCCCGGTATATACAGGAGCAGCACTGCCACGGCTATCGCAGGTACGGCGCCAAGCCAGCTCACAATGCGGCCCCGTCAACTTCGCGGGTCGGGGCCTCGCCCCTGACCAGGCGCAGGATGGCCAGCAGTTGGATGACGGTAACTGCCACTTCGCCGATCACCAGGCCGAGGGCGCCGCCTTGGCCGCCCATCAGGCCCGACAGGATAATCATGGCCGGCAGACCCAGCACTGCCCCAACAATGGTGCTGTAGAACACAACGCGCATCTTCTTGGCCGGTACAAGCCAGTGCGCCCCGGTGGAGGTTGTGACGCAAACCAGGAAGAATGACAGGCCAAACCAGAAGCAGGTCCAGAAATCGGCAGGCACCTTCGGGAACAGCATGAAGCTGACCCACGGCCCCAGGAGCGCCAGGAGCGCCCAGCCTGCAAGGCCGAGGCCGGTGAGGGCCCGGAGTGAAAACACCCGTCTGCGGGTATGGTCGCCGCCGTGTTCGCTGACCCAGCCCTGAAGGCTGTTACCCAGGGCAGCCGTGGCGAGGAGCCCGATCCGGTAGAACTTTTCGGCCGTTACGAAGGATGCGAGTCCGGCCGTTGACGCGGCAAACTGCACCACAAGCACAGGTGTGGACGCGTAGGCCCCGGCCGCAGCGGTGATGCCGGCACCCGCACGGAGCGCCCAGATTTCCTTCAGGATGGCGGTAAGGCCGAGTCCGTTGAAATCACTTCGGTTCGAGTGGTCCTTGTTGAACCAGAGGGTTCCCGCCAGCCCCAGCACTATCAGGGCAAGCGGGTAGAAGGAGATCTCACCCGTTGCAAACAGCAGGGGAATGACGCCCAGTGTTGCCACCATCCGGGGGAGGACGTCGTATTTGGCAATGCGCCCGGCATGTCCGGTCGCGATGCAGTACCAGGCCGGGGTCAACCCGGCAGCGGCCTGGGCGCAGGCCATCAGGAAGGCAAGCCAGAACTGGCTGGCGCCTGTGGTGAAGGCCAGTGTGAGCGCCATCAGCGGCACGGCACAGACAAACATGAACGAGCGGGTGACGAAGCTGACGGCGTAAAAGCGCCGCCGCACGGTCTCATCACCGGACGCGGCGACCGCGGCCGGGCCGGTCAGGGGCCAGCCGAGCCCGATGAGGATGGCAGCGATGGCACCGACGGCCTGTCCCACAGCGAGTGAGTTCCAGGCAGGAGCGCCGCCAACGTTGGCGATGATGGGCAGCAGGATGAAGGAGGACAGGGACGCCAGAAGCGGCAGCCCGGCGAACGCTGCGATCCTTTTGATCATGCTGCCGTCTCCCCGGTGCCGGCAGCGGCCTTACATATAGTCATAAGCGTCCTTGCCGAGCTGGCCTTTTACAAAGACGTCTTCCACTTCGCTCCTGAACCTGGACTTTTCGTTCAGGATGGCGGCGCGGTAGCGGTCCTGTTTGGCAACCTCGGCGTCAAAGTTGCCAATGAGCTGCGGGAGCATGGCTGCGGCAGCCGATACCTCGTCCTTGCCCGGCGTGATTTTGTGTTCCCAGGGGACGGGGACGTCGGCGTAAAAAGCTCCGGAGCCCCGGCGGGCCACGATGCTGAGCGCGCCGGACAATGCCGCCTCGCGGGGCATCCGGTCTTTTCCGGGATGGTGGCCCAGGTCAAGGTAGACCCCGCAGCCCTGCAGGGTGCCCACCACTTCT
Source organism: Pseudarthrobacter sp. MEB009 (assembly GCF_030208875.1). Classification (NCBI taxonomy): domain Bacteria; kingdom Bacillati; phylum Actinomycetota; class Actinomycetes; order Micrococcales; family Micrococcaceae; genus Pseudarthrobacter; species Pseudarthrobacter sp. MEB009. The sequence goes on from NZ_JARVTC010000007.1 coordinate 390,400, forward strand.
GCCCGGGTCATGCCAACGATCGGCTGCCATTCGATCGAGGGCGGGCACAGTTTCTTCACGGCCTCGATGATGTGGCCGCCCTTGGCCGGGTTGTACGTCACCAGGTTCACGTTGCGGCTGGTTTCCGGATGGGCCTGGAATTCGCTGTTGGGTGTGTAGTCGGAGATCAGGGACGGCACAACATCAAAGCGTGTCGCCACGAAGGCCCACGCGTAAGAGGACTGGACGAGGTGGACCACGTCGCGGTCGTTGCGGAGGAACGCGGGGGCCACCTTGTTTTTCCACATCCGGGCGAAGGGGACGGCAGCTTCTTTGGCCTTCTCAAAGGGGCCGGCATCACTTCGGTGCCACATCCGCTCCGCCATAAACGTGAGGGAGTTATCGATGCTCAACCACCAGCACATGCGGCGGGCCAGTTTTACGCCTGACATCTCGTAGACGTAGGTTTCCGGATACACCACCACGTTTCCGGGGGCGTCAATGATCGCCGGGGCCTCCGGCGCGTTGTAGATGTTGTACTGCTCAACCCTGTCGTTGTGCACCGTGTGCGGGTGCGGAACGAGGTAGGCGTCGCGGCCCAGTTCGCGCAGCATGTCGACAAGCTGATGCAGTGCTTCCGGGCCGCCGGTCCTTAGTCCTTTGTGGTACAGGACGAAGATGGTTCCTGAGTGATCGGTCATGGGTGGTCCTTCGATTTCGGCCGCGCAGTGGGGCGCCGGCGCTGCATGATGGAATTCCTGCTCAGCGCAGGCGGGCGGCCAGGGCGTCGTCGATCTTTCCCATCTTCAGGCGCTGGGCGTCACGGACGCCGGCCAGGGCGGCCACAAGGTGCTTGCGCCGGTTGGGACCAAAACCAAACCGGACCACATGGCTTTGGATCTCCATGTAAATCCGGCGCAGCACCCATTTGGGCTGCTTGAAAGCGTACCGGCGGGCGAGGACCAGGGAGTTCCTGGTGATGTAGTAGACCCGGAAAGGTGCGTGGTAGTACACAAAAAGCTTTTTCGCGCCGACGTGGGCATGCCACCCGAGGATCGTCATGGGACGCGCATTGCCCAGGCTGTGCTCAAGGTTGCAGCCCCGCCCGGCAAGGGCACGGAGCCCCTTTTCGCGGAGCCGGGCATTGAATTCCGAATCCACGCAATCAATGAAGAATCCCTCATCAAAGGACCCCACAGCGCTGAAGGTACTGGTGCGGACCAGGCTGCCGCTGGTCATGGGGTCAAAGATCTGCGGTTCCTCCGGGCTTCCCCAGGACGGCAACGGGATGTTGTTGTGCGACTCGGCGCAGACCATGCCCACGGTGGCCGGTTCGGAGGAGGAGGCAGCCGTTGCCAGGGCCGAAGCTACGTAGTCGCCGGTGAAGCGGGAATCCTGGTCCATGGTGACCACCCATTCCGGGTCCCAGCGGCTGATTGCTTCGTTGACGCCCAGGTTGAGGGCCCGGGCAATGCCGGAATTGGTGCCAAGGCGGACCACCACAGCGCCGGCGTCTTCCATGGCCCGCAGCGATTCGGTGACATCCGCCGGCGATCCGTCGTCAACCACCACCACGTGCTCCACATACTGCAGGAGCCATTCGATGTTTGCCACGTTCTCGGGGCCGGGGTTGAATGCCGAAACCACACCGCACACGTTGCGGGCACGGCTGGTCACTGCCGGTTCTTCCGCGCCCATCAGACGGCCCCCACCTGGTGGAAGCGCCGGAGCGCCGTGGCAAGATTGCGGACAAATGCCAGCCTCGCGCGCAGGATCTTTGAGGCCGAGCGGATGCCGCTGGGGGTCAGGTTCTCGCCGTGGAGCCGATGCAGGATGGTGTCTTCTTCCAGGTAAACGATCGAACGGTTGACGTTGCCCACAGTTGCTATCCACTGGTCGTGGGATTCGTCCATATAGGCGGGAAACGGCAGGATCTGGGCCAGGAGTACACGCCGGAATGCCATGGCACAGCCCCAGTGCAGCCGGTACCCCACCACGATGCCCGCAAGGTTCCGGACGGTGTGGTCCGAATCGGCCGCTTTCAGGCGGATGTCGTGGAAGCGCCCTGAGGGCCCCTCAACGTGCCGGCAGTTGCTGACCACCATGTTCCGGCCGTCAAGGGCGGAGATCATCCGTTCCACCCGGCCCGGCAGCCAGACATCATCCTGGTCCGAAAGGAACACGTATTCGCCGCGGGCTTCACCCAGGGCCCGTTCGAAAGTACGGACGTAGCCCACGTTGCGGTCGGCGTTGATCAGCCGGATCCGGGGGTCGTTCATGCCTGCGACCAGGTCGGACGTCGCGTCGGTGGAGCAGTCGTTGACCACCACCAGTTCGTCGTGGGGTCCGATTTCCGGCAGGATCGAAGCGATTTGTTCTTCGATGTGGCGGGCGCCATTGTATGCCGCCATGCACACGCTGATGCGCGGCGAAGGGGCAGTTGCGGGCTCCATAAGTTTTTTCTCCTCGGGCCTCCGGGCGGTGCCAGCGGGGCGGGCAGGGTCCCCAGCAGTCTAGCAAGCCGGGCCTGCAGGGAGGGACGCGGTGCCGGTCAACTATAATTGGTGGAACACTGCCGGCGAGCTCTTCGCGCGGAATCCACGGAAGGAACCTCAGGTCCATGACCGTTGACGTAATGTTGCCGTACTACGGCGATGTCCATCAAATGAAGCTCGCAGCCCGCAGCGTGATGAATCAGGAAAACCAGGACTGGCGGCTCGTGGTTATCGACGACGGCTACCCGGATCCCGAGCCTGAGCGCTGGTTTTCCACGATCACGGATCCCCGGGTCACGTACCTCAAGAACGAGCAGAACCTGGGTGCCAACGGAAATTACCGTAAGGCCCTGACCCTCGTCGAGGCACCGTATGTTGTCATCATGGGCGCAGACGACGTTATGCTGCCCAACTACCTTGACCTCGTGACGAGCGCGTTCGCGGAATACCCGAAGGCGGACGTGATCCAGCCGGGTGTCCAGGTGATCGACGAGCAGGGAATCGCCTGCACGCCGCTCGTGGATGCGGTGAAAAAGATCTACGCTCCCAAGACCAGCGAGCGGATCGAACTGAAGGGCGAAGTGATGGCCACCAGCCTGGTGCGTGCCGACTGGGCTTACTTCCCGTCCCTTGCCTGGCGCTCGGAGACTGTGAAGCGCATCGGCTTCACCGAGGGCCTGGATGTGGTCCAGGATCTTGCCCTCCTGCTGGACATCGCCGCCGAGCATGGTTCGATGATTGTTGACCCGGTCCTGGCGTTCCTTTACCGCCGGCACTCGGCGTCTGACTCGTCGGTTCGCGCGCTTGACGGCCGCCGTTTTGATGAGGAACGACGCTTCTTCCAGCAGCAGGCGGAACGTTTCGCGGCCATGGGTTGGAAGGGCGCCGCGAGGGCCGCGAACTTCCATACGACGTCCAGGCTCAACGCCGCGTCGTTGATCCTGAAGTCCGTCGGCAAAGGCAAGTTCGACTCGCTGCCCAGGCTGGCGAAGCACATCGTGCGTTAGTCAGCCCCGTAACGGAGTGGGCTTAACGCCGTCGGGTCCCCAACAGAACACTGTTGGGGACCCGATCGCGTTAACGGGATCGTCAGCCCTCCGGGTCCGCTGCACCGGCGTTCCGGGTACCGGACTCGAAACGGTGCTGCAGGACTTTCAGCTCGGATTTGAGGATTGCCACTTCCTCGCACAGGATCCTGACCTCGTCCTCGGCCTGGGACTGTTCCCGGGACAGGTGGAGGCAGACGCCCACCAGCAGCACAAGCGTCATGATGAACAGCAGGTTAGCCGGGACCTGGATGCCCAGCAGCCCGCTGGCTTTTTCCAGCAGGGAGGGGAAGGCCGAAAGCAGGAGGGTGCCGATGCCCACCACAATCCAGAGGATGGCGTACTTTTCCCGTAGTTTCTGGCGGCGGAGCATTTCGAAAACAAAAAAGAGTATTGCCAGGACGACAATGGAGCCCATCAGGAGCGACATGTTGGATTTCCTAGTTGGTAGACGGCTCGGTTTTTTTCCGGGTCAGCGCGAACAGGAGCGCCAATCCGGAGCGTCCAAGGTACATCGCTGCCTTGACAGGGTTGTGGCTCGGCGTGCCACCCTGCCGCTCCCGCATGGACACCCCGACCTGCTGGACTGTACAGCCTGAGCGGATGGCGACGACCAGGGAATCGATGGTGTCCCCGAGGTACTCGGCAGGGTAGTGATCCACGTACTGGCGGATGGCCTTGGAGTTGGCCGCCCGGAATCCTGAGGTGACGTCGGTGAGTTTTGTTCCGGCCAACCGGGAGATGGTCCAGGCCAGGACGTTCATGGCCCACTTGCGGGGGCCGCGGACCTCGTAGTTGCCTTTGTCCGCGAATCTGGCGCCGATGGCAATGTCCGCGTGTTCGAGGCCGTCCAGGACGGCTTTGATGTCCCTGGGATCGTGCTGTCCGTCTGCGTCCACCTGGATCACCTGGCTGTACCCGTGGGCCTTGGCGTATTTGAAGCCCGTCCGCATGGCGCCGCCCACCCCCATGTTGAACGGCAGCTGCAGCACGATGGCCCCGGCGGCCCGGGCCACGTCCGCGGTGTTGTCCCGCGACCCGTCGTCCACCACCAGCACGTCGCAGGAAGGCCCGAATTCAAAGACCTCCGTGATGGTTTTTCCAACGGATTCTGATTCGTTCCATGCCGGCATGATGACCAGCGTGTCGGACCGTGTCACTTCGCGCGGTCCACATTCTCGACATAGCTCTTGAGGCGCGTTGAAACGAGCGGAAGCTCCAGCCCGGAAGCCTTGATCTTGGCCAGGTCCAGCGCGCTGTTCAGTGGGCGGGGGGCTGCGGACTTCCCCTTGAAGTACTCCTCGGTACTCACCCCGGTCACCGACCCGCGCGGTTTGCCGGACAGCTCGTAAACGTCCGCTGCAATGTCAGCCCACGACTGCGGCTCGCCGTCGTTGCTGAGGTTGTAGGTCCCGTACGCTGCACCTGACGTCAGCAGATGCCTGATGCCGGCCGCGATGTCGCTGGTGAAGCTGAGGCGTCCCACCTGGTCGTTGACCACCGACGGTTCAATGCCGCGGTCAGCCAGCGAGGCCATGGTCCGGACGAAGTTGTTGCCTTCGCCGATCACCCAACTGGTCCGCACGATGTAGTGGCGCGGAACCACGCTGACGATCGCGTCGCCGGCGGCTTTCGTTTGGCCGTAGACGCCGAGCGGCGTCAGCGGTTCCGTTTCGTGGTGGACTGCCAGGCCGCCGTCGAACACGTAATCGGAGGAGACGTGCACCAGCGTGAGGTCATGTTCGACGGCGGTCCGCGCCAAACGCGATACGGCGGCGACGTTGACGGCCCAGGCGGCCTCGCGGCCTTCGGGGGTCTCCGCGGTGTCCACGGCGGTGTAGGCGGCCGCGTTGATGATCGTGGAGTAGTTCTTCCAGTTCCGGCCGGCGAAGGCTTCGTCGCTGCCGAGGTCGAACCCGGCGCGGCCGGCGAACTCAACGGAAGGGTCGCCGTCGTACAACCCGCGGAGGGCCTTGCCCAACTGGCCGTCGGCACCCACCACCAGGGTCTTTTTCGCGGGCATGGGGATCACGTCAGCCAGGCGCGGGTGCGCCTTGTCCTTGTCGGACAGCTCCGCCTGCGCCAGGGAAATGGGCCACTGGATCGCTGAAACCTCATCCGCAAGGTTGAGGAACGTGTACTGGCCCTGCGCGTCCGCTGACCAGTGGTCGTTGACCAGGTACGTGTACGCGGTGTTGTCCTCGAGGGTCTGGAACGCGTTGCCCACACCGCGGGGAATGAAGATCGCCTGGCTGGCGTCCATTTCGGCGGTGAAGACGGCGCCGAACGACGGGCCTTCGCGCAGGTCAACCCACGCGCCGAAAATCCGGCCGGTGGCCACGGAGATGAATTTGTCCCACGGCTCCGCGTGGATGCCGCGGGTGGTGCCCGCCTTCTCGTTGAAGGAAATGTTGTTCTGGACAGGCTGGAAATCCGGCAGGCCCAAAGCCACCATCTTTTCCCGCTGCCAGTTTTCCTTGAACCAGCCGCGGTTGTCGCCGTGGACGGGCAGATCGTAAAGGACAACGCCCGGAATGGGTGTTTCCGTGGCCGTCAGCTTTTTGCCGAACTCGATGGCCATGGGCTACTGGCCCTGCTCTTTGTACTTGGCTTCCGTGGCGGCCTTCTGCGGGCGCCACCAGTCCTGGTTGTCGCGGTACCAGGCGATGGTGTCCTCGATGCCGAGGTCAAAGTTGGAGAACTGGGGTTCCCAGCCGAGCTCGTCACGGAGCCTGGTGGAGTCAATGGCGTAGCGCAGGTCATGGCCCGGCCGGTCCACCACGTGGTCGTAAGCGTCCGGGGACTGGCCCATGTGCTTGAGGATCAGCTCCACAACCTCTTTGTTGTTCTTTTCGCCGTCGGCGCCGATCAGGTACGTCTCACCGATGGTGCCCTTGTCGATGATGGCCAGCACCGCGGAGGAGTGGTCATTGGCGTGGATCCAGTCGCGGACGTTTTCGCCTTTGCCGTACAGCTTCGGGCGGATTCCGTCGATCACGTTGGTGATCTGGCGCGGAATGAACTTCTCCACGTGCTGGTACGGGCCGTAGTTGTTGGAGCAGTTGCTGATGGTGGCCTGCAGCCCGAAGGACCGGACCCAGGCGCGGACCAGCAGGTCGGAGCCCGCCTTGGTGGACGAGTACGGGCTCGACGGGTTGTACGGGGTCTGCTCGGTGAACCGCTCCGGGTCATCCAGCTCCAGGTCGCCGTAAACCTCATCCGTGGAAATGTGGTGGAAGCGCCGGTTGTGCTTGCGGGCCGCTTCGATCAGCACGTAGGTGCCGATGATGTTGGTGTCCAGGAAGGGGCGCGGATCGTGGAGGGAGTTGTCATTGTGTGATTCGGCCGCGTAATGAACCACAACATCGGTCTCGGCGACGAGGCCGTCCACCAGGCCGGAATCGGCGATATCCCCCTGCACAAAACTGAAACGGTCTGCAGGGAGGCCCTTGAGGGACTCCAGGTTGCCCGCGTAGGTGAGCTTATCCAGCACCGTCACGGTGTGGTCAGTGTGCTCCAGCACGTAGTGGACAAAATTTGAACCAATGAACCCGGCACCGCCGGTTACGAGGAGTCGCGACATAGTCCCCAACGATACCGGATTTGCCGACGCACTTAGTGGGAGGAAAGATGGTGGCATGCGCGGAATAATACTTGCCGGCGGTACCGGCTCCAGGCTTCACCCGATCACATTGGGAATCAGCAAGCAGTTGGTCCCGGTTTACGACAAGCCAATGATCTATTATCCGCTTTCCACCCTGATACTCGCCGGCATCCGTGACATCCTCATTATCACCACGCCCCACGACAGCGAGCAGTTCCAGCGGCTGCTGGGGGATGGCTCCCGTTTCGGCGTCTCCATCACGTACAAAGAGCAGCCGTCCCCGGATGGTTTGGCGCAGGCGTTTGTCCTTGGCGCAGAGCACATCGGGGATGACAGCGTCGCCCTGGTCCTCGGCGACAACATCTTCTACGGCCCGGGAATGGGCACCCAGCTGCGCCGGTTCGAAAATATCGACGGCGGGGCCGTCTTTGGGTATTGGGTGGCGGACCCGAAGGCTTATGGCGTGGTGGAATTTGACTCCGCGGGGAAGGCTATTTCCCTCGAAGAAAAACCCGAAAAGCCCAAAAGCCACTACGCGGTACCCGGCTTGTATTTCTACGACAATGACGTGGTGGAAATTGCCAGGGACCTCAAGCCTTCGGCCCGGGGCGAGCTCGAGATTACCGATGTAAACCGCACCTACCTGGACCGGGGCAAGCTGCAGGTTGAAATCCTGCCCCGGGGCACCGCATGGCTGGACACCGGAACGTTCAGCGACCTCAACGATGCGTCCAACTTTGTCCGAACCACGGAGAACCGCCAGGGATTGAAGATTGGCGCACCCGAAGAAATCGCATGGCGGCTGGGCTTCCTGTCAGATGAGGAACTCCGCAAGTTGGCTGAGCCCCTTGTTAAGAGCGGCTACGGTGCGTACCTGATCAACCTGCTCGAGCACGGACGTTAAGGGCGCCGCGCACTGCAGAGCCGGCGGACCGCTCCCCGGATGCCGACGGATATTCCGTCCGGCGTTCGGGGAGCATTTTCGTTAATTGCGTCAACAACACAAGAGGGCCCGGCGACGGTGCGTTACCGTGTCCGGGCCCTCCTTCTGCTGGTGCCGCGTGCTAGGACACTGTGGTCCAGACACCGCGTGAAGCGGTCCAGTTGACCCGGCCGTTCTGGAAGTTCTGGCTGCAGGAACCGTTGCCGGGCGTGCACGTCTGGCTTGACGTGGGGAAGCCGAGCCGGCCCGCCTCGAACCCCTGGGTTGCCCAGGCTTGCTGGATGGGGCCTGGCGTGAGGGGATGGGCGCCGCTGGTGGGCGACCACATGATGGTTCCCTTTTCGAAGTTCTGGAAACACCCTCCGCTGCGCAGGCCGCAGGTCGTTCCGCTGGTGGGGTAGCCCAGGGACCCGGTCTCATACCCGGAGGTGGCCCACCTGGCCCGGATGGGGGCCGAGGTCAGGGCGTGCGCCCCGGTTGAGGGCGAGTACATGACGGTTCCCTTGGTGAAGTTCTGGAAACAGCCGTTTTTCTGCAGGCCGCAGATTTGCCCGCTGACCGGGTAGCCAAGTTTTCCACCTTCGAAGCCGGAACCGGCCCAGGCGTCCCGGACGGGGCCAAACATGACGGCGTTGGCGCCGCTGGCCTTGGACCACATGACGGTTCCGGCCGAGTAGTTCTGGAAGCAACCGCCGCCCGCCAGTCCACAAACAACGCCGGATGCCGGGTAGCCGAGGGTGCTGTTCTCGAATCCGGCCTTCTGCCAGAAGTCGCGGATGGGGCCGTTGATGCTGGGCTGGGCGCCGGTCTTCGGTGAGTACATCAGGGCTCCCTTCTCAAACATCTGGAAGCAGCCTGCGTCCTTGAGTCCGCAGTACTGGCCTGAGGTTGGGAACCCCAGCGTACCGGTGCCCCAGCCGGATGTTGCCCATCCTGCAGCCATGGGTCCGGCTGGAACGGTCGCAGGGGGAGTGGCACGGGAGTAGGCGGCGACGCCTTTTTCAAACGGCTGCCGGCACTGGGTCTGCGCATCGGAGCAGGTTGCAGTGCCGGTGGGGTAGCCCAGGCTCCCGTTTTCAAAACCGGTGCTCTGCCAGTAGGAGAGCAGTTTGCCGGTGACCGGGAATGCCCCGGTGGCAGGTGAGAACAGGAGGGTTCCCTTCTGGAACAGTTGGTAGCAGCCGCCGGCCCGGATGCCGCAGACTTCCCCGCCGATGGGGTAGCCGATCGGTTCGCCCCGGGTCAGTGCCGCCTTCCATGAGTCAGCCATGCCCAGGTAGATGGGCCAGGCGCCTGTGGTTGAGGTCCAGGCCACCACCCCGCCCGTGAAATTCTGCCGGCAGGTGGAGGCTGCGCAGGTGGCTTCCGCGGCAGGGTAGCCCAGGAGGCCGTTTTCATAGCCGGCACGGCCCCAGGCGTCCAGCAGGGGGCCGGCCTTGACCAGCTTCGCAGCCGTTGCGGGGCTCCAGAGGACCGTTCCGGCCTCGAACAACTGGAAGCAGCCGCCTGCTTTGAGGCCGCACACCGCGTTGCTGGTGGGGTAGCCCAGGGCGCCGTTCTCATAGCCCCTGGCCGCCCAGTAATCCCGGATGGCGCCGAAGCCGAGGACTGATGCGCCGGTGGCAGGGGACCAGAGGATGGAGCCGCCCTGGTAGTTCTGGAAGCAGCCACCCTTCTTGAGCCCGCATACCACCCCTGATGTGGGGTAGCCCAGGGAGCCGTTTTCGAAGCCGTTCCGCTGCCAGGCGTCCCTGATGGGTCCGTTGAGGCTCGGTTGGGCGCCCAAGTCAGGCGACCACATGATGGCGCCGCCCTGGTAGACGCGGTAACAGCCGCCATCCCGGAGTCCGCAGACGATGTCGCTGGTGGCAGCCCCGAGGGCGGGCAGCGTGGCACGCAGCGCATTGATGGGCGCCGCGGCGGCCACGTTGTTGCTGTTCGACGCGAAGGCCTTCAGCCCTGCCAGGTCACCGTTCCACACGTTTGAGTCGCCGGCCAGGGGTCCGGTGCTGCTGTACTGCCAGATGCTGTAGGTGTTCCAGCTGCCGGTGGGAACGGCGCCGGCGTTGTTTGTCGGGGCGCCGGGGTAGGCGGCAACCCAGAGGGGGTAGTCTCCGAACCCTGTCGGGTTGCCGAGGCACTGGTTCCACCATGAGGTGTTGGTGTAAATGGCGGGCAGGCGCCCTGTCAGCGACCTGACGGTGTTGCCGAAGTCCCTGACCCAGGCGCCAAGCTGCGCGGCGGACATGTCGTAGCAGGTGTTGCCGTAGTAGATCCCGTCGATGGTCCGGCCCTCGTAGGGGTTGAACTCGAAGTCCAGGACAGGCGGCAGCGTTGAGCCGTCGGCTGACCAGCCGCCGCCGTTGCGGACGAAGTACCGGGCCTGCTCGGCGCCGGAGGACCTGTTGGGGATGGCGAAGTGGTAGGCGCCGCGGATCATCCCGACGTTGCGTGAACCCTGGTACTGGGATGAGTAGGACGGATTTGTGTAGTACGTGCCTTCGGTGGCCTTGACGTACGCGAAGCGCGCGCCCATGTTCCACTGCTGGTTCCAGTCCACGCTTGGCTGGTGTCCGCTGACATCCAGGCCCTGGACGCCAAAGGTGGGCATCCACGTGCCTTCTGCGGACGGCGATTCGGAGCGGAGTAACCGTGCTGAGGAACTCCTGGCGGTCACCCGCGCTGACCGTTGACCCATTTCGGCCCCGCCGGCCGCCAGCACGTCTGCCATGGATTCGTTAAGGGTTGGCTCAGGTGACGGTGCTGCGGGGGCCGGCGCAGGCGCCGGTAGGGTCTGTGCCGGGGCGGGAGCTGTCGGTGTGGCGGAGGGCGACGGGGCCGGTGCGGCGGGTGTGGTCTGCTGAGCGCCGGTGCCGGTTGCCGGCTTGCTGGTTTCCACCGCCGATCCGGACACGGGCGGGACTGTGGGCTGCGGCGTTACTGCCGAGGCGATGCCCGGCCCTGCTATCAGGGACGCTGCCAGCGCGGCCGCGCCAATCAGGCTGAGAAAGGGTCGTGAGACAGGCGACGGGCGCGACTTCATATGAACTCCGGTGATAGGGCCGCTCCCCAGAAGCGAGCCATCAGAATCTGCTGATCCCGGACAAACAACACATCCGGGATTCCGCAGGGGAATGTCAGAGACAACTGGCTGGGCCAACGTAGCACCATGTGCTAAATGTGACCAGTGTTTCAGTTGATTCCAATGTGACCATTATGCAGGCAGACGCAAGGGGCCGGAAGTCACACGGCATCCTCATCTTTTGCGGGGCAGAGTCGGCGCCGGAAACGGGCGGAAAGGCGCGTGGAGACACCGGCGCGCGGAGGTCTTCCACATTCGTGCGGGAACACCTTGGCACTCCTCCGCCCAACACGCCGTATGAGATTTACGTGGCGCGGAACGGGGCGTCGGAACTGTCCGCGCTGAGCGACCAGCAGGTCCGCGGCGTCGTAGAACGGATGCTCGAAAGCTCAGGACGGCGCCTGGACGGGCCCTCACGCGTCGTGGACGCGTCCCTCGTCTGCACAGCTTTACTCTGCACAGCTTTACTTGGACGGCGGAGTGGAGGTGTCCCGCGGATCGGGTTTCGGGATTACTCCTTCGTCCCCGGGAAGCACCTTGCCCTGATCCCGCTCGGCCTGATCCTCAACATTCAGCTCCCATGCGTCGCCCGGCGAGCAGGGGGCGGTAGCGCCGATACTGTAGGACTGGTCAGCGGCATCAGTATCGAATTCAGCCCGGAGGACGGGTCCGCCCTCTGCGAAGACCACCGGGTGTGTTGTCGGGTTTACGGTGCGTACGGTCATGCCCAGGGATTCCCAGTATTCGGCGACGCGTTGGGCGTCTTTAATGTGTTCCGTTCCCTGGGGTGCCCAGTGGTCGTAGCTGTAGTTGGCACCCTCCACACCTTTTCCGAGGGCGCATTCCTGCGCCCCGGCTACACCGTTGCGGGGCCACCACCCGGTGACGTCGAGCTGTTTGGTGGTGTTGATGACGAGCTCGACCACACGGTCCCGTCCATCTCTGGCGCTGACCGTCTGTTCCGGTGTCGTAGTCTCTGACATTGTGGTGTTTGGCTCCTTCTCAGCGCATGCGGATACCGTCATTCCCATCACGAGTCCGACCAGGGCCGCAGTGAGTGTCCTCATATGTTTTTTAGCGGCCGGCATTGGACAACCCTTCCAGTAAGGCTTTCTGCAGATCCGTCGGACCCAGGGGCACATACGGGCTCATCTTTTCCGCTTCGCCTGTGATTGCCCAGACCGTGTTCTTCAGGGATTCAGTCCTCTTGTCGAAGTATCCGGCTTGTTCGCCGTCGTCACCAATGAGCGCGCTATGGTCTGTTACGGCCCTCCCGGCGTCGCCGCCAGCGTCAGTGCCGAAGGCGTGGGAACCGAACTCAGGTTTGATCGGGTTCACGTGGTGATCGCGGCTGGTTTCCCGGCCGGTCCAGGCCCACTGGTCTCCGCTTTCGGTTTCCCCAGGTATCTTGTCGCGCGCATGTCCGGAGTATACGTGTCCGACGTTGAGGTCAGCGGCGGTATGGACGTTGTCCGGTAGTCCTGCGGAGCCAAGGGTGACGAAGTTATCCACCCGGATTCCAGGCTGCGTGAGGGCCACCGCAGCGGTGGTCGTTCCGTAGGAGTGCGCCACAATATTGAGCTGCGGCGCGCTCTCACCGCGGACTGCAGCCAGGCCGCCGAGGGCTCCCGCCAGCTTCTGCCCACCCGCGACTGCTCGATTCACATCAAGAACGCCGACGTCGAGATTGTTGTCCAATGCCGGCACGGGAGGTGTCTCATATCCGATCCAGGACACCACGGCGCTCCCCGAGGGAAGCTGGTCGTGCAGGTTTTGGGCTGCTTTCGTCCACCCCGTCATGTCATTGCTGGTCGTGCCCATCCCCGGAACAGCGTAGGTGACACTGCCGGCCGTATCGAGATCACCGACCGACACCGCAGCCAACGGGGGCTTGTCCTCGGTGAAGGAAACCAATTGCCGTTTCTCCCACCCCTCAGGCGTGAATTGCGCCTTTTGGATGTTGCGCAGCCCGTCGAGTTGCTTTTGAAAGTTGTTGAGCGTTTGCTCCAATCCGGCCGCCAACGGGGACGCCGCGCCGAAGCCCGAGGGAGTGTCGTAGATCAAAGCCTGTATTTGCGCGATCCAGGTCTCCGCATCGGCGACCGCTGCCTTGAGCGCGGTTTGGTTGGCCTGATTCCGGGCCGTATAAGGCACTCCTTCCAGATTTCCGAAATCCGTAGGAAACTGTGTCAGCAATAGGTCCTGCCGTTCCGAGAACGGGGTTTTGCTACCCGTTGGCGGGTTCAGGCCTGTCCACCACGTGTGGATTTCGCCCGGGTTCATCAGCTGAAGATGAGACCGCAGGGCAGGAGAGGCCGCAATCGTGGCAGCGAGTTCTTTCGCCGACAGGGTCGAGAACAAATCTAAGAGTTCCCGATTGCTTAGTGGCGTGACAGCAGCAGCGGCAACATCGAGTGCGGGATTTGAAATGGATCCGCCGCCGGCCGCGGCGAACGCATCGGCGATATGTTCAATCCACTTCGCATCAGCCTCGTTTTCGCCCAACAGCCGCTCAAAGCCCCCTGGGAAAGAGTTCGATCCGAGCAGCACCCACGAGCAGGAAGAGGTAAATGACGACCAAGCGTTGCGAAGCTGCATGAGGTCTTGCCGCATGCCTGTGTTACCTGCCCTGGCTTGGGCCACGAAGGTGCGTAAATGGTCGGGAACGGCCGAACTCTTCCCGTCCGAGGACCCAGAGCCCGCGCTGCGGTTGCGTTGGCTGGGGGAGAAGGCCGCTGAAATGGTTGGTGGCGCGATGGGGGTCTCAGAGGGTTTCGGATCAAAGAGCCCCTCCACTGCGGAGCCGATGTCTCCGATGAAGTTCTCGGGCCTGCTTTCACGTTCAGCTTCCCGCACCTGCCACGCTGCCAAACGGGATTGGCGCTCGCGTTCCGACCGCGCCTTCTGCTGCGCTTCTTCGATCTGTCCGGCAAGACCGTCAAGTACAGCGGCGAGTTTTCCACGATCTTCAGCCTCACTGGAGGAAGCTTCCCTGAACAGGTCGGCGTACGCGCCGGCGAAATCCTCCAGCGCCGTCTCCACCGCGCCACGACGCAACACACCCTCATCACGAAGCCGCCCATCCACATCCCTGGCAACCCCGACCAACGACGTGGCAGCATCATCATCAAACGCTAAAGCCACGGTGTTTACTCCCCCCAAAGGAAAAACGGCGCAGGAACGACTTGGTTCCTGGGCGCCCGGCCCCTGCATCATGCCGCGAGGAAGGGACGGGACTTTGGCTACATTACCAATATGGACGATTAATTCCAATAAATTGATAAACTATTCAGGGGCAGGGAAGCCGAACTTCAGCTCACCCTCACCAGGGTTGCAGCGCCGGTTTGGCCGCCTGTGTTCCACCAGGCCTGGCTGATGCCGGCACCGATATAAGTGCTGGGCAGCGCCGGCAATGGCTACAGCTGACAGCCGGTTTTTTAGAGTTGTTAATGGATCCCCAATTTTTCGTTGCCTACCGGAAGAGGCGGGCTGCGGCCCTTAATGCGGTAACAGTGTTCGCCCGGGAAGTACCGGTACGGCAGGGATCTTGCTGGTGCTGCGGCCCGGGCATAAGATGCCCGAACGCTGTTGTCAGGGATTTATCCCGTCCCCTGGGGGGAACTTGTTGCGACCGCCAAGGAGACTCCTCATGAAACGCAGAACAGCCCCGCTGGTGATGGCCATTGGACTTTTGGCCGGACCGGGAACGGGTACTGCCACAGCCGCCCCGCCAACTCCCACAGATCCCTCGGTTCAGCAGTTCGATTGCCCCGGTTTCGTCATATCTGCGCAGGTCACGGGAGCTGAAAAGGTGATTCCCCACTCCCTCCACTTTGCCGGTTCCAAGCCCGTCACCCTGTTTACCAACGTCGCCGCGGCTTCCACGCTAACCCTTTCGGGACCAGCGCCCGCTTTGAAGGTTTTCAGCTCGTCCATCAACGGAACGGTGCGCGTTGCCTGGGACCCTGGAACCGCTGATTTTATTTACAAAGCCACCGGACGGAACTTGATCACGGTTCCAAAGCACACCGGATATCCGGGCGGCGTGTTCCTGACAGTAGGCCAGGTGGCTTGGACGCTGGATGGGCCCGTCGACCCTGACGGGGGCCTCACGGGGCCGGGGACCGTCACGGATCTCTGCAGGTTGCTGGCGCCGTAGCGGGAAAGCCGCCGACTTTTGGCTCCGCCGGAAGCAGGGGTTTTCCACATTCGCTGCCGGGTGCCTTGGCACCCCACTCTCAGGTCCCTAGGCTGGACCCATTCGCACTGCCTCCAACGGAGGTGGCAGGTTCTACAGGGGTACGCATGGATGCTCTGGGAATAGTCGAGGACGAGGTCCGCGAGCTCATCCGCAGGCGCGGGCTTGATCCGTTGCGGCAAGCCGTCGAGGTCCGCCGACTGGTGGAGGCTGCCGTCACCGATTACGACGAGCGCTCACTGCTGGGTACCCTGCCGCCCATCGGAGCCTTGGATTCTGCGCGCAGGTTCCTCTTTGACGCGGTGGCAGGGTTCGGCGTCCTGCAACCCCTGCTGGATGACCCCAGCATCGAGGAAATCTGGCTCAACACGCCGTATGAGATCTACGTGGCGCGGAACGGGGAGTCGGAACTGACCTCGCTGAGCCTCACCGACCAGCAGGTCCGCGACCTCGTGGAACGGATGCTGAAGAGCTCAGGACGGCGCCTGGACGTGTCCTCACCCTTCGTGGACGCGTCCCTGCCCGACGGCTCGAGGCTGCACGTGGTGATACCGGATGTGACCCGCCGGCATTGGGCAGTAAACATCCGGAAATTCGTGGTTAAGGCCAGCCGGCTGGAACACCTGGTGGAACTGGGAACGCTGACCCCACAGGCCGCAAGATTTCTGGGGGCAGCAGTTGCCAGCGGACTGAACATCCTGGTCTCGGGCGCCACGCAGGCAGGAAAAACCACCATGTTGAACTGCCTGGCCGCTGGCATCGGCGGCCGCGAGCGCGTGATCACCGTGGAGGAAATCTTCGAGCTGCAGTTCCCGTTGCGGGATGTGGTGGGGCTCCAGTGCCGGCAACCAAACCTCGAAGGCTACGGTGAAATACCCTTGCGTCGTTTGGTGAAGGAGGCGCTGAGGATGCGCCCGGACCGTCTGGTGGTCGGAGAGGTCCGGGAAGCGGAATGCCTGGACATGCTGATTGCCCTGAATTCCGGCCTGCCGGGGATGTGCACTGTCCATGCCAACTCGGCGCATGACGCAGTCACCAAGATCTGCACCCTGCCCCTACTGGCGGGCGAGAATATCTCGAGTGCGTTTGTGGTGCCAACGGTCGCCTCGTGCATCGACCTGGTGGTCCATTGCTGTCGGCAGGCCAACGGCAGGCGGGAAGTGACGGAAATCCTGTCGCTGGGCCGCCGGGTGGAGAACGGGATCATCGAGTCGTCACTGGTGTTCGCCACCGTGGACGGCGTACTGCAGCCGAGGGCAAACTCCATGCCGGAGGCCGAAAAATTTGCCCGGGCAGGCTACGACGTAGCCGCCCTGCTGGATCCCCGATGATGGCCGCCCTGGCAGGCATGACGGCGGGTGCAGGGCTCCTCCTTGTTTGGTGGTCCTGCTGGGAATCGCAGGCCGCACGGAAGAGGCCCCGCCGTCCCAACCGGCTCGCCGACCTTTTGGCCGCCTCGGGGGTCGCAAGGGTGAGTGTCGGAGGCCTGATTGGCTCGTGTCTGGGCCTTGGCGCGGCGGTAGGCGCACTGGTTTTCGCCGTCAGTCGTTCCGTTCCCATCGCGGCTTGCTTCGGACTTTTCGCCCTGGGGCTTCCTATCACCATCCTGCGGTGGCAGGCGCGGAAGCGGAGCATGATGCTGCGCCAGCTCTGGCCGGATGTAGTGGATCATCTCCGCTCCGCCATCCGCGCCGGCCTGCCCCTTCCGGAAGCCCTGATCCAGCTGGGCACCAAGGGCCCCGAAGAGCTGCGTCCGGTGTTCCGGGACTTCGGGGCTGACTACCGGGCCGGAGGGCAGTTCGACGGATCACTGACCAGGCTGAAGGACAGGCTCGCCGACCCTGTCGCCGACCGGATCGTCGAAGCGCTGCGGCTTACCCGCGAGGTGGGCGGAACGGATCTGGGCCGGTTACTGGGGACTCTCGCCGAATTCCTGCGCGAAAGTGCTCGTACCCGCAGCGAGCTCGAAGCGCGCCAGTCGTGGACCATCAATGCCGCACGCCTGGCCGTGGCCGCGCCCTGGATTGTCCTGATGCTTCTCGCCACCAGGCCCGAGGCCGTCCATGCCTACAACACCCCCATGGGGGCCGCCGTGCTGCTGGGTGGACTGGTGGTCTCCCTTACCTGCTATTCAATAATGTTGAAGATCGGCGCCTTGCCCCAGGAAGAACGGGTACTGCGATGAACGGCATCCCCACCGCGGGCATCGTTGTAGGGCTCTCGCTGGGCATTGGCCTGTGGCTTGTTGTTGCCAGGTCACCGCTGATGCGGGCCACCACTCTCGCGCAGCGGATCGAACCGCAACTGCGCTCGCAGAACCTCACATCACGGTTGCTCCTCGCCGGCGATACCCACCCGGCTCCGTTCGGCCCGCTGGCAGGTATCCTTCGGCCTGTACTGCATGACGCGCTGGCCGCCCTGGGCCGGTTGAACCCATCTGCCGGTGGCGCGGCACGCCGCCTGGCGCAGGCGGGCATCACCAAATCGGTCCTCGACTTCCGCGTGGAACAACTGGTGTGGGCAGCCTGCGGGTTCATCGCAGTCCTCGCCATCATGGTACCCGGGTCAGCATCCGGGCGGCTCAGTCCGGTGCTGGCCGCCGTCCTGGTCGCAGCCGGCGCCGTGGGTGGGTTCGTCGGCCGGGACTACTGGCTGGGAGTCCAAATCCGGCGGCGGGCGGTCCGTATGCTGGCAGAATTTCCCAGCCTCGCAGAGCTGATGGCGCTCGCGGTCAGCGCCGGTGAGAGCGCCACCGGGAGCCTGGACCGCATTTGCAGGACTGCCCGGGGAGAGCTGGCCCGCGAGTTTGCGATGATCCTTGCCGAGACCCGGTCAGGCAAACCTTTGGTCCAGGCGTTGCAGGAGTTTTCAGCGCGCACGGACCTGGCACCTTTGGCCAGGTTCGTTGACGGAATCATCGTGGCGGTTGAACGCGGAACACCCCTGGCTGATGTGCTCCGGGCGCAGGCCCAGGACGTCCGCGACAACGCCAAACGCGATCTGATGGAAGCCGCCGGCAAGAAGGAGATCGCCATGATGGTGCCCCTTGTGTTTGGCGTCCTGCCGCTTACCGTCGTCTTCGCAGTTTTCCCCGGTCTCGCCGCCATCAATCTGGGTTTTTAGGAAGGCCCGCCGCACTGCCACCAACAACCAGCCAAGGTCGGGGGACCGGGCGGCCATCTCCGGAAGTACTCAAGAAACAGGACGGTCAAATGAAGACCATCGGACTCCGCGTCGTGGTGGCGCTTGTTATCCTTTTGGCGCCAACCACCGGTAAACACCGGCCCGCCAACCGCCGCCGTGCCCGCACCATCCCCTCCACTGCACAGCGGACCGGTGGCAAAACTCCGGGAAGTGGGCACCCGGAACGCGGCGACGTCCCCGGCTGGGTAATGATCACGCTGATGTCGGCCGTCCTGGTGGCCGCGCTGCTTGCCTTGGCCGGTCCCGCCCTTGAAGCGATGTTCAACCAGGCCATGGACACGGTGGGTGGGTAGCCCGTGTCCACCCCCGCCAGGAGCCGGCTCCGCCAACCGGCGTCCGAGCTTCAGCCGGCGGACGCAGGCGAACGCGGGTCCGCGGTGGTCGATTTTGTCCTGGTCGGGAGCCTGCTGACTGTTCTGTTCCTTGCGGTCATCCAGCTGACACTGATCCTGCACGTCCGGAACACCCTTGTTGATGCCGCTGCTTCGGGTGCCCGCTACGGGACCCTCGCAGACCGTAATGCAGCGGATGCGCAGGAGCGGACCCGCAGCCTGATCGGAACCGCACTGAATCCCGGCTTTGCTGGGGAGGTCAGCACCGGGGAGGTGACCGTACAGGGACTTCGCACCCTCGAAGTGACAGTGCGCGCACCGTTGCCGGTCATCGGGCTGATCGGACCCCAGGGGATGCTGGAGGTTACGGGCCATGCGGCCGTCCAGCAGTGACCCGCGGAAGAGCGCAGGTCTACGGATGCCGGATGCATTCCCGGCCCTGAACCCACCAGCGGACCCGGATGCAGGAACCGACGGTGAACGGGGGAGCGCGGTGGTGGAATTCACCTTCCTGGCGGTCCTGTTACTGGTTCCCCTGGTGTACTTCATCATCACTGCCGGCCAGGTCCAGGGCGCTTCCTTCGCCGTGGCCGGTGCAGCCGACCAGGCCGCCAAGGTGTTTGTGGCGTCGCCTGCGGAGGTGGACGCCCGCGCCGCCGCCGAGCAGGCAGTTCAGCTAGCCCTTGCGGACTTCGGCCACGGCCTGGATCAGGCCCGGGTGGATACCAGCTGCAGCTCCGCTGACTGCCGGGCAGCCGGCTCAACAGTCACTTACACCATCCGGTTGACCGTTCCCCTGCCGTTCATACCCTTTAACAACGGGCTTGGCCTCCATGCCACGGAGGTGCAGGCCTCATCCACCCAAATGGTCGGCAGGTTCCGGTGACGCCGCGCGCCGAAGAAGGACAGATCACCGTTATGGTGGTGGGCTACCTGGCCGTCGCGCTGCTGGTGGCCACCGTGATGCTGGGCATCACCTCGGTGTACCTGGAGCACAAGCGCCTGCTGTCCCTGGCCGACGGCGCCGCCCTGGCCGCGGCGGACAGCTTCACCCTCGGCGAGGTGGCAGCCCAGTCGGGCAGCCCGGCAGCCCTCCTCGACCCGGGCAGGGTCCGCAGCGCGGCCACGGACTTCGTGGCTGGCAGCCCTGCCGCTCTCCGCTTTGACAGCCTGGCTGTGGCGGGGGAGACCGGCACCCGGGACGGAGCCACGGCAGTGGTGGTCCTGACCGCTGCCGTCCACCCGCCCATCGTGAACTTCCTGGTCCCGGGCGGTATTCCCATCGAAGCCAGGTCCACCGCCCGGTCCCGGCTCACCCGGTGACCACGGCACGTGACGGACGGTTTTGCCGGATAGCGTAGGGTTAAACAACCATGGCCAATATTGATTTTTCCGCTGAAATCCGCGCGCTACGCGGCACCTACACCTCCATCGAACGCGTCACCGATGTTGAGGCACTGAAGGAAGACATCGCCGAACTGAGCGAGCGGGCAGGCGAGCCCAACCTTTGGGATGACCCGGCGGCGGCCCAGAAAATCACCTCAAGGCTCTCCCACCGCCAGTCCGAACTGGAGCGCCTCACCAGCCTGGAATCCCGGATCGACGACCTTGAGGTCCTGGTGGAACTCGGCCAGGACGAGGGCGACGCCGACTCCATGGGCGAAGCAGCCACGGAGCTGGAATCCATCCGAAAAGCCCTCAAGGACCTCGAGGTGGTCACCCTGCTGTCCGGCGAATACGATGAGCGGGAAGCCGTGGTCTCCATCCGGGCAGGCGCCGGCGGCGTGGATGCCGCGGACTTCGCCGAGATGCTGATGCGCATGTACCTTCGCTGGGCCGAACGCCACGGTTACCCCACCACGGTGATGGACACGTCCTACGCCGAAGAAGCCGGCCTGAAATCCGCCACGTTCGAGGTTAAGGCCCCCTACGCGTTCGGCACCCTCAGCGTTGAAGCCGGAACCCACCGCCTGGTCCGCATCAGCCCGTTCGACAACCAGGGCCGGCGCCAGACGTCCTTCGCCGCCGTCGAGGTCATTCCGCTGATCGAACAGACGGACTCCATCGAGATCCCGGACAACGAAATCCGCGTTGACGTCTTCCGTTCGTCGGGCCCGGGCGGTCAGTCGGTCAACACCACCGACTCGGCAGTACGCCTCACGCACCTTCCCACCGGAACGGTCGTCTCCATGCAGAACGAAAAGTCGCAGCTCCAGAACCGCGCCGCCGCCATGCGCGTGCTCCAGTCCCGGCTGCTGCTGCTGAAAAAGGAGCAGGAAGACGCCGAAAAGAAGGCCTTCGCCGGCGACGTCAAAGCCTCCTGGGGCGACCAGATGCGGTCCTACGTCCTGAACCCCTACCAAATGGTCAAGGACCTCCGCACCGAACACGAAGTGGGCAACACCTCGGCCGTGTTCGATGGCGAGATCGACGACTTCATCGACGCCGGCATCCGCTGGCGCACCGATAACCGCAACGCCGAAAAGTAAACCCCGCGGCGGCGGCCTTGCCGACACGCCATCGGCAAAAAGCATGTGATGCCGGCAACCCTGCGTATAGTCGAGGGGCCGGGGCCCTAATTCCCCCAAACGAAAACCCGTGCACCGGCTGCAGACTGGGCTGCAAGTCTCAGCCATGCCTGCAGGGTACTTAGGGCCATGATCCGATTCGAAAATGTCACCAAGGTCTACGACCAGACAGCCAGGCCTGCGCTGGACGCCGTCAACCTTGAGATTGACCGCGGCGAATTCGCCTTCCTCGTGGGCGCATCCGGCTCCGGAAAATCCACCTTCCTGCGCCTTGTGCTCAAGGAGGACCGGGCGTCCTCCGGTGCGGTGTACGTCGCCGGCCAGAACGTCGCCAAGATTTCCAGTTGGCGGGTGCCGCGCCTGCGCCGCGGCATCGGCGTTGTCTTCCAGGACTTCCGCCTCCTGCCCCAGAAAAACGTCTTCGCCAACGTGGCCTTCGCCATGCAGGTCATCGGCCGAAGCCGCAGCGTCATCCGGGACACCGTCCCCGAGGTCTTGAAGACCGTGGGCCTGGAAGGTAAAGAGCACCGCATGCCGCACGAGCTTTCCGGCGGTGAGCAGCAGCGCGTGGCCATTGCCCGCGCCGTGGTCAACCGGCCCGGCATCCTGCTGGCTGATGAGCCCACCGGAAACCTCGACCCCACCACATCCATGGGCATCATGGGCATCCTGGACAAGATCAACCAGAACGGCACCACCGTGGTGATGGCCACGCACGACGACGACATCGTCAACGAGATGCGCAAACGGGTGGTGGAACTCAAGAACGGCGTGGTTATCCGCGACGAGGCCAAGGCCCTTTACACGTCCATGATTCCCGTGGTGGGCCAGTCCCGCCGGCTCAAGGATGCCAGTGGTCGGGAAACCCCGGACGAGGCGCCCGGGGAAAGCGGGGCACAGCGGTGAGGCTCGCATTCATCCTCAGCGAGATCGGCAGCGGCCTGCGCCGCAACGTCTCCATGGTGGTCTCGGTCATCCTGGTCACCTTTGTCTCCCTCACGTTTGTGGGCGCGGCCGGCATGTTGCAGATGCAGATCAACCAGATGAAGGGCTACTGGTACGACAAGGTCCAGGTCGCCGTTTTCCTCTGCAGTGACGGCTCGACGGCGGCCAGTTGCGCAGGCGGTCCGGTCACCCCGGAGCAGCAGGACAGCCTGAACACCCTGCTGGAATCCCCGGCGGTGGGCCAGTACATCAACGACTTCGCGTTCGAATCCCGCGAGGAAGCGTACGACCACTTCAAGAACCAGTTCTCCAACTCGCCCATCGTGGACTCCGTCACGCCGGACCAGCTGCCGGCGTCCTTCCGGATCAACATGAAGGACCCGGAAAAATACCAGATCATCAGCGAGACCTTCTCTTCCCAGGCAGGCGTGGAAACGGTCATTGACCAACGACAACTGCTGGAACGCCTGTTTTCCGTCATGAACGGAGCCTCCCTGGTGGCCGTCAGCATCGCCGGCGTGATGATCGTCTGCGCCATCCTGTTGATCGCCACCACCATCCGGCTCTCAGCGTTCAGCAGGCGCCGGGAGACGGGGATCATGCGCCTGGTGGGCGCCTCCAAGACGGTGATCCAGCTGCCGTTCATCCTCGAAGGGGTGATCGCCGCCGTCATCGGCGCCGCCCTGGCCTCAGCCACGTTGTGGGCCGTGGCGCGTTTCTTCCTGGGCGACTTCATGGCCCAGCAGTACCCTGACACGGCGTTCATTTCCGCCGGACAGACCCTCATCCTGGCGCCGGCGCTGCTGTTGCTGGGTGCTTGTTTGGCAGGAATTTCGTCCCTCTTGACCCTTCGCAGATACTTGCGCGTCTAGGCTGTGCAAACCAACCAAGGAATGCTTATGAACGTCATGGCTCAACCTCCCCACGGCCGCCGGTCCACCCGGAGCCGCCAGGCCGCACGCCGGTCCGGCCTCATCAGTGGCCTCCTCGCCGTCGTGCTCGCCGCCGGGCTGGCGTCCTCCGGGCCTGCCGCCATGGCCGACGAGCTCGAGGACCAGCAGGCAGCGCTGCAGGCCGAAGCTGCACGCGTCCAGCAGTCCCTGGAGTTCGTTGATTCGCGCATCGCCAAGGCCGCCGGCGATCTGGTGCTGTACCAGGGCCAGTTGCCCGGCGCCCAGCAGGCACTCCTTGAAGCGCAGGGCCGCGTGGCAGGTGCCGTCAAGGAAGTGGAGGCGCTCTCCGCCCGCGTGGACATGGCCCAGCAGAACAAGGCCAAGATCACGCAGCAGATGGAGTCGGACAAGCAGAAGATCACCGACACGAAAAAGCTGATCGGCCAGATCGCCACCCAGGCCTACAAGTCGGGCGGCGTGCCGTCCAACCTGTCGCTATTCTTCGGTTCCAACACCGGCAGCAGCCTGACGGAAACCATGGACCTCGCGGACCAGGCAATGCGCAGCCAGAACGCCGCCATGGATAAGCTCACCCAGCAGAACGCCACCAACGTCAACTCCCAGGCCCGGCTGCAGGCCGTGGAAGCGGAGATCAAGGAACTCAAGGCCAAGGCCGATGCGGCCCTCGAACGCGAAAAGGCCTTCCGGGACGAGGCCGCAGCCAAAAAGGCCCAGGTGGATCAGCTGATCGCAGACACCACCCGCCTCGACGCCGAACTTCAGGCCGCCAAGCCCGGCATCCAGTCCCAGCTGGCCAGCGTCCAGGCCAGCCAGAACGCAGTGGCCGCTGAAATCGAGGAACGCGACCGCAAACTGCGTGAAGCGTGGGAAGCCGAGCAGCGCCGGATCGCCGAGGCAGCCGCTGCCGCCGCAGCCGCCGCCGCAGCGGCAGCGAACCGCCCCGCCCCGCCGGTGGAAACGTTTGTGCCGCCTGTTGGGTCGCCGTCGGCCTTTGGCCTGCGCCACCCCTTCGCGTCCAGCGTCCCCATCACCTCCGGCTTCGGCTACCGCAGCACCCCGCCCGGCAGCATCGATTTCTACGGCACCGGTGGCTACATGCACACCGGCATCGACTTCGGTGCCCCCTGCGGCACGCCGGTGTACGCGGCTGCGGCCGGCGAAGTCTTCAGCTCAGGTTGGAACTCGGCCGACGGCGGTGGCTGGCGGGTCAAGATCTCCCACGGCCTGATGCAGGGCAACACGCTGAACACCATTTACTACCACAACTCCAGCATCGTGGTCTCGAACGGCCAGCGCGTCTCGCAGGGCCAGCTGATCGCTTATTCCGGCAGTACCGGCAATTCCACCGGCTGCCACGCGCACTTCGAAACCTGGGTGAACGGCCAGGCGATGGATCCGATGCGGCTGCTTTAGGCCCTGCCGTAGACTTGTATGATCCCGCGCCGGCTGGCCGGGGCAACAACCGAGACTGATATTGAGGAGCTTTCCCGTGCCCAAAGAAAGTGGCCGTAAAGTGGTGGCCACCAACCGCAAGGCCCGGCATGATTATCACGTGCTGGATACCTACGAGGCCGGCATCGCGCTGATGGGGACAGAAGTGAAATCCCTGCGCGAGGGCCACGCCTCAATGGTGGACGGATTCTGCACCTTCTACAACGACGAGCTGTGGATGGAAGCCATCCACATCCCGGAGTACAACCAGGGCAGCTGGACCAACCACGCTGCCCGCCGCCGCCGGAAGCTGCTGCTGCACCGCGAAGAACTGACCAAGATCTCGCACAAGATCAGGGAAACCGGCTACACAATCGTCCCGCTCCAGCTCTACTTTGTGGACGGCCGGGCCAAAGTGGAGATCGGGGTGGCCCGCGGCAAGCGCGAGTACGACAAGCGCCAGACGCTCCGCGAGCAGCAGGACACCCGTGAGGCCCAGCGGGAGATGCGGGAGCGCAACCGCCGCCGCTAGGAATGAAACCGGCGGATCATGCGTTAGTATAGGTAGTCCGGTGGGCTTGCCCACCGGTTTGATAACAAAATACGGGGATGATCGGTTTCGACGATGTTAGTCGCGACAGGTGAAGCGGGCCGAGGATGCAGAATTATCTCGTAAACGCTGTCTGCAAAACAATAATCGCCAATTCAAAACGCGATGACTTTGCTCTTGCTGCCTAAGCAGTAAGACCAGTCCGTCAGCCCGAGGTTGCTATTGCCCCGGATGCTGGCGTCATTTAGATAGCCACTGCTGTTTGCCCCCGTCATCGGGGTAAACGGGACACTTTGATGACTGGGCCCGGATCGGCCAGCTGTTTGCAGCATGGCCGGGGCCGAGAAAGTCCGACGCAAACTGCGCCCGGAGAAGCCCTGACAACACGACATCGGACGGGGGTTCAATTCCCCCCATCTCCACATTTTGCTGTGCCGCGAGGCAACGCAGTACGGCCCGGACTCTTGTCCGGGCCGTACTGCGTTAACCAGGCTGACCCTCAGCGCTTCTTAAGGTGCGCCACGGGGTCCGGCGCACCGTCCAGGGGAGTCCTGGTTTTCTTCTCGGCGCGCTTTTGTTTAATGGTTTTAACCGGCTTTTTGGTCATGTGCCGGTGTGGTGACTTGTCAGGCATGGCGGGCTCCCTCGGCGAATCGGGACACCACGTGCCCCTCCTCGTAAAATACGCCTGTTTGTCGCGGAAGGAAATGCCCTGGGTCAGGCCGGTGCCTGGACGTCCACCACACCAACAAAGCGTGTTCCGACGCCGTCGAATTCGGTCCTGACGAAGCCCGCGGGCCGCTCCGGGACCTCCTGCTTGGTGTGGTGTTCGCAGGCCACAAAACTGAAGTCCGGCCACCATTTTTTCGGCCGGGCCGCTTCCTCATAGCCGCAGACGGTGCACTCCAGGTGCACCCAGACCGGACGCTTGCCGGTGCGGTTTGCGCGGGACTGCACCAGCCACGGGGGAGGGGCGTCCAGGATCGCTCCCAGCTCCGCTTCGCTCATCCATTTGGGCAGGCCATGGCGCTGTGCCATTTCCAGGGGTATTTCGAGGGCAATTGCCGCGTCACGTCTGCTGATCATCAGGTACAACTTTACGGGAGCCCACCAAATCAGTCCGGTCTGGTGGGATTGCCGGGCGTCCGGCTAGCCGGTAACGGCCATGCCGGCAGCGGCAGCCGCAACGCCCAGGGCCAGGTTGGCCGTCACGTTCACCGCGGCAGCCCCGTAACGGGCTTCGCTGATCAGGCGCACCGTAGCGGTGGTCCACGAGCTGAACGTGGTCAGGCCGCCGGCCAGGCCGGTGGCCAGGGCGGTCTGCCACTCACCGGCCAGTCCCAGTCCGCCGGTCACCCCCGCGGCGGCTCCGATCACAAAACAGCCCACCACGTTGACCAGCAGGGTTGCCCAGGGCCAGTGCCGCGCGCCATTGCCCGCTTCCGCCTGGCGGGCCGCCTGCTGGGCGAACCAGCTGTCTGCCGCGAACCGGAGGAGGGCCCCGGCTACCCCGAACAAGCCCACCAACAGCGCGGCGGTCATGGCTGCTCGTTCCGGGTCCGGGACGCCACTTTGCCGAGCTGCCAGCCTGCACCTGCGGCGGCCAGCCCCAGCACCAGGGAAAGGGCCAGGTACGCCGCCCACACCACATGCGCGCCGGACTGCGCCAGCCGGTCCACGGCGAAAATTACTGCGGAGAAGGTGGTGAAAGAGCCCAGCAGGCCCGGTCCCAGCCCTGCCCGCAGCCAGAAGGGAGTATGCGGGCGGTTCAGCCAGAAAGTGGTCAAGGCAGCCAGGAGGAAGCTGCCGCACACGTTGATTCCGAGCGTGGCCCAGGGGACACCGCCCGGAACATCAGGGAAGGCGAGGCCGAGGCCGTACCGCAGCTCGCTGCCCACCAATCCGCCCACAGCCACCGCCAGCCATGCCGGCGCCGCAGGCATACCGGGGCGGCTCATGCGGGGGCGGTGCCGCGCAACAGCCCCTGGCGCGGTCCGTGCGTCACGTCAGCTGCCCACCAGGAGGCAACCTTGGTGCGTTTGCTCGCTGTGCACCCAGAGCGCCGAGGTGATTTCGTCAGCGAGGTCAAACTCACGGCTGTTCCCAACGCCACCGATCCGGACCACCAGGGCACCGCCGAACGGCCGGCGGCCCACCACCTCCACTTCGGCGTCCAGGTCGATCCGCTCGGCGGCCAGGTACCGCAACAATTCAGGGTTATCGTCACTGATCCGGGTGATTCTGCCGGTGTGGCCCTCATCCAGCCCGGAAAGCAGGTGGGCGGCAGGCATCAGCACCTCACCGGACGCCGTGGGAATGGGGTCGCCGTGCGGATCGCGGCGGGGATCGCCCAGTTGGGCGGCGACGCGTTCGATGAAAGTGTCCGAGACGGCGTGCTCCAGCAGTTCGGCTTCGTCGTGGACCTCGTCCCAGCTGTAGTTCAGCTGCTGGACCAGGTACGTCTCAATCAGCCGGTGGCGGCGGACCATGGCAAGGGCCAGGCGCAGGCCCGGGCCCGTCAAGGTAATGGCGCTGTAGGGCTTGTGGTCAACGAGGCCCTGGTCCTTGAGCTTGCGGACCATCTCCGAGACGGAGGAGTTGGCCACACCCAGGCGCTGGGCCAGCTGCGAGGAGGTGATGGGTTTGTCCTGCCACTCGGTAAACGAGTAGATGACCTTGACGTAGTCCTCGATCGAGGAGGAGGGCGCGCTGGTCTTCACAGCATCAAGCTTACCGGGTACTGCACCGCCGCTGGCCGGCAACGAGATTCACGCCGCCGTGGCCCGCCATGCCAGGGTCAGGTAGGGCAGGTCGATGATTTCGCCGTCCCGGTGGCCAAGATGCTCATGCAGGTACCAGTCCAGGTTGGCCAGCACCTTGGCGCGGGTGGGTTCGGAGGCCCTGAGATAGTAGCTGCGCGTTTTGGTGAGCTCCATCAGGCCCGTGGTGGTTACAGGGTCCTGCCACCGGGTCACGTACCCCTCAAGGCCTTGGAATTCAGGCCCGACGGCGGGCCGGTGGCCAGGCTTGTAGACGTCGCCCGCGTGCATGATCCGGGACAGCCGGTGGACCCAGGGAACGGAGGTGTCCAGCTGGTTCCAGACCAGCCCCAGCGTGCCGCCCGGGCGAAGGACCCGGGCGAGCTCCGTGCTGGCCGCAGCTGCGTCGCACCAGTGCCAGGCCTGGGCCACGGTGACGACGTCGAACGCCGCCGCCGGCAGGCCGGTGGCCTCTGCGGTGCCCAGGACAGCCGTGGCACGTGGATAGTGCTCAGCCAGCTGTTCCAGCATGTCCGCGGACGGGTCCACTGCGGTGACGGCCAGTCCTTTGGCCAGGAGCAGTGCGGTGAATTTTCCGGTGCCGGCGCCGACGTCCAAAACCTCACCGGCCGGTGCGGGCACCAGCCAGTCCGCGGCTGCCGCCGGGTAGCCCGGCCGGACCTGCTGGTAATGCTCGCCGCCGTCCTGGAAGCTTTGGCCCAGCTCCTGGCGCCGGTTGTGTTCCAGCTTGGGGCCACCCCGGACCACGCGCGGCCTCCTTCAGTAGATGTCTCTCCTGAATTTACCGCATGGACCCCGCCGGGGCGGCCCGCCGGTTCAGTCGTCCAGGCAGGGGGCCGCGCCGGCGGTGCCCGGCGTGTTGGGGGCCCAGTGCGGGTAGGTCCGGGAATCGTTGGCGGGCACCCAGCGGCCTGCGTCCACCACGTAATCCCAGCCAAGGCCCTGGGTCCGGAGGGCAGAGACGCCGGCAAGGAGACGTTGGGCGTCCTCAAGGCGGGAGCCCACACCAAAGCTGGCCCGCAGCGAACCGGACGGAAGGCCCAGCCGCTTGAGCAGGGGGTGGGCGCAGAAACGCCCGTCCCGGAGGCCCACGCCGTGCTCTGCGGACAGGTAGGCCGCCACCAGACCGGCGTCGTAGCCGGCCACGGAAAAGTTAACCACACCGATGGTGTCCGTCTCAGCGTTGGTGTCCTTGAAGATCTGGTGGACACTCACGCCCTCGATCTGCTGCAGCCCCGCCACCAGGTAGGACCGGATGGACTGTTCGTGGGCGTGCCATTCCTGCGGGTCCAGGGCGGCGATGACCTGCGTGGCACGTGCCAGGGTGGCGGCGCCGAGGACGTTGGGCGAGCCGCCCTCGTGCCGGGCCGGGCCCGTGGCCCAGCTGACGCCGTCGAGCCGTGCTTCCTTGACTGCACCGCCGCCGGCGAGGTGCGGTTTTCCGGCGTCGAGCCAGTCCGGGCGGCCCACCAGGACGCCGGAACCGAACGGGGCGTAGAGCTTGTGGCCGGAGAACGCGAGGTAGTCAACGCCGTCGGCGGTGATGTCTACCCGCCGGTGGGGTGCCAGCTGCGCGGCGTCCACCACAATCCGGGCGCCGTACTGGTGGGCCAGCGCGGCGAGGGCGCGGATGGGCAGGATTTCGCCGGTGACGTTGGAGGCGCCGGTAACCGCCAGGAGGCTGACCCCGCCCTGCTCCAGTTCGCCGCGGACAGCGTCGATGGTGCCGGCCAGGGTGTCGGCGGCCACGATGCTGCGGTGCGGTACACCCTGCCACGGCAGCAGGTTGGCGTGGTGCTCGATGTCCAGGTACAGGACGTCGCCGGTGGGCCGGCCGTCCGTGCTGGGCAGGCACCCTGCCAGGAGGTTCAGCGAGTCGGTGGTGTTGCGCGTGAAGATCACCGAGTCGTCCGGGCGGCCGCCCACAAAGTCCCGCACGATGTTCCGCGCGTTCTCGTACACGGAGGTGCTGATCTGCGAGGCGTAGCCGGCGCCACGGTGCACGCTGGCGTAGTAGGGCAGGATCTCGTTCAGGTAGGCGGAGACCAGGGACAGCGCCGGCGCGGAGGCGCCATAGTCCAGGTTCGCGTAGCGGACATGGCCACCGGCGATCAGCGGCGCCTGGATCTCGGCGCCGGTTACGGCGGCGAGGGGCCTGGCGGCGATGGAGTGGCCGGCCAAAACCGAAGGTGCGGCGGGCGCCAGCGAAGCTGCGGGGGAGACAGTGGCAGTTGTCATGGGGAATCCTCACGTTGACAGGACTCCCTGCAGGGAATCCGCGCTTGCCGTATCCATGTCCGGACCGGCCTGGTCGTCACCCGGGGCACCCCACCGCGAATGGAGGGTTGCCGGCCAGCAAACCGGGGTTTAGCGCTGGCACTCGTGACCTGCTTAAGAGCGTAGGACATGGTGCGGGGTGGTTTGAAGCCAGCCCGAATGTTAAGGGATTTGTTACGCCGCGCCCGTACGCCGGGGCTTTTGTCGAAGAACACGACGGCGGACGCCCCCATCCGGAGGCGTCCGCCGTATATTCTTCGGTCCAGGCAGTCCTAGAGGAGGTCGTCCAGCCCCGGGTTCAGGCGCCGCAGCACCTCGGAATGCAGGATGGAGTTTGTGGCCAGGGCGTTTCCGCCGAACGGGCCGTCCTGGCCCTCCAGGGAGGTAAACCGGCCGCCGGCTTCCACCACGATGGGGACCAGGGCGGCCATGTCGTAGAGATTCAGTTCGGGTTCGCAGGCAATGTCCACCGACCCCTCGGCGACCATGCAGTAGGACCAGAAGTCGCCGTAGGCGCGGGTCCGCCATACGTCCTCGGTGAGCCCCAGGAACTCGTCGAAGTTGCCGCGTTCCTTCCACCCGGTGAGGCTGGAGTAGGACAATGACGCATCGGAAAGGGTGGCGACGTTGGAGACGCGCAGCCTGGTGGCCGAAGCGAGCGAACGGCCCATGTAGGCGCCCATGTCTTTCGCCGCCCACCAGCGTTTGCCCAGCGCAGGTGCGCTGACCACACCCACCACCGGTTCGCCCTCGTCAACGAGCGCGATCAGGGTTGCCCATACCGGGACGCCCCGGACGAAATTCTTGGTCCCGTCAATGGGGTCGATGATCCAGCGGCGTGAGCCGTGGCCGCTGCTGCCGAACTCCTCACCCAGGACGGCGTCGCGGGGGCGGGACCGGGAAAGCTGGCCGCGGATGGATTCCTCGGCTGCCTTGTCCGCGTCGGTGACAGGAGTCAGGTCCGGCTTGGTCTCCACATGGAGGTCCAGGGCCTTGAAACGGCTCATGGTCTGGTCGTCCACGGAATCGGCCAGGACGTGGGCCAGGCGCAGGTCATCGTTGTAGCTGGAAGCGGATTGGATCATGGTTCCAAACTACCGTCTGGCGGCGGTTGTGCTGGGAGGCCCACGTCAGTTGACGCTGCCGAGTTCCTTGGTCTCCTGGGCTTCCAGGCGCGGATCCGCCCCGAGGAGCCGCCGCAGGGAAGAGAGCCGGGCAGCGCCGGTGGGACCTGCCTGGCCGGCGGCCACCCAGGCGTCCAGCCCGCAGTTCACGGCCGCTGCCGTGTGCTTGCAGCCGCGTTCGCAGGCATCGGTGCCGGGGGAGAGGTCCGGGAAGGAACGCAGGATGCGGTCCGGGTCCACCAGTGCCAGGCCAAAGGACCGGATGCCAGGGGTGTCGATGATCCAACTGCCGGCCGGCGCATCTGCCAGCCGCAGGGCCAGGGCGGAGGAGGATGTGTGCCGGCCGCGGCCGGTGACGGCGTTGACGCCGCCGGTGGCCCGCTCGGCTCCGGTCAGCGCGTTGACCATGGTGGATTTGCCCACGCCGGAGTGCCCCAGCATCACAGTGACGTTCCCGTGCAGGAAGGTCCGCAGCTCCGCTACGGCCTCGCTGTCCAGCCGGGCGGACAGGCCATCGTCCGACCTGGCATCGATGCCCGATGCCTTATTGTCCGCGGTGCGGCTGATGATGACCGGGAAGTCCAGGTGCGCGTAATTGGACAGCAGCTCAGCGGGATCCTTGACGTCTGCCTTGGTGATCAGCAGGATCGGTTCGATCCCGGCGTCGTAAGCCGCCGCCAGGGCACGGTCGATGAAACCGGTGCGCGGTTCCGGGTTGGCTGCTGCCACCACGATCACCAGTTGGTCGGCGTTGGCCACCACAGCCCGTTCCACGGGATCTGTGTCGTCCGCGCTGCGGCGCAGCAGCGTGCGCCGGTCCTGGATTTTCACCAGGCGCGCCAGCGTGTCCGGTTCGCCGGAAACGTCGCCCACCAGCGAGACAAAGTCGCCGGCCACCACGGGGTTGCGGCGCAGTTCCCGGGCGCGGGCGGCGATCACCACCCGTTCCGTAGCGGTGTCCTCACCCACCACCGCCGTGTAGCGGCCGCGGTCAACGGTGATGATCCGGCCAGTGACGGCGTCGTCGTGGCTGGGCCGGTCCTTGGTGCGGGGCCTGGAACCTTTTTTGCTGGGCCGGATGCGGACATCCGATTCGTCCCAAGAGTCAGTGCTGCGCGCCAACGCCTGTACCTTCCGTGCCGGTTCCGGCAGGAGAGCCCTGCGCCAGCATCGCGGTCCACAGGTCCGGGAAGTCGGGCATGGTTTTGGCGGTGGTGGCGATGTCCTCCACCTCGACGCCGGCGACGGCCAGGCCCAGGATGGCACCTGCGGTGGCCATCCGGTGGTCAGCATAGGAATGGACGACGCCGGCGTGCAGCGCAGCGGGGCGGATCACCAGGCCGTCGCTGGTTTCCTCGGCGTCGCCGCCCAGGCGGTTGATTTCCGCCACGAGCGCCGCGAGCCGGTCAGTTTCGTGGCCGCGCAGGTGCCCGATGCCGGTGAGCCTGGACGGGGTGTCTGCCAAGGCGCACAGGGCGGCAACAGTGGGGGCCAGTTCGCTGGTGTCGGC
The DNA here is from genome assembly GCF_030208875.1 of Pseudarthrobacter sp. MEB009. Classification (NCBI taxonomy): domain Bacteria; kingdom Bacillati; phylum Actinomycetota; class Actinomycetes; order Micrococcales; family Micrococcaceae; genus Pseudarthrobacter; species Pseudarthrobacter sp. MEB009. Next base: position 423,342 of record NZ_JARVTC010000007.1, read on the forward strand.
GAAGTTTCCGCCCTTGATGCCGGAGCCTGCGGTGACGGTGAGGACCCCGTCCGTCAGCGAGACGCTGGCGCCCATGTCGGCCAGGATGCTGCGCCAGAGATCACCCACCTGCTGCGTGCTGGCGGGCCAGCCGGGAATCCGGACCGTTCCCCCGGATGCCAGGGCTGCGGCCAGGAAGGGCCCGGCGTTGGACAGGTCCTGCTCGATCCGCTGGTCGAAGGCCCGGATGGGACCCGGCGCCACCACCCAGTGGTTGGGCACGGAATCGTCCACCGAGACTCCTGCCTCACGCAGGACAGCCACGGTCATGGAGATGTGGTCAAGGCTGGGTACCGGCTTGCCCACGTGTTCCAGGTGGAGGCCTTCGGTGAACCGGGCCCCCACCAGGAGCAGGGCGGAGACGAACTGCGATGAGGCGCTGGCGTCGATCACCAGGTGGCCGCCGCGGACTTCGCCCGTGCCCTCAACGGCGAAGGGCAGCGAAGAGGGGGTGCCGCCGTCGTCCGCCGTGACCACAACACCGAGCGCCTTCAGCGCCTCGATGATGGTGCCCATGGGACGCTGCCGGGCGTGCGGATCGCCGTCGAAAACGCTGGTCCCCTGCCGCAATGCCGCGAGGGGCGGAACAAACCGCATCACGGTTCCGGCGAGGCCGCAGTCGATGGTTGCCGGGGCAGGCGGCGCGTCCTGCCGCAGCGGGACGACCTCAAGGTCGGGGCCGAAGCTGCCCTCACCCGGGACCTCCGTGATGGTGGCTCCCAGGCTACGCAGGGCCCCGATCATCAGCGCCGAATCCCTGGAGTGCAGGGGCGCCCGGAGCCGCGACGGCCCGTCGGCCAGGGCCGCCAGGACCAGGTACCTGTTGGTCAGGGACTTGGAGCCGGGGACCGTGACGGTGGCATCGACAGGATGCGTGGCGAAGGGGGCGGGCCAAAGCGGAACGGGTGTCCCGGCGGAGTCCAGGGTGGTGGCAGCGGCGGTCATTGTCGGTTTAGGCTCCCGTTGCGTGGTCCACGGCGCGGCGGACTGCTTTGTCAGCGGTGCGCAGCTTCCGGTTGGTGCTCCTGCGTGCGTCGGTGGCGAGGTGCGATGCGCCCTTGCGTGCGTCGGCTGCCAGGTGTTCGGCGCGCCAGGCCAGGCCCGGCTTGCCTGCGGTGTCCACGGATGCCAGCAGCGCCCCGCCGCTCAGGGAAAGGTTTTTCAACAGCTGGTTGCGGCGGTCCTGCCGGCCTTCCTTGCTGCTGATGTCAGCGCTGCGCCACTCCACAAACGTGTTGAGCAGGGAAATGACCGTCAGCAGGGTGGCCGAGACGCGCGAGAACTTACCCAGTCCGAACAGCACACCGGCACCCACCTGCGTTCCGCCGATCACGCGGGCCAGGGTGCGCTCATCCGCCTTGAAGGGCAGCGACGCGGCGGCCTTGCGGAGCAGCGGTGAGAGCTGCTGGGCGGTATCGTCGGCGTTCTTAAGCTTGTCCACTCCAGCAACAACAAAACTGGAAGCCAACATGGGCCGTGCGAGCGTGCGGAAAAAGGACATGGATTTCCTCCTGGGTGGACGGACCGCTCCGTCAGCGGCGCAAGGTGCAGATCCAGTCTTGCACTTTTGGGGAATATTTGCCCGCGGCCGGGGGTTGTTGAGAGCGGGTCCGGAAAGGCCGGACCGCCGGACGCAGAGCGGAGTTGGGCCTTGGCGCGGGTGTTGGATGGAATTGGAAAGGCGGGCCCGGTGGCCCTTGGCGCACTGGCGTCGGAGGCTCCGGGGTTCGGATCGCCGCGGGCGCAACGCCTGACAGTAGACTTGAACGCAATGAACACCCTGGATCCGGCCGTTTCGGCCATGTATGAGGCTTCGCAAGGCGAAGTAAAGGCCGGCGCCGCAGCGCAGCCTGAGTCCGTGCCCGCACAGGCGCCCGGCGCTTCAGCCGAGCAGGCCGGCGGGGACGTGGACGTGTCCACGGAGACCACCGACCAGCGCCGCGCCCGGTTTGAGCGCGACGCGATGCAGTATGTCGACCAGCTGTATTCCGCGGCCATGCGGATGGCCCGGAACCCGTCGGATGCCGAGGACCTGGTGCAGGAGGCGTACACCAAAGCCTTCTCCGCGTTCCATCAGTACCGGCCCGGCACCAACCTCAAGGCCTGGCTGTACCGGATCCTGACGAACACCTACATCAACCTCTACCGCAAGCGGCAGCGCGAACCCCTGCAGTCCAATTCGGACACCATCGAGGACTGGCAGCTGGCGCGCGCGGAGTCGCACACCTCCAGCGGGCTCCGCTCCGCCGAGGCGGAAGCGCTGGACCACCTGCCGGATTCGGACGTTAAACGCGCGCTCCAGGAGATTCCCGAGGAATTCCGCCTTGCGGTCTACTTCGCGGATGTCGAAGGGTTCGCGTACAAGGAAATTTCAGACATCATGAACACGCCCATCGGCACCGTGATGTCCCGGCTCCACCGCGGCCGGAAAATGTTGCGGGACATGCTGGGCGGATACGCTGCCGAGCGCGGATTCAAAACAGCCGTGGCCTCCAGGGACGCGGCGGAAAGCAAACAGGAGAGCGGGAAATGAGCGACTGCCAGGGATTGGGCGATTGCGACGATACGCGGATGCAGCGGATCTATGAGTACCTTGACGGGGCACTGACCCGTGAGGACATTTCGGAGATCAAGAACCACCTTGATGACTGCCCGGAATGCACAGAGCAGTACGACCTTGAATGCGTCATCCGCAACATGGTTAAGCGCTCGTGCACCGAGGCCGCCCCGGAGAACCTGAAGAACGCCATCCTGGACCGGATCCATTCGATCCGGCCCGTGGACGCGTAGCCAAACCTGACATCAGGGGGTCTGCCCCCGGTGGCGCGGCCATATCGCACGCCACAGCAAAGGACCCCGGCAGCCGAGTGGCTTCCGGGGTCCTTCGCTTGAACCGTGATACCTGGCGTGTGCCTAGGTGTTGGGGCGCTTACCGTGGTTCGCGCCGCCACGCTTACGGTCACGACGCTTGCGTGCACGCTTGCTCATAGCTGGCCTCCTTACATGTTGGTACTCAAAAGAGCTGCCCTCAAGTCTCCCACATGATCCGATGGCCCGCGAACCGGTGACCGGCGCGTGACCTGCGAGTCCGCAGCGGGTTCAGGGCTTGGCCGGCGTTGCGGCGCCAGGCTGCGGGGGGACTGCGGCACGGGCCTGCCGCAATCCGGCGGCCAAGGCGTCGAGGGTTGCCGGGTCCAGCGGCGCAGCGGCCGCCTGGCGGCGGAGATCAGCAAGGACACCCTCCTGGAAGGCCTGCAGCAGCCCACCGGCTCCCAGGAGGATCGCCTCGCTCTGGGCATCCGGGCCGGCGGCAGCGTTGTCCCTGCCGGGGCGGCCTGCGAGGGCCGCTGTTGCCGCCGCAGCAAGATCCGCGCTGATCCCCAGCATGTTGCCCCGGACGTCACTGCCCTGGGTGCCGGCCAGCCGCCGGACGGACGCGGCGATGCCCGTCTCCACGCCCGCCAGCTCCTCACGGCGCCTGTTCAGTTCCGCCATCCCGGCGTCCGTGATCCGGTAGTTGGTGCGGCGACCCACTGCCTCGGTGGCCACCAGGCCCTCCTCCTGCAGTTTCCCCAGGCGGGGATAGATGGTTCCCGCGCTGGGCGAATATGTTCCGCCGAACCGGTCCCGTAGGGCCAGCATCAGGTCATAGCCGTGCTTGGGTCCCGCCTCGAGGAGGGCCAGCAGGTACAGGCGCAGGGCACCGTGGGCAAAAACCGGCGGCATCAGAGCCCGGTTCCGCCGCCCTCCGGAGCAGCACGGTGGAGGATGGACGTCCGGCCGGACATCGAGTTGGTGCGGACCAGCATCAGCTGCCGGTCCGGGCCCGAAATGGTCTCCACGGTGCCGCTGACCTGTGCGTAGTGCTGGTCATCAATCACAACCGTACCGCTGGCTGTTTTGGCTACGATGTCGGCGCCCACGTCATGGGGTAACAGCACTGTCAAGTTTCCGGACACCGAGTTGGAGCCGAAATCATGGGTGTTGCCGAGGAGTTCGAACGTGAGGTCGCCGCTGACCGTGGTGGCCCGGACGTTGGTGAAATCCCCGGCGGCGTGAACCTCCCCGGAGACGCTCCTGGCAGTGAGGATGCCGTGGTGCCCGCTCACGGTGACGGTCCCGCTGACGGTGTTGACGTGCAGCTCCCCGGCGGTGTTTTCCGCTGCCACCGAACCCGACACGGTATTTAGCCGGGTGGGTCCGGTGACACCGCTGACCAGCCCGTCACCGCGGACAGTCCCCACTTCCACCTCTGTTCCGGCCGGAACGGTGAGGTGGATGGTGGCGGAGTTGGCGCTGGTGTGGTTCACCGTTTCCATCAGGTTCTTGAACCACCCCTGTGGCCCGTGCAGCTGGTGCCTGATTTCCAGCCGACCACCGGATACAGTGACGTCCACGGGATCCCCGTGGACGTCACTGATGTCAACCAACACCCCCGGCTGGTCCCCGACCCGCACCTCGAACCTGCCCTGGATCATGCCCAGCTTCAGGGCGGACACACCATCGATATCGATGGCCTGCGGGCTTGTTACGGTCCAGTTCTGATCGGTCATTGATCCTCCAGAGGCGATATATCGTGTACTGGCTTCAACGTACCGGCCGGTAACCGGACCGTCAAGATATATCGCGACCGGCGGTGGTTACTCGGGGGCGTCCAGCTTGAGCCACTGGAACCAGCCGCGGTGCAGTACCAGCCAGGCCATCAGGCCATAACCGGCCTGGCCGGGGGTTCCCCCGTTGGCGGCGAGGTCCTGGCGCCACTGCTCGTGGTTCAGCAGGGGTGAAAATGTATCGACATAAAGGTGCTTGCGCCGGGTGGAAACATCGGCGAAGGCGGTGTTCAGCTCATCCAGCCGCCGGTTATGGACCGGGTCAAGGGTGGGTGGCGGTCCCACCACAAACACCTCGACCCGGTTCTGCGAGGCAGAGTCCAGGATGTTGGCAAGGTTCAGCCGGCTGCGCGCGGTGGACAGGCCGAACTCAATATCCCGCCCGGACAGTCCGATGACCAGGCGGTTCTCGGCCTGCGGGCTGAAACGCCGGCCGGCCTCGTCGAGCCAGCGGGCTGCCAGCGCTTCCGTCCCCTCCTGGGGGCAGGGAAGTGAGTAGCTCTCCAGCAGAATCCCGTCCTGGGGAGTCCGTGCCAGGACGCGGCCCAGCCAGCCAAGTGCCCGCGGGTCACCCAACCCTGCCAGCAGTTCGTCTCCTACGGCTGCGATACGCAGCTTCCTGTCTTCCACACGTTCCTCTTTACTTCGGTGCCGGCCCGCTGTCCCCGTCGCAGCCACTGATGCGGTGGATCGAAGCGGCGCTGTCCATCCATTAAACAGAACTGCCCGGCCGGAGTCGGTATTTCGACGTCCGGCCGGGCAGCCTTAGCGGTTATTTCTGTGAAAAAGCCTGCTTAAGCAGCAGATCCTGCTCCGCAGCGTGGCGTTTCATGGAACCGGCTGCCGTGGAGGCAGATGCCGGCCGTGACACAAGCCGGACCTTGCGGTCCAGTGCGTCGGGCAGGTTCAGGCCAATGAACGGCCACGGTCCCTGGTTGGCCGGCTCATCCTGGGCCCATACGGCTTCGGCGTTCGGGTACTTGGCAAGTTCCGTGGCGATCTCCTCGTGCGGCAGCGGGTACAGCTGCTCCACGCGGACGATTGCGGTGGTCTTGTCGCCGGTCTTCTGCCGGGTGGACAGGAGATCGTAGTACAGGCGGCCGGATACCAGCAGGACGCGTTCGACGGCGTCCGCCGGCAGCTGCTCATGGTCCGGGATCACGGGCAGGAAGGTGCCGGTGGTGAAGTCCTCCACCGAAGATGCTGCGGCCTTGAGGCGCAGGAGCTGCTTGGGCGTGAAGATGATCAGCGGCTTCCGTGGCCGGCTGTACGCCTGGCGGCGCAGCAGGTGGAAGTGGGAGGCCGCCGTGGTGGGGTTGGCCACGATCATGTTCTGCTCGGCACACATCTGCAGGAACCGTTCGATCCGTGCGGAGGAGTGGTCAGGGCCCTGGCCCTCGTAGCCGTGCGGGAGCATCAGCACCAGCGAGGAACGCTGGCCCCACTTCTGCTCGGCAGAGGAGATGAACTCATCAATGATGGTCTGGGCGCCGTTGACGAAGTCGCCGAACTGGGCTTCCCACAGCACCAGTGCATCCGGGCGTTCCACCGAGTAGCCGTACTCGAAGCCCATGGCGGCGTATTCGGACAGCAGGGAATCGTAGATCCACAGCTTGGCCTGGTCATCGGACAGGTTGCCCAGGGGCAGCCATTCCTTGCCGTTGGCGCGGTCGTGGAACACCGCGTGGCGCTGGACGAACGTCCCGCGCCGCGAGTCCTGGCCGGCCAGCCGGACGGGCACGCCCTCCATGATCAGCGAACCGAAGGCCGCGATCTCGCCGAAGCCCCAGTCGATGCCGCCTTCACGGGACATCTGCTCGCGCTTCTCCAGGAGCTGCTTGAGCTTGGCGTGCACGGTGAAGCCTTCGGGGATTTCAACGTGTGCCGTGCCGATCCGCGCCAGGGTCTCCTTGGAGATTGCGGTGGAGGCCGGGGAGTTGATACCGAAATCGGACTGCTGGGCGTGCGGGCGCTCGATGTCCGAGACTGCTGCGGAGTCGGCCGTGATGATCGGGATCGGCGAGGTCTGGGCTGCGTGCGTTTCGGCGAAGACCCGCTCCAGCCGTTCCTGGTAATCGCGGAGGAGCTGCTCGGCTTCTTCCTCGGTGATGTCACCGCGGCCGATCAGCGACTCTGTGTACAGCTTGCGGACGGAGCGCTTGGCTTCGATCAGGTTGTACATCAGCGGCTGGGTCATCGAGGGGTCGTCGCCCTCGTTGTGGCCGCGCCTGCGGTAGCAGACCATGTCGATGACAACGTCCTTGTGGAACCGCTGGCGGAACTCGTAGGCGAGCTGGCCGATGCGGACCACTGCTTCGGGATCGTCGCCGTTCACGTGGAACACCGGCGCCTGGATCATCTTGGCAACGTCGGTGGAGTACGTGGAGGAACGGGAAGAGGACGGCGCGGTGGTGAAACCAACCTGGTTGTTGACCACTACGTGGATGGTGCCGCCGGTGCGGTAGCCACGGAGCTGGGAGAGGTTAAGTGTCTCCGCCACCACGCCCTGGCCGGCGAAGGCTGCGTCACCGTGCACCATGATGGGCAGCACGGGGAAGGATTCGCCCTGGTCCAGGCGGTCCTGCTTGGCGCGGACGATGCCTTCGAGGACCGAGTCCACAGCTTCAAGGTGGGACGGGTTGGCAGCCAGGTAGACCTTGGTCTCCTTGCCGTTGTCCGAGGTGAAGGTCCCTTCGGTGCCCAGGTGGTACTTCACGTCACCGGAGCCCTGCACGGAGCGCGGATCCTGGGTGCCTTCGAATTCGCGGAAGACCTGGGCATAGGTCTTGCCGGCAATGTTGGTGAGCACGTTGAGCCGGCCACGGTGGGCCATACCGATCGCAACCTCGTCCAGGCCGTCGTCGGCTGCGTCGGACATGATGGCGTCCAGCAGCGGAATCAGGGATTCGCCACCCTCAAGGGAGAAGCGCTTCTGGCCCACGAACTTGGTCTGCAGGAACGTCTCGAAGGCCTCGGCAGCGTTGAGCTTCGAGACGATCCGGAGCTGCTCTTCACGGCTGGGCTTGGAGTACGGATGCTCCAGCTGGTCCTGGAACCACTTGCGCTCGTCCGGGTCCTGGATGTGCATGTACTCGATGCCGGTGGTGCGGCAGTAGGCGTCGCGGAGTACGCCGAGGATGTCGCGGAAGGCGAGCATCGGCTTGCCGCCGAAGCCACCCGTGGGCCATTCGCGGTCCAGGTCCCACAGGGTGAGGCCGTAGGTCAGGACATCGAGGTCCGGGTGCTTGCGCTGGACGTATTCCAGCGGATCGGTGTCCGCCATCAGGTGTCCGCGGACGCGGTAGGAGTGGATCAGCTGCTGGATCCGGGCGACCTTGTTGATCTGGTCGGCGGGGTCCACCTGCAGGTCCGGGCTCCAGCGCACGGGCTCGTACGGAATCCGCAGGGATTCGAAGATCTCGTCGTAGAAGCCCTGCGCGCCGAGCAGGAGCTGGTGCACCAGCTTGAGGAACTCGCCGCTCCCCGCGCCCTGGATGACCCGGTGGTCGTACGTGGACGTCAGCGTGAGGACCTTGCTGATGGCGTTGTGCGCGATGATCTTTTCGCTGGCACCCTGGAACTCGGCCGGGTAGTCAAGGGCGCCGACGCCGATGATGGCGGCCTGGCCCTTGGAGAGCCTGGGCACGGAGTGGACCGTGCCGATACCGCCGGGGTTGGTCAGCGAAACGGTGGTGCCCTGGTGGTCGTCAGCGGTGAGCTTGCCGGCCCGGGCCCGCTTGATGAGGTCCTCGTAGGTGTGCCAGAACTCGGCGAAGTTGAGGGTTTCGGCCTTTTTGATGTTCGGGACCATCAGCAGGCGGGTGCCGTCGGGCTTGGGCATGTCGATCGCAATGCCGAAATTCACGTGGGCAGGCTGGACCGCGGAGGGCTTTCCGTCCACCTCGTCATAAAAGACGTTCATCGACGGGAACTGGGCCAGGGCCCGGATCACGGCATAGCCGATCAGGTGCGTGAAGGAAACCTTGCCGCCGCGTGCGCGGGCCAGGTTGGAGTTGATCACCACGCGGTTATCTATCAGCAGCTTGGCGGGGATGGCGCGCACGCTGGTGGCCGTGGGAACCTCAAGGCTGGTGACCATGTTGGTGGCGATGGCCTTGGCCGGGCCGCGGAGGACGGAGACAACGTCCTCTTCCGGTGCTGTGGGCGCCTTGACGTTCTTGGGCAGCTGCGCCGGGATGGGCTGGGCGCCATTGCCCGCACCGGTCTTCTTGCCGCCATCGCGGGCTTCTGTTGCCGGGGCCTTCTTCACGGGAGCTGCGGCAGAAGCCGGCGCAGCCGCGGCCGGCGCTGCGGCGGGTTTGGCCGGAGCGGCCGCAGGCGGTGCTGCCGGTGCCGGCGGGGCAGCGGCCTTCACCACCGGAAGTTCCCGGGTTGCGGGGTTGGCTTCGACGTGGCCCGAATGTCCATTGGAAGAAGAACCGCTGCCGGAGCCGAAAGATTCAAACAGCGGCCACCACTTGGAGTCCACCGCGTTCTTGTCCTCTTGGTACTGCTCGTACAGTTCGTCAACGAGCCACTCATTTCCGCCAAATTCCTCTGGTAGACGGTGGCTAGGCTGCTCTGGCACTTGAAATACGCCTCTTCCATGAGTTTGATTTCCCTCCGGCCAACGGTGCTTAAGCACTGCGGTTGAGCCGGCCTCTGCGTCCTCTGAACCCAGACCTCTGCAAGTCTAGTGAGCATCCTGTGTTAACTGCCAATAAGGGTGACCCAAATCATGACGTGACGCCGGTGTACGGGAATATGGCGGGCCGCGCCGGTGTTGCGCCGGCCGCAGGAGTGGCGGCGTCCGCCCGCCGGGACCAGCGCCGCGGACCCGGCAGGCGGCGGTGCCGGGTCCGGACGGCCATAAGGGCTCCTGTAGACTGAAGCCCTTATGGACAGTAAATCTAGGTGCCGGCCTGGGGGCTGTCAGCGGAGCATTAAGAGCAGCACCGCGCAGTCCACCCGCAGAGCCGGCAAACCCCGAACACGTTCCCATTCCCCAGCGGCCCAGCAGCCGTCCGGGACCCGCCAGGGCAGGTCGGCAACAGCTGACCATCCCCCTCCGGCCAGGCCGTTGTTCCGGCCCAGGGCTTCGCGGTTTTGCCGCGCTACGCAGGCCCGCCGGGCGGGATGCTGAGTGGAATGGATTTTCCTTGCAGCAGGCTTGCTGCTGATCGCCGGGACCGGGTTCTTTGTCGCCGTCGAGTTTTCCCTGATCGCCCTGGACCAGCCCACCGTCCAGCGCGCCGTTGACAACGGCGACACCGGCGCCGTGCCCCTTCTTGCGTGCCTGAAATCGCTGTCGACGCAGCTCTCCAGCTGCCAGCTGGGCATCACCCTCACGACGCTCCTCACGGGCTACGTGATGGAACCATCGGTGGGCAAACTCCTGGAAGGCCCGCTGGCCGCCGTCGGACTTCCCGACGTTGCCGTGGCCTCCATTTCGCTGGCCCTGGCCATGGTGCTTGCCACCCTGCTGTCCATGCTGCTGGGCGAACTGGTGCCCAAGAACATGGCCATTGCGCTCTCCTTCCAGGTGGGCAAGGCCCTGGCCCGTCCGCAACTGATGTTCACGGCCGTGTTTAAGCCGGCGATTGTGGTGCTCAACGGATTCTCCAACAAAGTCCTCAACGTTTTCGGGCTCGAGGCCAAGGAGGAAATCTCCGGCGCCCGCACCCCCTCGGAGCTTGCCTCCCTGGTGCGCCGCTCGGCGGCCATGGGAACGCTCGACGCCGGGACGGCAAACTTCGTTGCCCGCACCCTGAACTTTTCCACGCGGACGGCGGCGGATGTTATGACGCCCCGGATCCGGGTGGAAACCATCGACGCCAGCCAGCCCGTCTCTGACATTGTGGACGCCGCGCGCCGGACCGGGTACTCCCGGTTTCCGGTGATCGGCGATTCGGCGGATGACATCAGGGGCCTGGTCCACGTCAAAAAAGCCGTGGCAGTGCCCTGGGACCGGCGGCACAAACTCGAAGCCGGTGCCATCATGACCGAGGTGTTGCGGGTACCCGAGACCATCCATCTCGACGCGCTCCTCGCCGAACTGCGCGAGGGGAACCTTCAACTGGCAGTGGTCCTGGACGAATACGGCGGCACAGCCGGCATCGCCACCCTCGAGGACCTCGTGGAGGAAATCGTGGGGGAGGTGGCCGACGAGCACGACAAGGTCCGCCCCGGTCTGCTGCAGAGCGCATCGGGGGACTGGTACTTCCCGGGCCTGCTCCGGCCCGATGAACTTTCCGAACAGGTCCCCGGGCTGACCGTCCCTGACGAAGCAGCCTACGAAACTGTTGGCGGTTACGTGATGAGCGAGCTGGGCCGGATTGCCACCGTGGGAGACACCGTGCCCGTGGGTGGCGGCGTCCTGAGCGTCACCAGGATGGACGGGCGCAGGATCGACCGGATCTGCTTCCGGCCGGCCGCCCCGGATCCCGAAGAGACCACCAACGACAGGAACCAGGCATGAGCGACTGGGCCGGAATACTTTGGCTGGCTGTCCTGCTGCTTGGCAACGCCTTTTTTGTGGCCGCTGAATTTGCCGTGATGTCAGCCCGCCGCAGCCAGATCGAACCGCTGGCCGAGGCAGGTTCCAAACGGGCGCAGACCACCCTGAAGGCCATGGAGAATGTCTCGCTGATGCTCGCCTGCGCCCAGCTGGGCATCACCGTGTGCTCCCTGCTGATCCTGCTGGTGGCCGAACCGGCCATCCACCACCTGCTGGCGGTGCCCATGGAGACGCTGGGCGTTCCCATGGAGGTCGCTGACGTTGCCGCGTTTGTGGTGGCGCTGATGCTGGTGACGTTCCTGCACGTGACCTTCGGCGAGATGGTGCCCAAAAACATTTCCGTTTCCGCCGCGGACAAGGCAGCCCTGTTCCTGGCGCCGCCGCTGATGTTTATTGCCCGGCTGGTCAATCCCGTCATCTCAGTCCTCAACTGGTCCGCCAACCACATCCTGAAGCTGCTCCGGATCGAGCCCAAGGATGAGGTGACGTCCTCCTTCACCCTTGAGGAGGTGCAGTCGATCGTCCAGGAGTCCACCCGCCATGGGCTGGTGGATGACGACGCCGGCCTCATCACCGGGGCACTGGAGTTCTCCGAACACACGGCGCAGGACATCATGGTGCCGCTGGGTGAACTGGTGATGCTTAAAGCAGCCACCACCCCCGTGGAGTTCGAGAAGGCTGTCAGCAGGACCGGGTTCTCCCGGTTCCCCATGCTGGACGACGAAGACCTGCTTTACGGCTACCTGCACGTAAAAGATGTGCTCTCCATCCCCGAGTCGGCGTACGGCGAAGCCATCGCCGAAAGCCGGGTCAGGTCGTTGGCCAACCTGGCCCTCGACGACGAGATCGAAAAGGCGATGTCCGTTATGCAGCGCACCGGGTCGCACCTGGCCCGCGTGATCGGCCCCGACGGGAACACCAGGGGTGTCCTGTTCCTGGAGGATGTGATTGAACAGCTCGTGGGCCAGATCCGTGATGCCACGCAGGCAACGGGCATCCGCCGGTTGGGCCAGCCCAACGGGGCCTGACCGGCCCCGCCCGGCGTCCGCAGCGTATACCTAAATAGGAATCATTCCTATTTAGGTATACGCTGGACGGGTTGTCCTCTCCTCCTGATTGAAGGTTTTTTCGTGCGCCGTCCTGCCGCTGCCTACACTTCCCTCGCCGCCTTTGCCGGCCTTGGCCTCCTGCTGGCGGGCTGCGCCGCGCCGCAGGCTGCGACCGAGTCTGCGGCGGACGGGATTTCCGTGGTGGCCTCCACCAACGTCTACGGGGATATCGCCCAGGCCATCGGTGGGGACGCCGTCAGCGTCACGGCCATCATCAACAAAACCAGCCAGGACCCGCACTCCTACGAGGCCACGGCACAGGACAGGCTGGCGGTTTCCAAAGCAGACCTGGTGATCGAAAACGGTGGCGGCTACGACGACTTCGTCACAACCCTGACCAAGGACAGCAGCCTTGCCGACGGCAACATCCTGAACGCCGTGGACATCTCCGGACTGGACGATCACGGCGACGCGACGGCGGAGGCCACGGCAGGCGGCGCAGCCGACGCCGAAGACCATGACCACGACCACGGCGCCTTCAACGAACACGTCTGGTACAGCCTGCCTGCCATGGAGAAACTCGCGGACAGCATTGCTGCACGGCTCACCGAACTGGACCCCGGTTCGGCAGCCACGTTCGAGGCCAATGCCGCATCCTTCAAATCCGCTGTGGAAAAACTCTACGGCAGCCTCGACGCCCTCAAGGGCGCCGGTGCCGGCAAGCAGGTTGCCGTCACCGAACCTGTGCCGCTCTACCTCCTGGCGGATGCAGGCTTGGAAAACGCCACCCCCGAGGAGTACACGGCCGCCATCGAGGAAGGCACGGACGTTCCGCCCGCTGTTCTCAAGGCGGCGACTGGCCTGGTGTCAGCCAAGACGGTCCTGCTCCTTGCCTACAATGAGCAGACCGAGGGCCCGCAAACCGAAGCCCTGAAGAAGGCAGCCGAATCTGCAGGCGTACCGGTCGTTGACTTCAACGAGACGCTGCCTGAGGGCAAGACGTACCTGCAGTGGATGACGGACAATGTGGAGAAGATCAGCAAAATTCTGGAGAATAAATAGTTGAAACCCGCGGTCAGCCTCACCGGCGCCTCCCTCAAGTTCGGTCAGCGGGCGCTTTGGGAGGACCTGGACCTGGATATCAGGCCCGGGGAGTTCTTTGCTGTCCTGGGTCCGAATGGAAGCGGCAAAACCAGCTTCCTCAAGGTCCTGCTGGGCCTTCAGGACCTGCATCACGGAACGGCCACCCTTGGCGGTCACCCCGTGGAGCGCGGCAGCAACCTGATCGGCTACATCCCCCAGCAGAAATCCTTCGCCCCGGATGTTCCCATGCGTGCCCGGGATCTGGTTGGCCTGGGCGTGGACGGCCACCGCTGGGGATTCCGTTTCTCCGCAGCCAAAGTGAACCGCCGGATTGACGAGCTCCTGGAACTTGTCGGGGCCACGGAATACGCCAAGGTACCCGTCGGCCAGCTCTCCGGCGGCGAGCAGCAACGGCTCCGCGTGGCCCAGGCCCTCGCCACGGACCCGCAGGTGCTGCTCTGCGACGAGCCATTGCTTTCCCTTGACCTGCACCACCAGCAGGCCGTGAGCGCGCTGATCAACAAGCAGTGCCATAAAAAGAACAGCGCAGTAGTGTTTGTGACCCACGAAATCAACCCCGTGATCGACTATGTGGACCGCGTCCTGTACCTGGCCGGCGGCCGGTTCCGGGTCGGCGCCCCCGAGGAGGTCATGACCACCGAGGTACTTTCCGACCTCTACGGCAGCCACGTCGAAGTGATTCATGCCAACGGCAGGATCGTGGTGGTGGGGCTCCCGGATGCCACCACGCACCATCACAGTGCCGGCCGGGAACTGGCAGGGGACGCCGCCTGATGGACCTCGACAGCATCCTCGGAGCCATCTTCAGCTTTGATAACTACGGCGAACTGCTGGTCCTGGTCCAGAACTCCATCTGGGCCGGTGCCGTCCTGGGCCTCCTGGGCGGGCTGGTGGGAACGTTTGTGATGAAGCGCGACCTGGCCTTTGCAGTGCACGGCATCTCCGAACTGTCCTTTGCCGGGGCAGCCTTCGCGCTGCTGATCGGTACGGACGTGGTTTTCGGTTCGCTGATCGGCTCCGTCGCCGCCGCGCTGCTCCTGGGCCTGATGGGGGTCCGTGCCCGGGACAAAAACTCAATCATCGGCGTCATCATGCCGTTCGGCCTGGGGCTGGGCATCCTGTTCCTCTCGCTGTACGAGGGCCGTGCCGCCAACAAATTCGGTTTGCTGACCGGCCAGATCGTGTCCGTGGACACCGTCCAGCTGCAGGCCCTGGCCGGGACCGCCGTGGTGGTGATGCTGGCGCTTTTTGCGATCTGGCGTCCGCTGAACTTCGCCAGTGTGGACCCCGAGCTGGCGGAGGCCCGCGGTGTTCCCGTCAGGACACTCGCACTGGTGTTTATGGTGCTGCTGGGCATCAGCGTTGCCTTGTCCATCCAGGTGGTGGGTGCCTTGTTGGTCCTCGCCCTGCTGATCACTCCTGCGGCCGCGGCCTTGCGGGTGACCTCAAGCCCGGTGGCCGTGGTGCTGCTGAGCGTGGTGTTCGCGGTGGTGGCCACCGTGGGCGGGATCCTGCTGGCGCTGGGCGGCCGGATCCCCATCAGCCCCTACGTGACCACGCTGTCGTTCCTGATTTATGCCGTGTGCCGGGGGATCGGCGCTTTCCGGGCCCGCAGGGGGCTCAACGGCCGCGTACTGCAGGGCGCCTGAATTGCTGCCGGGTCGTGCTACAGCAGGCCGGCGGCCTTGAGGCTGGTGCAGTCCGGGCACAGCCCAAAGATTTCCACCGTGTGGGCCACTTCCGTATAGCCGTGCACCGCTGCGGTCCGGGTGGCCCAGGTTTCAACGGCCGGGGCCTCCACCTCCACAGCCTTGCCGCAGTTGCGGCACAGCAGGTGGTGGTGGTGGCCGGTGACCGCGCAGCGGCGGTACACCGCTTCGCCGTCGCCGTTGCGGAGCACATCCACGAGGCCCTCGTCAGCGAGGGACTGCAGGATCCGGTAGGCGGTGGCCAGCGAGACCGAATCGCCCTGGTTCTGCAGGATCCGGTACAGCTCCTGCGTGCTGACAAAATCACTGAGCGTGTCCAGGGCGGCGCTGACCGCCTTACGCTGTTTGGTCACGCGTTGTTCCTTGCCCCCACTGGCCGGCGGCGGCGGGGTGGTGGCGTCAGCCTGGGCTCCGAACGGCATGGAGGGACTGCCTTTCCGTGGGGATGGGTGCAACGCTAAAGATTACCAGCCGCGGCGTCGTGGACACGGTGCTGACCGGACCCTAGGCTGGCCGGATGAAGCTGACGAAATATACGCACGCCTGTGTCCGGCTCGAAAAGGACGGCCGGGTGCTGGTCCTTGACCCCGGCACGTTCTCCGAGACCGACCAGGCGCTGGCCGGCGCCGAAGCTATCCTGGTGACCCACGAACACCCTGACCATATTGATATGGCGGCAGTGGTTGAGGTGCTCAACGGCCCTGGCGCCCCGGCTGTCCACGCCCCGGCGGGAGTGGCGGAGAAACTGCGCGCCGAAGCACCCGGCGCCGCCGGAGCCATCCACACGGTGGATCCCGGCAGCACCTTTGAAGCGGCAGGCTTTGCCATCAGCAGTTTCGGCGGCCAGCACGCCCTGATCCACCCCCAGATTCCGGTGGTGGCCAACATCGGCTACCTGGTGGACGGGAACGTCTACCACCCGGGGGATTCCTTCATCATCCCGGACGGGATCAGCGTCAAGACACTGCTGGTGCCGCTGCACGCGCCCTGGTCCAAAATGTCCGAGGTGGTGGACTTCGTGATCGGTGTCCGGGCTCCGCAGGTGTACCAGATCCACGACGGGCTGCTCAACGCTGCCGGCCTGAAGATCGTGGAGACGCAGGTACAGCGGCTCGGCGCGAAATACGGCGTCACCTACACGCACCTTGAGCCGGGCGAGTCGGTGGAGGCCTAAACCGGCCAGGCGCCCGTCTCGAAGAACTCTGCGAGGGTGGCTTCGTGGGGCGCCGGGTCCAGGCCCTGGGCCGCCAGCCAGGCAGGGTTGTAGTAGTTGCCCGCGTAGCGTTCGCCGCCGTCACACATCAGGGTGACAACGCTGCCGGTGCGGCCTGCCGCGAGCATCCCGGCCACCGTCTGCCAGACTCCCCAGAGGTTGGTTCCGGTGGAGGGCCCGGCGGCGAACCCCGTGAGGGTCCGCAGGTGCCGCATCGCGGCGACGGATGCCGCGTCCGGGACCTGGATCATGGCATCGATCACGGACGGCACAAAGCTGGGTTCCATCCTGGCGCGGCCGATTCCTTCGATGCGGGACGGCAACCCGGCGGGATCGGCGGCGCCCCGCCAGCCGGGGAGGAACGCCGAGTTTTCCGGATCCACCACCAGCAGCTGCGTGGAATGGTTGTTGTAGCGGAGGTACCGACCGATGGTGGCGCTGGTGCCGCCGGTCCCGGCGCCCACCACGATCCAGTCCGGCACCGGATGTTCCTCGAGCCGGAGCTGGCCGAAGATGGACTCGGCGATGTTGTTGTTCCCACGCCAATCGGTGGCCCGTTCGGCGTAGGTGAACTGGTCCATGTAGTGGCCGTTGCAGGTGGCCGCCACTTCCTCAGCAGTGGCGTAGACCTCCGCGGCGTGGTCCACCAGCAGGCAGGAGCCCCCGAACTGCTCGATCAGGGCGATTTTCTCTGCGCTGGTGCTGCGTGCCATTACGGCGATGAACGGGAGCTCCAGGAGCTGGGCGAAATAAGCCTCGGACACGGCGGTGCTGCCGCTGGAGGCTTCAACGATGGTGGTGTCGGACCGGATCCAGCCGTTCACCAGGCCGAATAGGAACAGGGACCGGGCCAGCCGGTGCTTCAGGCTGCCGGAACGGTGGGTGGACTCGTCCTTGAGGTACAGACCGATGCCCCAGTGTTCCGGCAGCGGGACCGAGTATAGGTGGGTATCGGCGGAGCGGTTGTTTTCCGCCGCGATCTTCCGGATGGCCGCGTCCGCCCATTCCCGGTCGCTGCTTGTCCTGCTGCCGTGGTCCGGGGCGCTGCCCTGCTCGATCTTCACCGCACCAGCCTACCTGCGGCGCGGCCCCCGCCCTTTAGAGTTGGAACCGAACGTCAAAGCACCGAAGGAGCCCCATGGAACCCCTGATGGATGTGGACCGGCTGGCCGGCCGCCTTGCCGCCGGTGAGCGGACGGTCCTCCTCGATGTGCGCTGGGCGCTGGGCGACCCCCACGGCCGTGACCACTACCTGGCCGAGCACCTGCCAGGTGCGGTATTTGTGGACCTCGCCACCGAGCTTGCCGATCCGGCAGCGGAAGGCCGGGGCCGGCACCCGCTGCCGGAGGCGCGGGCATTCCAGGACGCTGCCAGGGGTTGGGGCCTGCGGTCCGGCGACGTGGTGGTGGCGTACGACGACAGCGGCAACATGGCCGCGGCCCGCTTGTGGTGGCTGCTTCGGGATGCCGGGATTGCCACCGTTTTCCTGCTCGACGGCGGCTTGGCCGCCTGGCGCGCGGCGGGGCTCCCGCTCGCCGCCGGTCCGGTGGTACCGGAACCGGGCGACATTGACCTTGCGGCGGGTGCAATGCCCGTCCTGGACGCCGCTGCGGCTGCGGAGTGGCCTGACCGCGGCCTGCTCCTGGATGCGCGGGCCGGGGAACGCTACCGCGGTGATGTGGAACCCGTCGACCCGCGCGCCGGCCACATCCCCGGGGCCGTCAGTGCGCCGGCGGCGGCGAACTTGGCGGCCAAAGGGCTCTTCCTGCCGGCCGCGGACCTGCGCCGCCGGTTCGAGGCGCTGGGCGCGCGGGACGGCGTGCCGGTGGCTGTCTACTGCGGCTCCGGTGTTACCGCAGCACACCAGGTGGCGGCCCTGGAACTGGCCGGCTTCAGCGCTGCCCTGTATCCGGGATCATTCTCGGAATGGTCCAACCGGCCGGACCTTCCCGTGGCCACCGGCCCGGAACCGGACGGGTCGGAACGGCAGCCAACTGGCAACGCGGGCGGCCGCGGGGGTAGCGTCGCACTATGACCCCAGGACGCCCCGTACCCCCGCCCCTCGCCCAAACCATCAACCCCGTTGCCGACGGCGGCGTGCTGGCCGCCGCCTATGGCGCCACGTCGGGGGACAGCGGCCTGGTCCCGCTCACCGTTGCGCGGCGGGCGCCCAAGGCGGACGACGTCGAAATCGCCATCGAGTACTGCGGGCTGTGCCATTCCGATGTGCACGCCACCCGGGGGGAGTGGGGCAACCAGTCCTATCCGCTGGTTCCCGGCCACGAGATCGTGGGCACCGTCAGCCGCGTCGGCGCCGACGTTACGGACTTCGAGGCCGGCGACCGTGTGGGGGTGGGGTGCATGGTGGACTCGTGCCGGGAATGCGGCAGCTGCCTGGACGGCCTGGAGCAATACTGCGAAAACGGCATGACCGGCACCTATGGAGCCAAGGACCGGCGCAACGGGGACACCGTCACGCAGGGCGGCTATGCCACCTCTGTGGTGGTGGACCGGCGCTACGTGCTGCGGGTGCCGGAATCGCTGGATCCGGCCGCCGTGGCCCCGCTGCTGTGCGCTGGTGTCACCACGTTTTCCCCGCTCCGCCATTTCGACGTCGAAGAGGACGACGTGGTGGGTGTTGTGGGCCTCGGCGGACTGGGTCACATGGCCGTCAAACTGGCCAAGGCCATGGGCGCAAAGGTGGTGGTTTTCACCACCTCCGAAGCCAAGGCGCCCGCAGCCCTGGAGCTCGGCGCGGACGACGTGGTCCTGTCGCGGGACCCTGCCGCAATGGCAGCGGCGGACCGTACCATCGACCTGATCATCGACACCGTGGCCGCACCCCACGACCTGAACCCCTTCTTCCGGACGCTGCGCGTGGACGGGGCCCTGTTCCAGCTGGGCCTGCCATCCGAGGCCATGCCGCCGGTCAACCCGGGCGCGCTCATCTGCCGCCGGATTGCCTATGCCGGCTCCCTGATCGGCGGAATCGCCGAAACCCAGGAGATGCTGGACTTCTGCGCCGAACACGGCGTGGTGGCGGACATCGAACTGGTGGGCGCGGACCAGCTGAATGAGGCCTACCACCGGATGGTGGCCGGCGACGTGAAATACCGGTTTGTGCTGGACACCGGCACCCTGCAGGCACCCGCCAAGGAGGCAGACGCGTGAGCACGCTGTTCACCAAAATCATCAACGGCGAGATTCCGGGCCGCTTCGTCTGGCGCGAAGCCGATGTCGCCGCCTTCCTCACCACCGGGCCGCTTGCAGACGGCCACACCCTGGTGGTCCCCACCGAAGAAGTGGACCGGTGGACCGACGCGTCACCGGAAACCCTGGCCCGGGTCATGGAGGTTGCGCGCCGCATTGGCGCGGTCCAGGTGGACCTCTTCGGCGCCCCCCGGGCCGGCCTGCTGGTGGCCGGTTACGAGATCAACCACCTCCACGTCCACGTCTGGCCGTCCCGCAGCATGGCGGACTACGACTTCGGCTCCGTGGACCAGAACCCGGATCCGGTGGCACTGGATGGGCACGCGGCGAAACTCCGCCAGGGCCTCCGCGACGCCGGGTACGGCGCCGCGGTGCCGGGGGAACCGGGCTAAGCCGGGGCGAGTGCCTTGTTGAGCACGGCACGGATGCGTTTTTCCGAGACGGAGTAGGCGGTACCCAGCTCCACCGCAAACAGGCTGACCCGCAGTTCCTCGATCATCCAGCGCACCTGGGTTAATTCGTGCCCGGCGCGCCGGCCCGGCAGGAGGGCGGACACGGCGTCGTCGTAATCGTCCTCCAGCCGCTGGACCGCAGCCATCCCCAGCGCATCCCGCTGCACGTTGCCCGGGAGGCGTTCCAGGCGTTTCTCGATCGCAGCCAGGTAGCGCGGGAGCTGGCTGAGCTGGGAGTAGCCCGTGCGTGCCACAAAGCCGGGATGGACCAGGTTCTCCAGCTGGCTCCGGATGTCATTGAGGGCGCTGATGAGGGCCAGGCTGGTGGTGCCCTTCAGCTGCTTCTCGATCCGGCGGGCGCTGGCCAGGATCCGTTCCACCACGGACGTGACGCTGAAGACGGTGTCGATCAGCTCGGCCCGCACGGTCTCATACAGCGCGTCGAAGGCTGCCCGGTCCCACGGCAGCTGGGCGGGGACCAGCTTGTCGATGGCTGCCAGGGCGCAGTCTGCGATCAGCGCCGTGACCGAGCCGTGCGGGTTCTGGCTGAACGTGAGCTTCTCGGTGTTGCTCAAGTGTTCGAGGACGTAGCGGTCGGGTGCCGGGACGCGCAGGGCCAGCAACCTGATGACGCCGCCCCGCATGGCAGCCTGCTGCTCGGCCGGAGTCTGGAACACGCGGAGGGACACTGACGTCCCCTGGTCCACCAGGGCGGGAAAGCCAGTTACAGTGTGGCCTTTGACCATGCTGCTGACCTGCTGCTGGAGGGTCCCCACCGACCACTCAACCAATCCGGTCTGTTCGGCGAAGCCGCCGGGCACCTGCCCCCGCCCCCCGGCAGGGGCTGTGCCGGCGTCGGGCCCGGTGCCGTTGCGTTTGACCTTTCCCCCCGCGGCAGGACCGGTTGTCGCAGGGGTGGCGCCGAGGGACTCGGCGATGGCACGCCGGGTGGCCGGTGCCAGCCGTTCCTGGAGCGCCGGCAGGTCCTTGCCCTCCTCCAGCACCTTGCCTTTGCTGTCCACCACCTTGAAGCTCACGCGCAGGTGAGGGGGAACGGCGTCCCAGTTCCACGATCCCGGCGGGATGACAGCACCGCGGAGCCGCCGGAGGGCCAGTTCGAGGGAGGCTTCGAGGTCATCCGCCGCCGGGTCGAAGTCGGCTTCGAGGACGGCTACCGTTTGGCGGGCGACGTCAGGAGCAGGCACGAAGTTTTTCCGGACCTGCTTGGGCAGCGACTTGATCAGGGCCGTTACCAGCTCCACACGTTGGCCCGGAATAAGCCACCGGAAGGGGGCATCGTCGAGCTGGTTCAGGAAAAGGACCGGCACTTCTGCCGTCACGCCGTCGGACGGGTTGGGCGCAGAACCGGGAGCCACCGGGTGGAACTCGTAGCTCAGCGGCAGGTCGAATCCCTTGTGCAGCCAGGACTTGGGGTAGGCGGAATCGTCCAGGTCATCGGCGTCGTTGCTGATCAGCAACGACTTGTCATAGTCCAGCAGGTCCGGCTGCTCCCGGCGGGCGCCCTTCCACCACTTGTCGAAGTGCCGTTCGGAGACCACCTCAGCGCCTATCCGCGCGTCGTAGAACTCAAAAAGCGTCTCGTCATCCACCATGAGGTCCCGGCGGCGCATCCGCGCTTCCAGTTCCTCCACCTCGTGCAGGAGGGCCCGGTTGCGGTGGAAGAACTTGTGCTGGGTTTTCCAGTCGCCTTCCACCAGCGCATGGCGGATGAACAGCTCGCGGGCCAGGACCGGATCCACCCGGCCGTAGTTGATCTTCCGCTGGGCGATGATCGGTACCCCGTAGAGGGTGACCTTTTCGTAGGCCATCACCGAGCCCTGCCTGGTGGACCAGTGCGGCTCGCTGTAGCTGCGCTTCACCAGGTCCGGTGCCACCTGTTCCGCCCACAGCGGATCAAAGCGGGCTGCCACGCGTGCCCAGAGGCGGCTGGTCTCCACCAGCTCGGCGGCCATCACGAACGTTGGGGACTTCTTGAACAGCGCAGACCCGGGGAAAATTGCGAACCGGCTGCCCCGGGCGCCCGCGTATTCGCGCTTGCGTTCGTCCAGGATGCCGATGTGGCTCAGCAGGCCGGACAGCAGGCTGATGTGGATGCCTTCGTGGTTGCCCACAGGATCCACCTCGCGATTGTTGTCCAGGCTGATGCCCAGGGGGCGGGCCAGCTGGCGCAGCTGCGCGAAGAGGTCCTGCCACTCGCGGACGCGCAGGTAGTTGATGAACTCGTTGCGGCACAGGCGCCGGAATGCTGAGGAGGAGAGTTCCTGCTGCTTCTCCTGCAGGTAATTCCAGAGGTTCAGGAACCCGGTGAAATCCGAATTCTCGTCCTTGAACCGGTTGTGCTTTTCGGCCGCGAGCTGTTGCTTGTCGGTGGGCCGTTCGCGCGGGTCCTGGATGGTGAGCGCGGCTGCCAGGATCATGACTTCGCGGACGCAGCCACGTTTGCCGGCCTCCACAATCATCCTGCCCAGGCGGGGATCCACCGGCAACTGCGCCAGCTGGTGCCCGACGGCGGTCAGCCCGCCGCCCTTTGCACCGCCCTTTGCGCCGGCCGGCTGCGCCGCTGCCAGGGCGCCGAGTTCGCGGAGCAGGGTGACGCCGTCGTTGATGGCCCGCGACTCGGGCGGCTCCACGAAGGGAAACTCTTCAACGTCCTTGGGCCCGCGTGCCACACCCATGGCGGTCATCTGCAAAATGACCGCGGCAAGGTTGGTGCGCAGGATCTCAGGATCGGTGAAGAGGGGGCGGGACTCGAAGTCCTCCTCCGAGTACAGCCGGATGGCGATGCCGTCCGACACACGGCCGCACCGGCCCGAACGCTGGTTGGCGGATGCCTGCGAAACCCGTTCGATGGGCAGCCGCTGGACTTTGGTGCGGTGCGAGTAGCGGGAGATGCGGGCGGTGCCCGTGTCGATCACGTACTTGATGCCTGGCACTGTCAGCGAGGTTTCCGCCACGTTGGTGGCCAGGACAATGCGGCGTTTGGAACCCGGGTGGAACACCTTGTGCTGTTCCTGCAGGCTCAGCCGGGCAAACAGTGGCAGGACCTCGGTGCCCGCCAGCCTGCGGTTGGACTGGATCCGGGCTTGCAGCGCTTCTGCAGCGTCCCGGATTTCGCGTTCACCGGAGAAGAACACCAGGATGTCGCCGGGGGCCTCGGAAGCCAGTTCGTCCACAGCGTCGCAGACCGCGTCCAGCGGGTCCCGGTCCTCCTCGAGTTCATCGTCCGAGCCCTCGTCCTGGTCGTCCTTGGGCTGCGAGAGCGGCCGGTAGCGGATTTCCACCGGGAAGGTCCGGCCGGAGACCTCGATGATCGGTGCCGGCTGCTCCGGCGTGCCGAAATGGTTGGCGAACCGCTCCGGATCAATGGTGGCGGAGGTGATGATGACCTTCAGGTCCGGGCGCTGCGGCAGGATCCGCCGCAGGTAGCCCAGAATGAAGTCGATGTTCAGGCTGCGCTCATGCGCTTCATCGATGATGATCGCGTTGTATTTGCGCAGCAGCTTGTCGCGCTGGATCTCGGCCAGCAGGATGCCGTCCGTCATCAGCTTGACCTTGGTGTTGCGGCTGACTTCACCGGTGAAGCGGACCTGGAAGCCCACTTCCTGGCCGATGTCCACGCCCAGTTCCTCCGCAATGCGTTCGGCCACCGTGCGTGCCGCCAGCCGCCGGGGCTG
The DNA here is from genome assembly GCF_030208875.1 of Pseudarthrobacter sp. MEB009. NCBI lineage: Bacteria > Bacillati > Actinomycetota > Actinomycetes > Micrococcales > Micrococcaceae > Pseudarthrobacter > Pseudarthrobacter sp. MEB009. The sequence continues at coordinate 446,940 of NZ_JARVTC010000007.1, forward strand.
GGTATGGCCGATCAGGCCGTTCTCGCCCAGGCCCAGTTCAAGGCACATCTTGGGGATCTGGGTGGTCTTTCCGGAACCGGTCTCGCCGGCAATGATTGTCACCTGGTTGGCGGCAATGGCGGCCATCAGGTCGTCGCGGCGCTCGGAAACCGGCAGCTCGGCGGGATAGGAAATATGAAAAGTCATGGCTGCTGACAGTCTACTGCCGCAGCCGGGCCGCCCAGGGGCCGGTCCGGACCCCGGACGTCAGAAGAGGCGGCTGGTGTGGCTGGAACTGGGCAGTTCCAAGGCTGACCAGTCCAGGCGGGAGTCGATGCGGGGCAAGTGACCACGACCGTCGTGGAGGATCGCGGCAACCGTGGCTGCCACGACCAGGAGGACAGAAACGATGAGGATGCTGACGAAGATTTCCATGTCTTCATCGTGATCCCGGGCCGGCAGCAAAAACAGTGGCAGAAACGACCAAAAAGCGTGAATTACTGCCACACTGGAAATATGCTCAAAACAGTGGCAGTCATTGTGGTGTCTAACGTTTCGATGTTCGAGTTCGGCACCGCCTGCGAGGTGTTCGGCATCGACCGGTCCCGGCGGGGCAACGGCGTTCCCGCTTTCGATTTCCGGGTGTGCACGCCCGTCCCGGGCAGCGTGACACTCGAATCCGGGCTTTCCATGAATGTGGAGCTTGGCCTGGACGCCACCCTGGACGCCGACCTCGTCATCATGACCCCTTATGGCGGGGACGCGGAACTGCCGGAGCCGGTGCTCGCGGCCCTGCGCGCCGCAGATAAGAGGGGCGCCTGGGTGATGTCGATCTGCTCGGCTGTGTTCGCGCTTGCCAGGGCAGGGCTGCTGGCGGACCGGCGGTCCACCACGCATTGGCGGCATTCGCAGGAGCTGGCCACCTCCTATCCCGGCGTTGAGGTGGACGAAAACGTGCTCTACGTCCAGGACGGGAACATCATTTCCTCTGCCGGCACGGCTGCGGGAATCGATGCCTGCCTGCATCTTGTCCGGGTGGAACTCGGGGCCCAGGTGGCCGCCGCGATCGCCCGGGACATGGTGGTACCGCCACACCGGGACGGCGGCCAGGCCCAGTTCATCGAGCGGCCCATCCCCACCTGCGGCTCGGCACCCATGGCCGAACTCCTGCGCTGGATGGTGGGCAACCTGGACCGGGAACACTCCGTCAACGACCTTGCCGCCCAGGTGCACATGTCCGCCCGTACCTTTGCCCGCCGGTTCCGCTCGGAAACGGGCGCGACGCCCGCTGCCTGGCTGAATTCCCAGCGTGTGCTCCGTGCGCAGGAGCTGCTTGAGTCAACGGACCTGAACATCGACGAGGTGGCCAGGCAATCCGGTTTTGGCCACCCGGTGCTGCTGCGGCACCACTTCGCCAAAGTCCTCGATACCAGTCCGCAGTCCTACCGGCGGGCGTTCCGCGGCCAGTTGGCAGGCGTGGGCTGAGCGGACCACTCAGGCGGGGTCGGTACCCGGCTCGGCGCGGGCTTCTTCGGCGGCGGCCCGGGCGCTGTCCACCAGGATCCGCCAAGGGCCGGTAACCGCCCGTTCCGGCAGGGCCGCACGCCGCTGGCCGGCGCGGATGGAGTAAATGAAACGGTCAGGCACGGCGTCTGAAAACGCCTGCGCTGCCGCGCGCGTGGTCCTGGGCACTGCGTCCCAGGGGCATGCCTCCACCAGGAACTGCCACTCGTTAATGGCTGTCTCGGACTGGGCCTCAACGGTCCAGACCCTGGTTATTGCCGCAATTCCGCCGGTCCGTTCCACACTGATCTTCATGGCCTGGTTCCTGGGTTCCTGCTGCCCCGCCGCCCGTCGCCGGGCCGCGGGGAGCTCCGTTTAGAGCTTGACCTTCACAGTTTCCCACGCCTTGGCCACGGCGTCATGCTCTGCTGAGCCGGCACCAAAAATTTCCACGGCGGACGCGGCGGTGGCACGGGCAAAAACACCGAATGTTGCCATTGGTGGCAGGGAACCGCCTGTCAGGGTGTCGTACCAGATCCGGCCCGGGGCGTCCCAGGCGTTCCCGCCCAGCGCTTCGGCGACGAGGTAGAAGGCACGGTTGGGGATGCCGGAGTTGATGTGCACGCCGCCGTTGTCAGCGCTGGTGCGCACATACGTATCCATGGAGTCAGGCTGCGGATCCTTGCCCAGCACGTCGTCGTCGTACGCGGTACCCGGCGCCTTCATGGAACGCAGCGCAGTGCCCTGCACTTCGGGCGTAAAAAGGCCTTCGCCGATCAGCCAGCTGGCCTCTGCAGCGGACTGTTTTCCGACGTACTGCTCCACCAGGGCGCCAAAGACGTCCGACATCGACTCGTTCAGCGCGCCGGCCTGGTTACGGTATACCAAGGCGGCAGTGAACTGGGTGACGCCGTGCGCCAGTTCATGGCCGATCACGCTCAGGGACTTGGTGAACCGGTCAAAGACCTCGCCGTCACCGTCGCCGAAGACCATCTGGTTGCCGTCCCAGAAGGCGTTGTCATACAGCTTGCCAAAGTGGACCGTGGCATCCAGGCCCAGGCCGTTGCCGTCCACGGAGTTCCGGCCAAAAACGTCCGCGTAGAGCCGGTGGGTGGAGCCCAGCCCGGCGTAGGCCTCATCCTGGGCCAGGTCTCCGGTGTCCGGTTCGCCTTCCTTGCGGACCAGCTTCCCCGGCAGGACTTCAGCGTTGCCGGCGTCGTAGATGGTCCGGTTCACCGGCCCCGGAGCTGTCTGGCGCACGCCGGCCGGGCCGGCCGCTGCCGACCGGGTCCGGGCCGCCTGCACTGACCGGACATGGACCAGGGCTTCCCGGGCGGCCCGGGCCGCTGCGGAAAACTGCGGCGCATCCTGGCGCGCCAACCGCCGCAGCAGATACGGCGGGACGATGGTGCAGAACGGCGTGTGCATGGCGTTACCTCCTGGAGTCGGTGGAACCAGACTACGAGGGGGTGCCGACAATTCAGTGCAGGCTCACCTGCCGGAAAACCGGACCGGTGGTGCACGGTGGGTTAAACAAAACCACCCCGGCAGGACCGGGGTGGTTTTGGCTGGTGCCCTCGATAGGATTCGAACCTACGACCTTCTGCTCCGGAGGCAGACGCTCTATCCCCTGAGCTACGAGGGCAATCCGGGCTTCCTGCCGTTTCCGGCGGGACGTCCTAGAGCTTAGCAGTAAGGTGGCCCGCAAGGAAAAACGGCCGCTGCGGGGGTGGTGTGGGGCACCTTCCGGCAGCCTTCAGTAGCCCGCGAACGAGTCCGTGTGGACGCGCCGGGCGCCGGCTGCCCTGGCCGCACGGCGCAGCGAGGCGACGCTGGCCGGTGAACCGGAGACGTAGACCTCCCGCGCCCCGATGTCAGGGACCAGCGCCTTGAGTGCTGCCCGGTCCAGCCGGGTGCCCCCGTTGGGTGTGCCGGCCAGGTCCGGGGGCGGCGCAGAACCGTCCGCCAGGTGGACCACCACACGCAGGCCCGAAGCGCGCAGCTCATCGGCATAGGCCACCTCGGCGGCGCTCCGGGCCAGCAGCAGCAGGACCGCGTCGCGGTCCCGCAGCCCGCCGGAGGACAGATGGGACAGGTACGGGGTGATGCCGATTCCTGCGGCAACCAGCAGCACCGGCTGCTGCCGGTTCCGGGGGAGGACAAAATCGCCGCCCACGGAGGTGGCGCGGAGCTTATCGCCGGGCTCCAGCGCCAGGAGGGCCTTCTTGGCGGCGGAGAGGGGACCGGCGGTCCGGACGCCGAAGGTTACCTGCCGCGCATCCGGTGCGCCCGTCAGGCTGAAGACCCGGCGCCGGCCCTTGCCGTCCGACTTGGCGTGCGGCAGGTCGAGCTCCATGTACTGGCCCGGCTGGAAACGTACCGGCCGGGCAGGGGTGAAGGAGAATTCGGTGGTGGTGGGCGTCAGCTGGCGGGTGCCTTCCAGCCGCAGCGTCACGCCGCCGCGCTGGCCCAGCATAAAGGCCAGCAGGTTACCCAGCAGCAACGCGGCCTCGGGGGAGTTGGCGAGGAAGCCGAAGTTGTACGGAACCGCAAAGACCACACCCACAACGGCAGCAAGTGCCAGCTGCTGCCAGCGGCGCGGCGGAAGGGTCAGCGGCTCCGTGAGCATAAAACCCACGAAGAAAAGCACCGGCCGTTGCGCCAGCGCCTGCCAGAGGCCCGTCCCGGCGCTCATGCCGGCACGGATCAGCTCCACAGTGATGATGGACGTGGACGCCGCCACAAAAACGGCAGCCATCAGGGCTTTCCGGGTCCGGTACAGCACCAACAGGACGCCCGGGACCAGCAGGAACAGCATGGCTGGTGTGGCGGCCCACCAGGTGGCAATGTTCAGGCCGGTCAGGCCCGTGACGAAGGCGCCGGCGGCGGCGGGGTTGAAAACATGCCGGCCACGCCACGCCAGGGCATATTTGGAGGCGGAAGCCAGGACGCAGGCCAGCGCCACCCCTGCCACGTCCATCACTTGGAACGAGGGCCAGAACAGGAAATAGATCAGCAGGCCGGTGATCAGGGCGGACTCGGAATGCGGCTGTACCCGGAACAGTGCGGCCAGGGCCCGGTTGGCGGTGTAGGTCAGCGCCAGGCACAGGACCAGGTGGGCCAGCATCTCTGGGATCCCGAAGGTGAGCCAGCCCAGGACATCCAGCAGCAGGCTGTAGGCCACCAGGACTGCAAGGACCAGGAGCACCAGCCGGTACATGGTGAGCCGGCCCAGGGCGGTGTCCACTGTGCCGGCAAGGGAAGGGGCAGGGCCCGCCTTGGGTGTTTCCACGGAACTCATGTGAACAGTTTCCCTTCAAAGTCGGCGGAGTGGGCGGCGCTGCCGTCGGAAAAGACGGTCAGCCAGGAAAAGTCGAATGACCCCTCAAGCGCAGGCCCGGGTGCAAAAAAGAGTGCTGTGGCCAGGGCGTCCGCCACCATTGCGGTCTCCGCCATGGCCCAGGTGGCCACGGCGGTCCGCACAGGCAGGCCGGTGGTGCCGTCCAGGACGTGGTGGAGCCCATCGCCCCACACCCGCCGGTTCGCGGCCGAGGCGCACAGGGACCGCCCCGCCAACTCCACCACCCCGATGGCCTGCCGGGGGTTGTAGGGATGTTCGAGGCCCACGCGGACGGTGCCCGGGCCGCGGGCCAGGAGGTCGCCGCTGCCATCAATCAGGAAGGCGTCGTGGCCCGCGGCAGTAAGGTCCGCGGCCAGCAGGTCCACCAGCAGCCCCTTGCCTGCTGCGCCGATATCCAGGACCACCGGCCCGTTGACGGTGAGGGTGGCGCCGGTCCAGTCCAGCCGGCCGTCCCAGGCCGGCGCCGGAAGGGCCGCGCCGGTTGGCTGCAGGGAATACTGCGCGTCGTAGCCCAGGCGCTCCAGGCTGCTGCCGATCAGGGGCGTCATGGCACCCCCGGTGATCCGGTACAGCGTCCGATACAGTTCCCCCAGGGCTGAGGCCTCCGCGGGGAAGGTGTAGCTGCCCGCGGCCCGGGCCATGGCCGCCACCCGTGAGTCGTCCCGGAAACGGGACCACACGCCGTCGAACGTTTCCACTGTTGCCAGCAGCGCCGTCCGGAGGGGGCCGGACAGCGGGCGCGGCGTGGTGATTTCCCACTGCGTGCCGATGCCCGCAAAGGAAAATGCCGCGCCGTCCGCTGCCGGCACCGCCTACTTCGCCTCGGACTTGATCTGTTCCACTGCGTCGTTGAAACCGCCACTGGTCAGTGACGAGCCGGCCACCTTGGAGACGTTGAGGCCGTCAATGTCCTTACCCACAATCTGACCGGCGATACCACCGGCGAACTCGCCCTGGAACTTGCGGGTGTTGGGGTTGGAAGGGTGCGTGGTGATCTGCACGTCCGTGACTTTGCCGGCCGCCAGAGTCAGCTCCACACCGACGGTCTCGGTCCCGTTGGGGGAGACATAGTTGCCGTCCGCGCTGTAGGTGCCGTCCTTGTAGGCGGAGGCACCGCCGGATCCCGTGGTGGCCATCGAAGTGGATGACGTGCCCGTGGTGGGTGCGGCCGCCGGCGTCTCCGCGGCAGATGTGTTGGCGGGGTCGCCGCCGGAAGCGGCGGGCGCGCAGCCTGCCACGGCGCCGATCAGGGAAAGGCCTGCCATTCCGGCGTAAACGCCCTTGCGTACTGAGGGTCTCATGTGGGGCTCTCGTTTCGTCATTGGTTCATCCGGCGGTGGTTACTGTTATGTCAACGTCGAAGCAAGCCTATTGGTTCAGTCGGACCCGGTTGCCTCCATCACCTGCGGGCCCGCAGCGGGTCCGCCGTAAGATTCTTTGCTGTCCCGGGCCCCCGGTAGGCTAGGAGGGTGACTCCCGAAGAACTCTCCCTCGCCATATCCGCCTGCCTGAAGGACGCCGTTGCTGCCGGCGAAATCAGCCTGGCAGCGTCAGCAGTGCCGGACGAGGTGCGCGTGGAGCGACCCAAGAACCGGGACCACGGCGACTGGGCCACCAACATCGCACTGCAGCTGGCCAAGCCCGCCGGAATGAACCCCCGCGATCTCGCCACCGTCCTCCGCACCCGCCTGGCCTCGATCGACGGCGTCTCCGCCGTGGACATCGCCGGACCGGGCTTCCTCAACATCACCGTCGACGCCGCCGCAGCCGGCGCCCTCGCCAAGGTGATTGTGGAGGCAGGCCGGACCTACGGCACCAACACCGCGCTCGCCGGCCACACCGTCAACATGGAGTTTGTTTCCGCGAACCCCACGGGCCCGCTGCATATTGGCCATACCCGCTGGGCCGCCCTCGGTGACGCCATTGCCCGCGTCCTGCGGGCCTCCGGCGCCCGGGTCACCACCGAGTACTACATCAACGACGCCGGCTCGCAGATGAACGTCTTTGCCAACTCCGTGTACTCGCGGTTGCATGGCCGCCCGGTACCCGAGGGCGGCTATCCCGGCCAGTACATCGCCGACTTGGGCCACGAAGTGCTCACCGTTCACCCGGACATCCGCGAACTCACCGAGGTGGCGGCCGTCCCCGTGATCCGGGCCGCGGCGTACAAGGCGCAGCTTAAGGACATCAAAACCACCCTTGCGGACTTCGGCGTCGAATTCGACGTCTACTTCTCCGAGCAGGAACTGCACGACGGCGGCGCGATCGAAAGTGCCGTGGCTCGCCTGCGCGAACAGGGCCACGTGTTCGACGACGGCGGCGCGGTCTGGCTGCGGACCACCGACTTCGGGGACGACAAGGACCGGGTGATGATCCGCGCGAACGGCGAGCCCACGTACTTCGCTGCGGACGCCGCGTATTACCTGTCCAAGAAGGACCGCGGCTTCCCGGAGAAGATCTACCTCCTGGGCGCCGACCACCACGGCTACATCAACCGGCTCAAGGCCATCGCCGCCTGCGCCGGGGACGATCCCGAGGCCAACATCGAGGTCCTGATCGGCCAGCTGGTGTCCGTCAACGGCGCCAAGCTGTCCAAGCGCGCCGGCAACATCATCGAGCTCAGGGACCTGGTCGACTGGCTGGGCAAGGACGCGGTGCGCTACTCGCTGGCCCGGTTCCCGGCCGATTCGCCGCTGACCCTTGACCCGGAACTGCTGAAGAAAAACAGCAACGAGAACCCGGTGTTCTACGTCCAGTACGCCCACGCACGGTCCCGCGGTGCTGCCCGCAACGCCGTGGCCGCCGGTGTTGACCGCTCCGTGTTTGAGGCCGCGCTGCTGGACCACACAACGGAAAACGAACTGCTCTCCCACCTGGGCAGCTACCCCTCCATCGTGGCCAAGGCCGCGGAACTGCGCGAACCGCACCGCGTGGCCCGGCACCTGGAACTCATCGCGGGCGCCTACCACCGCTGGTATGACGCCTGCCGGGTGGCCCCGATGGGGGAGGAACCGGTTACCGACGTGAACCGCACCCGCCTCTGGCTCAACGACGCCACCAGCCAGGTCCTGGCCAACGGCCTTGACCTGCTGGGCGTCTCCGCGCCGGAACGGATGTGACAGCGATGACCGCACAGGCCAATACCGCCGCTTCACCGCTGGCACCCGAATGGTTGTCCGTTCCTGACGACCTCAACGTCCTGCATGAACCGCTGTGGGCCGGCGGCGTGCAGCGCAACGACCAGGGCGAACTTGCCGTGGCCGGCCTGCCCGTCTCGGCCCTCAAGGAACAGTTCGGCACCCCGCTGTTTGTCCTGGACGAGGCCGACTTCCGGTCCCGCGCCCGGTCCTTCAAAGACGCCTTCGACGCAGCCTTCGCGGACATCTGCGGCGGCGTGGACGTCTACTACGCCGGCAAGTCCTTCCTGTGCACCGCTGTAGTGAAGTGGGTTGAGGAGGAGGGCCTGCGCCTGGACACGGCTTCCGGCGGCGAGCTGGCAGTGGCCGCCCGCGCCGGCATCGCCGGGGACCGCGTGGCGCTGCACGGCAACAACAAGTCCGACGCCGAGATCACCCGCGCCCTGGACATGGGCCTGGGCCGGATCGTGGTGGACAGCCTGGCGGAACTGGTCCGCGTGGGCGCCATCGCCCAGGCGCGCGGCGAGCAGGCGAAGGTGATGCTCAGGCTCACCCCGGGTGTCCACGCCCACACCCACGAATTCATCGCCACGGCCCATGAGGACCAGAAGTTCGGCCTCTCCATGGCAGCTGACACCACGGAACTGGCAGGCCTTTCCGCCGCCGAGGAAGCGGTGGCAGCAGCCGCCGCGCACCCTGGGATCGACCTGCTGGGCCTGCACTGCCACATCGGCTCGCAGATCTTCGAACCGGACGGCTTTGCCGTGGCGGCGGAGAAGCTGCTCCGCTTCCTGGCCGCGATGCAGGAAAAATACGGCATCGTGATGCCGGAGCTGGACCTCGGCGGAGGATACGGCATCGCCTACACGGCGGTGGATACCCCGCGCCCCCCGGCGGAAATCGCAGCGGCGATGGCCGCCGTCGTGCGTTCCACCTGCACGGAGTTGGGCATCACGGCACCCCGGATCTCCATTGAACCGGGACGGGCGATCGTGGGCAGCACCACCTTCACGCTGTACGAGGTGGGCACCCTCAAGACGGTACGGGTCGACGCGCCCGCCGGCACCGACGCCGGAAACGTTACGTATCCGCGCCGGTATGTTTCGGTGGACGGCGGCATGAGCGACAACGCCCGCCCGGTGCTTTACGACGCGGATTACTCGGCTGTCCTGGCCGGCCGAACCTCCGCCGCCGCCCCGGAACTGTCCCGCGTGGTGGGCAAACATTGCGAGAGCGGCGACATAGTTGTTAGAGATGTATATCTGCCCGGGGACGTGGCAGCCGGTGATTTGCTTGCAGTACCGGGGACCGGCGCCTACTGCTGGGCCCTGTCGAGCAACTACAACTATCTGGCCCGGCCGGGCGTTGTCGCGGTGCGCGACGGATCTGCCCGGCTGATTGTCCGCGGGGAAACCGAAGAAGATCTGCTGAACCGCGACATGGGAGCCTGAATGACGGAAATGCGAACCCTGAAGGTGGCCCTCCTGGGCTGCGGCAACGTTGGGGCACAGGTGGCGCGGATTCTCCTTGAGGACGCCGACGCTCTGGCCGCCCGGACCGGAGCCCGCCTTCAGCTCAGCGGGATCGCCGTCCGCAACGTTAACTCCAAGCGCGACGTCGACCTGCCCCAGGACCTTTTCACCACGGACGCCGAGACCCTGGTCAAGGACGCCGACCTGGTCATCGAACTTATGGGCGGCATCGAGCCGGCCCGCACGCTGATCCTCGCTGCACTCAGCAACGGCGCGTGCGTGGTCACGGGCAACAAGGCCCTGCTGGCCCAGGACGGCCCCACCCTTTACGAGGAAGCCGACAAAGCAGGCGTCCAGCTCTCCTATGAGGCCGCGGTGGCCGGTGCGATCCCCATCCTGCGCCCCATCCGCGACAGCCTGTCCGGTGACCGCATCACCCGCGTGCTGGGAATCGTTAACGGCACCACCAACTTCATCCTGGACCAGATGGATTCCACGGGCGCCCAGTTCGCCGACGCCCTGGCCGAAGCCCAGCGCCTGGGCTACGCGGAAGCGGACCCCACCGCTGACGTTGAAGGCCACGACGCCGCCGCGAAGGCCGCGATCCTGGCCTCCCTGTCCTTCCACACCCGCTTTGCCCTGGAAAACGTGCACTGTGAAGGCATCACCGCAGTCAGCGCCGCGGACATCGCCGCGGCCAAGGACGCCGGTTTTGTCATCAAGCTGCTGGCCATCGCGGAGAAGCTTGCGGACGCGGACGGAAACGACGGTGTCTCGGTGCGGGTGCACCCCACCCTGCTGCCCCGCGAACACCCGCTGGCAGCCGTCCGTGGAGCCTTCAACGCCGTGTTCATCGAAGCCGAGAACGCCGGCGAACTGATGTTCTACGGCCAGGGTGCCGGCGGCACGCCCACGGCTTCCGCCGTCCTGGGCGACCTGGTGTCCGCGGCGCGGCGCCTGGTCCTGGGCGGTCCGGGCCGCACCGAGACCACTACCGGCCACGTCCCGGCGCTGCCCATCACCGCAGCGTCCACCAGTTACTACATCGGCCTGGACGTGGCTGACCAGCCCGGCGTCCTGGCCCGGATCGCGCAGCTTTTTGCGGAGCACGGCGTGTCCATCGAAACCATGCGCCAGACCATCCATCGCAACGCCGATTCCTCCGTGGAATCCGCCGAGCTGCGGATTGTCACCCACCGCGCATCAGAGGCTGCACTTGCAGCCACCGTCGAGGCCGTCAAGGGCCTGGACGTCATCAACTCAGTTACATCCGTTCTTCGGGTAGAAGGAGTCTAAGTGGCTCACCAATGGCGCGGCGTTATCCGCGAATACGCTGACCGTTTGCCCGTCACGGAAGCCACCAGGGTCATCACCCTGGGCGAAGGCGGAACGCCGCTGGTGCCTGCACAGGCGCTCTCCGAACTCACAGGCTCAAAGGTCTACCTCAAGGTGGAGGGCATGAACCCCACCGGATCCTTCAAGGACCGTGGCATGACCATGGCCATGACAGCCGCTGTGGAAGCCGGCGCCAAGGCCGTGGTGTGCGCCTCCACGGGCAACACGTCCGCCTCTGCCGCCGCGTACGCGACCGCTGCAGGGTTGAAGTGCGCCGTCCTGGTGCCCGAGGGCAAGATCTCCATGGGCAAACTGAGCCAGGCGATCGCCCACGGTGCCACCCTCCTGCAGGTGGACGGCAACTTCGATAACTGCCTGGACATCGCCCGGAAGCTCGGGGAGTCCTACCCCGTGTTCCTGGTGAACTCCGTCAACCCGGCCCGCATCCAGGGCCAGAAGACCGGCGCCTTCGAAATTGTGGATTCCCTGGGCGACGCCCCGGACATCCACGTCCTGCCCGTCGGCAACGCCGGCAACATCACCGCCTACTGGAAGGGCTACAAGGAGTACTCCGCGCCCTTCGAGTCCGCGACGGCCGGCACCCTGCCCGCAGTGTCCACCAGGACTCCTGTTATGTGGGGCTTCCAGGCCGCCGGTGCCGCCCCGTTTGTGGCCGGCCACCCCATCACGGAACCCGACACCATCGCCACCGCCATCCGGATCGGCAACCCTGCTTCGTGGGACGGCGCCATCAACGCCCGCGACGAATCCGGCGGACTGATCGACGCCGTCACCGACGACGAGATCCTGGCGGCCCACCGCTGGCTTTCCGCCCGCGAGGGTGTTTTTGTGGAACCTGGTTCCGCCGCAGGCGTGGCCGGGCTGCTGAAGAAGCACGCCGCCGGCGAGGTACCCGCGGGCAAAACCATCGTTATCACCGTCACCGGCCACGGCCTCAAGGATCCCCAGTGGGCACTGCGCACCGAGGACGGCAGCGATGTGCAGCCGGTCAAGGTGTCCAACGACGTTGTCACTGTCGCCGCTGAACTGGGACTGGAAGAAAAGTAACCTTGGAAACCACCTCACAGGCCGTGGCCGCACTGGAGCTCATCGAGTCCGGCCAGCGTGTCACGGTCCGGGTCCCCGGCACCTCCGCCAACCTCGGACCCGGCTATGACAGCCTGGGCCTGGCGCTGGCACTGCACGATACCCTCACCGTTGAAAGCCTGGACACGGACGAACTCCTGTTCGAGCTCACCGGTGAGGGTGCAGAGACGCTGCCCCGCGACGCCAGCCACCTGGTGGTCCGGGCCATCGATGCCGCCCTCGAGCGCCTGGGCTTCGGCCGCCGGGGCCTGCGGGTGACGGCGCAGAACGTCAACCCGCACGGCCGCGGCCTTGGCTCCTCGGCGTCAGCAGTGGTGGCGGCCGTGACGGCGGCCAACGCGATGGTGCCGACGGCGAGCAGCCGCGGCAAAAACTGGATCCTGCAGCTGACCAGTGAGCTGGAGGGCCACCCGGACAACGTCGCACCCGCCATTTTCGGCGGATTGGCGCTGTCATGGCAGGACAGTGACCGGTACAGCACTACCTGCGCCACGGTGGCCGGATCGGTCATCCCCATTGTTGCCGTGCCGGACTACGAATTGTCCACGGAAGCGGCGAGGGCCTTGCTGCCTGCCTCGGTGGGCCACCACGCGGCGGCCATGAATTCCGGGCGCGCGGCCCTGCTGATCCACGCACTTACCGCGGATCCGGAACTGCTGTTCCCCGGCACTGAGGACTACCTGCACCAGAGCTACCGCGCCGAGGCCATGCGCCCCAGCGCCGCGCTCATCACCGCCCTGCGCCGGGCGGGGCACGCAGCAGTGGTTTCCGGAGCAGGCCCCACCGTGCTGGTCCTGGCCAACGGCGAGGTTGAGGCCGCCGCCGTGCTGGCCTCGATTGAGGCGTTCACGGCCGCCAACACGCCGGAAATCGGCTGGCGGGTGCTGAAGCTGGCTGTGGACGTTGAAGGTGCTAAGGTGGACATGCACCGGCGGTAATTGACGCCTGTTGATCCGTTTTTGCAGTTCCTTGCCATTGGATCTTTTACTGCGCAATCTATGCCGGTGCCGCCTGCTTGGTCTGTCGCAGGAATCTGCAGCATTTCAACTGCCCCTGACGCGTCAGTCCGGCGGTCCGCACTGAGCGGAGCGCAAGGTGTATCTGTTACCGGCCCTGCTGGCCACAAAAGACAACCGGCAAGGCCGAAAATATCCGGCTGCAGATCTGAACTGCAGCCCAGATCAAATCATCGCGTCCAGCTCCCAGTCCGGACGCCGTCGAGGGGGAAGGATCCTTCGTGACCGAAACCACTGAGCTGTTGCCAGCTGTGGAAACATCATCTTCTGCAGCCGAAACATCGGCTGCACCCGCCAAGAGCAGCGGCCTGGCCGGGCTTAAGCTGGCCCAGCTGCAGGCTCTTGCCAGCCAGCTCGGCATTTCCGGCGGTTCCCGCATGCGCAAGGGGGACCTGGTCACGGCCATTTCCGCCCACCGCGCAGGCACCCCCATGGTGAAGGCCCCTGCCAAGGCGGCAGAGAAGCCGGCCGTGGCCACCGCCCCCGAGGTTGTTGCCGCGCCGGAAGCCGAGGCTCCTGCGGCCGACGCCACCCGGGCCCGCCGGGGCCGCAGCCGCCGCGCCGGAAGCGACGGCGTCATCAGCCCCGCAGCCGAGCCGGCCGCTGCCGAGGTCGCTGCAGCTCCCGCCGCCACGGAAGCGGCACCTGCCGCTGCCGCGCCGGAAGCAACGGACGGCGCCGAGCGCCGCCAGCCGCGCACCCGCAACCGCCGCCGCGGCGAAGCGGCCGCGACAGCAGGCCAGGAGACCGCCGCCGAAACCGCGCCGGAGCAGCCCGCCGCTGAGCAGCGCACCGAAGCACCGGTTGAAGCCGCCGAAGCCGGCCAGCGCGGCGACCGCCGCGAGGGCGTCCGCACCCGCAGCACACGCGAGAGCGCTGCCCGCGAGAGCGCCGGCCGTGACAACGCTGCACGTGAGAACGCTGTGCGCGACAACGCCGCACGGGACAACGCCGAGGCAGGCCGGGACAATGCCGGCAGCCGCGACGCAGGCCAGCGCGAAGCCACCCGCCGCGATGACAACGACGAGAGCGACGGCGGCAGCCGACGGAACCGCCGTAACCGCCGTGACCGCAACGAACGCCCCGAGCGTAACGACCGGAACGAGCGCACTGACCGCTCCGCGGGCCAGGACCGGGACGCCAACTCCCGCAACGACCGCTTCCGGGACCGCAACGACCGCCGTCGCGGCCGTACCCAGGGACCCGATGTCGATGACATCGAAATCACCGACGACGATGTGCTGCTGCCCGTTGCCGGCATCCTGGACGTCCTGGAGAACTACGCGTTCATCCGCACCTCCGGCTACCTGCCCGGCCCCAACGACGTTTACGTCTCGCTGGCCCAGGTCAAGAAGTACAACCTGCGCAAGGGTGACGCCGTCGTAGGCGCCATCCGTGCCCCCCGCGACGGCGAGGACCGCAGCCAGCAGTCCGCGCGCCAGAAGTTCAACGCGCTGGTCCGGGTCACCTCCGTGAACGGCAAGACCCCGGAAGAGCTCAAGGACCGCGTCGAGTTCGCGAAACTGGTTCCGCTCTACCCGTCCGAGCGCCTGCGCCTGGAAACCGATCCCAAAAAGATCGGCCCGCGTGTCATCGACCTTGTGGCCCCCATCGGCAAGGGCCAGCGCGGCCTGATTGTCTCCCCGCCCAAGGCCGGCAAGACGCTTATCCTTCAGTCCATCGCCAACGCGATCACCACCAACAATCCTGAGGTCCACCTCATGATGGTGCTGGTGGACGAACGGCCTGAAGAAGTCACCGACATGCAGCGCACCGTCAAGGGTGAGGTCATTGCCTCCACCTTCGACCGCCCCGCTGACGACCACACCACCGTGGCTGAACTGTCGATCGAACGCGCCAAACGCCTCGTGGAAATGGGCATGGACGTGGTGGTCCTCCTGGATTCCATGACCCGCCTGGGCCGCGCCTACAACCTGGCAGCACCGGCCTCCGGCCGCATCCTGTCCGGTGGCGTCGATTCCGCAGCCCTGTACCCGCCGAAGCGCTTCTTTGGTGCAGCCCGCAACATCGAAAACGGCGGCTCGCTGACCATCCTGGCAACGGCGCTCGTGGAGACCGGCTCCAAGATGGACGAGGTCATTTTCGAGGAGTTCAAGGGCACCGGCAACATGGAGCTCCGGCTTTCCCGCCAGCTGGCCGACAAGCGCATCTTCCCCGCCGTGGACGTCAACGCGTCCGGAACCCGCCGCGAGGAAAACCTGCTTTCCGCCGAGGAAGTCAAGATCATGTGGAAGCTGCGCCGGGTCCTCTCCGGTCTCGAAACGCAGCAGAGCCTTGAACTGCTGACCAACAAGATCCGGGAGACCCAGAGCAACGTCGAGTTCCTGATGCAGATTCAGAAGACGACGCTGGGCAGCAAGTCGGATAACGACAAGTAGCTGGGTTCACCGCTAGATTCTGGCGGTCCCGCGCGCCAACGCCGCACGGATTTTCCGCCCCCGCCTCTCCGCCGGGTGGCTTACGATCTACGATCGCAAGCCACCCGGCTTCGGCAGGCCCGATGCCACTCCCGGGGCGGAAAATCCGTGCGGCTTCGTCGTTAAGTCGCCAGCAGCGGTCAAGTTAATGGTGTCGTTACTAGACTTGTAAGAGTCGAAAGAGGTTTTGAAAATGTTTGAGTCCGTACAGGGCCTGCTTGATGAGCATGATGCCATCCAGGCGCAGCTTGGGGATCCCGCTGTTTATGCTGACCAGCGGCTGGCCCGGAAGCTGGGGCGGCGGTCCGCGCAGCTTAACGGCATCGTGGAGGCTTACCACCGGTGGGAGGGCATCAGCGATGACCTTTCCGCAGCCCGGGAAATGGCCGCCGAGGACCCTGAGTTTGCCGCCGAGGTACCCGAGCTGGAGGCTGCGCTGGAAGTTGCGGCCGCCAAGCTCACGCGGCTGCTGATCCCGCGTGACCCGGACGACGCACGCAACGTGATCCTTGAAGTCAAGGGTGGCGAGGGTGGCGACGAGGCTGCCCTGTTCGCAGCGGACCTGCTGCGGATGTACACCCGCTACGCCGAGTCCCGCGGCTGGAAGACGGAGATCATCTCCGCCACCGAGTCGGACCTGGGCGGTTACAAGGATGTCCAGGTTGCCGTCAAGGGCAGCTCCAATGATCCCGCTGAAGGCGTCTTCGCCCGGCTGAAATTCGAGGGCGGCGTCCACCGCGTCCAGCGGGTTCCCGTCACGGAGTCCCAGGGCCGGATCCACACGTCCGCAGCCGGTGTGCTGGTCCTTCCCGAAGTGGACGAGCCCGAGGAACTGGACATCAACCAGAACGACCTAAAAATCGACGTGTACCGGTCGTCGGGCCCCGGTGGACAGTCCGTTAACACCACGGACTCCGCTGTCCGCATTACCCACCTGCCCACCGGCATTGTGGTGGCCATGCAGAACGAAAAGTCCCAGCTGCAGAACCGCGAGGCAGGCATGCGTGTGCTCCGCGCCCGGATCCTGGCCCACCAGCAGGAGATCATCGACGCCGAGAACTCCGCGCAGCGCAAATCGCAGATCCGCACCATGGACCGATCGGAGCGCATCCGCACCTACAACTACCCGGAAAACCGGATCGCCGACCACCGAACGGGCTACAAGGCCTACAACCTTGACCAGGTGATGAACGGTGACCTGGAGTCTGTGATCCAGTCCGCCATCGAGATGGACGAACAGGCGCGCCTGGACGCCATCGGCGACTAGTCCACTTCCGCGATGACCATCGGGCCCGACCAAACGCTCGCCGCCGCCGTCAGTGAGGCTACCCGGATACTGGCGGCGGCCGGCGTCCCCAGCCCCCGCGTGGACGCAGAACTCCTCGCCGACCACCTCCTCAACGTCGGCCTGGGCCGGCTGCGGGCCTTGCTGTTGGGCGACACCCCGGCGCCTGATGGCTATGGGGCGCTGATCGCGGAGCGTGCCTCCCGGGTTCCCCTGCAGCACATCACGGGAGTGGCTTACTTCCGCTACCTGGAACTGGCGGTTGGTCCCGGCGTGTTCATTCCGCGCCCCGAAACCGAATCCGTGGTCCAGTTGGTGATTGACCACATCCGGGACGCCGCTCATCCTCGTGTGGTGGACCTGGGCACGGGCTCCGGTGCGATCGCGGGATCCATCGCCGCGGAAGTCCCCGCTGCCGAAGTCCACGCCGTGGAATACAGCGCATTTGCCCACGCGTGGGCAGCAAGGAACCTCGAGCCCCTGGGAGTGAACCTGGTGCAGGGCGACCTGCGCACGGCCCTCCCGGAGCTGAACGGCACGTTTGACGTGGTGGTCTCCAACCCGCCCTATATTCCGGCGGAAGCCGTCCCGAACGAACCCGAAGTGGCGTTGCACGATCCGCCGGAAGCGCTGTACGGCGGCGGCGCGGACGGCATGGAGCTTCCGACGGCGGCCGCTGCCTCCGCTGCCCGGCTGCTGCGGCCGGGCGGCTACTTTGTGATGGAGCATGCGGAGGTCCAGTCAGGGTGGATTGCCGCCATGCTGGCCCGGCAGGGGTCCTGGACCGGCATCACGTCCCATCAGGACCTGAACGGCAAGGACCGCGCCACCACCGCCTTTTTGGCGGATCCTCCCAGTTTGGAATGAAAGAATAGGCCAGTGACCACAACCTATAACTGCACCACGGACGATCAGCGCGCGGCCGGCCTGGAGCACGCCCAGCGTGCCATCAGCGAGAAGAAAGTGGTGGTGTTCCCTACGGACACCGTCTACGGGATCGCTGCTGACGCGTTTTCGGCCCAGGCCGTCACCATGCTCCTGGCGTCCAAGGGACGCAGCCGGGCCATGCCGCCGCCCGTGCTGATACCCCGCATCAACGCTTTGGACGGGCTGGCCACGGACGTTTCCGCGGATGCCCGCAAGCTTGCCGAGGCTTTCTGGCCCGGCGGGCTCACCCTGATCCTGCACGCCCAGCCGTCTCTGGACTGGGACCTGGGGGAGACCAAGGGAACTGTGGCGCTGCGGATGCCTGCCGACGACATTGCGCAGGAACTCCTCACACTGACGGGCCCGTTGGCGGTGTCTTCGGCCAACCGGACCGGCCACGCACCAGCCCAGACGGCGGCGGATGCCCGCGAGCAGCTGGCGGAGTCCGTGGAGGTTTACCTGGAAGGCGGCTTCCGGCCCCTGGCTGGGGACGCCGCGGTGGCATCGACAATCGTTGACGCCACGGGGCCGCTGCTTCGGGTGGTCCGTAACGGCGCCGTGAGCCTCGACCGGCTCCGGGAGCACGTGCCGGGTGTCCTGGGGCTGGGCGAGATCCCCATGGCCGAAATTGACGAACCGGCGACTGAAACTGTTGACGAACCGGCCGACGGCGCCGTTGATGAAACGGGCAATGGAACAGCGGCCGCAGCAGTGACCGCCGACGTCCCGCCGGCGGACGCGCCGGAGCGGACGTCCGGATCCTGATGTTGCCGGACCGCCAAAGGGTTCCCGGCCTGGGAGTCGATGCCACTCCCTTGCGGGTTCCTGACCTGGTGGATGTCCTGGGCGGATTCATCAGCGAGGGGTCCACCAGGACCATCCTTGGCCACAACCTGCACAGTGTGACGCTGACGCTGCAGGACAATGGTTTCCGCGCGCTGTACGAGCGCAGTGACGTGGTGCTGCTGGACGGCGCGCCAGTGCTGTGGCTGTGGGGCCGGACCGGCAAGGCCCAGGGACCTGTCATGGACTACAGGCTGGGATCCACTGACTGGCTCCCGGCCCTGGGCGGCGTGGCCGGCCTGCAACGGATCGCTGTGGTGGGTGCCGGGGCCGATGCCAATGCCGGGGCAGTCACCATGCTCGAGTCGATCGTGCCCGGTGCCCGCGTGACCGGTTTCCCAGGAGCAGGCTGGGACACCGCCCGGGAAGATGAAGCTGTCGCGTGGCTGCAGCGTGAGGCGCCCCAACTGGTCCTGCTGGGTCTGGGCATGCCGTTGCAGGAAGAAGTGCTGCAGCGCAGGCTCGCCGACCTGCCGCCGGCCGTGTACTGCGCGGTAGGCGGAGCCATTGACCAGCTTGCCGGGACGCAGAAGCTTGCTCCCCGCTGGCTTGGCCGGCTGGGCCTCGAATGGGCCTGGCGGCTGGTGTTGCATCCCCGCCGGGTGGCTTACCGGGTGCTGGTTGAACCGTGGGTCCTGCTGTGGCTGCTGGCCGGCCGCCACTTGAAGCGCCGGCCGTAGGGGCGGGCGCCTAGAACTTCTGGTCCTCCAACGGGGCGAAGCCCTTGCCGCGGAGCCCTGCGCTGAACGCCTTGGCCCAGGACATCAGCCCGGGGAGGTCCCGGCGCTGCAGGAAGTAGCCCAGGTAGCCGCCCACGTCCGCCACGAGGGACTTGACCCGGAAATAGCGCCTGATCAGGTACCCGCGGTTCCGGTAGTAGTAGTAGCGCTTGAACGCCGACTCCGGAACGATGACGTGCCACCGGGCGCCAAAAACGTGCTGCGTTTCTTCAAAGGCGTGCGGGTGCGTGATCGAGGTGGTGGTGACGGTGCCGAACCTGATGCCGGCCTGCCGCAGCCGCAGGGTGAAGTCCACTTCGTCGCCCCGGATGAACAGCCGCATATCGGGGAGTCCGACCTTGAAGAAGACATCCGAGCGGATCAGGGCACCGTTGAAGAAATGCCCGTCGTTGGGCAGGAACCCCAACTGCTCCACCTCTGCACGGTCATGGGTGACCTTGCCGTCCAGCCGGAAGAAAAACGACAACCGGTCGGGTTTGCCGGGCGCTGTCACCAAGGGGACCACTGCTTCGAGGTCGCGGGCTTCTGCCTCGCGGAGCAGGGTGGCAAGGCATTCGGGATCTGCGGGCTCGGCGTCGTCGTCCATCATCCAGATCCAGCGGGCGCCACTGGCCACCGCTTTCAGGGTGGCGAGGGCAAAACCGCCGGCGCCACCGAGATTGGCTTCGGAGCGGACATAGTCCACATTGGAATGGCCGGCGGCAATGCTGCGGGCCGGCGTTGTGCCGCTGTCCACCAGGCAGATGGTGTCCACAGCGGCGGTCTGGGCGTTGATGGCGGACAAGAGCACGGCAAGCTCTTTGGGCCTGTCGAAAGTTACGGCGGCAACTGCCACGCGGGGGGTCATGGGGGTCCTTTCAGCATGGCTGCCAGGGATGTCCCCGTTCGCTGTGCGCCAGTGTGGCGCGAAGCCATGAAGCTGTTGGCGCTAGTATCTTTGACTAGAGTCCACTGTAATACAGCCGTGTAAGGCACCAAGAACTGCCTGCTGCGCGCCCGGCGACGGAGAGTTTCATTTATCGAAGAACAGATTTCCGGCCAGTGAGCCCACGCGGGAACAACCAGCCGCATCCGCTGCGGGGGGCCATTGTGCCATCTGTCGAAACGGCCGCCGTCCCATGATCATGTACCTGCTGATGGGCCTGACGGCAGCCGTCGTTTCCTACGCGGCCACGTGGGGCGCCAGGATCGTGGGCCACCGTCTCGAACTTCACCTGCCCATCCGCAGCCGTGACATGCACTCCATTCCGGTCTCACGCCTGGGCGGGGTTGCCATCTTCCTTGGCGTGCTTGTGGCCCTGGTGGTGGCCAGCCAGTCGTTCTTCGTTAAGGACATCTACCGGAACAACTTCCAGCCCTGGGGTGTCCTCGCCGGCGCGGCAATCATCGTCCTGATCGGGGTGGCGGACGACCTGCTCGATATCCGCTGGTGGGTCAAGCTGATCGGTCAAAGCGTGGCCGGCCTGGTGGTCGCAGTCTGGGGTGTCCAGATGACAATCGTCCCCTGGATTCCCGAACCCATCTACCTGGAGAACAACACGCTCAGGGTGGTGCTGACGGCGGGGCTGATAGTGGTCAGCATGAACGCCTTCAACTTCATCGACGGGCTGGATGGCCTGGCTGCAGGTGTCGCCGTCATAGGCGGAGCTGCGTTCTTCTTCACTGCCTACTGGGTGCACCGGAACGCCGTCCTGCTGGACTATTCCGACCTTGCCACGCTGCTCACTGCGGTCCTGGTGGGCAGTTGCCTGGGGTTCCTGCCGCACAACTGGTTCCCGTCGAAGATCTTTATGGGCGACTCCGGTGCCATGCTGATCGGCCTGCTGATGGCTTCGGCCGGTGTTGTGTCCACGGGCCAGATCACCTCCGGGCTCTATGACAGGGTCAACGGCATCTCAACCGTCATCCCCATCCTGCTGCCGTTTGCGGTGCTGTTCCTGCCGCTGCTTGACCTCGGGCTGGCAGTCATCCGAAGGACCGCGCGTGGGCGTTCGCCGTGGACCGCGGACCGCGGCCACCTGCACCACAAACTCCTGGACATCGGCTACTCGCACCGCACGGCAGTAATCCTGCTCTACCTTTGGACCGCCGTGCTGTCCTTCGGGGGCCTGGCGTTCGCCGTTTTCCCCTGGCAGATTGTCCTGACCGTGGACATTTTCGCCACGCTGGCCATGGCGCTGGTGACAGCATGGCCTTACCTGACCCGACGTGGCGAAAGCACGCGGGCATAAAGCGGGTCAGGAATTATTTCTATCTCGTGTAGAATTTAGGGGCAGCCTTGAGCTGCCCTCCACACCAGCCATCAGGCGCCGACGATTGGGATCTAATGACCTCCAACGCCGAGTCCGGACCCGCGTCCGGCAACTCACCCGTTGGCGCTTCGGGTCCCACGAAATCACTGTGGCTGCACCTTCTTAAGCTCAGCGCGCTGGCCGGCTCGGCCGCCGTCGTCAGCTGCTCCCTGGTGGCCATCCTCTTCGTGGGTCCCCACGGCGGGCTGTCCAGCCTGTATGGGGGAGTGCTGGTGATGCTGTTCTTCGGCATCAGCCTGCTGGTGGGCCACTTCGTGGGACGTAACAATCCAGCCGGAGCAATCGGCGTTTTTGTCGCCACCTATTTCATCAAGGTGGTGGGCTTCGCCGCGGTCCTTTTTATCGTCGGAGCCCCCGAGTGGCTTGACGGCCGGTGGTTCGTCATCAGCGCCGTGGCCACCGTGGTCCTGTGGCAGGCCGCCGAAATCTACGGTTTCAGCAAAGCCCGCCTCCAGATCTACAACGACCCCGAAAGCAAGGGACCAGCCGATGCGTGACCCGAAGAACGCCCGCAGCGGACGCCTCCGCACCCGCGGCCGCGGTGTCTCCGCACCCGGTGTATCAGAGAACGGCAGGGACGGCGGTTACAACGCTGGAATCGCCGTATTCAGCTACATCATTGGCGGAATCATCGTCTGGAGTTTGATAGGGTGGGGACTGGATAATCTGTGGGGAACGCGCTGGATTGTGCTCGCAGGCGCTCTGCTTGGAGCCGTCGGAGGTTTTTACCTTTCCCACATGCATGGTCTCACCAGTTCCCGAGAAAAAGCTGGGGATCACCGTGCTGCCAGCGGGCCGTCCAAGGACGGCAACACTAATGCCAAATAATTTCACAGGGGGAGCAGCAGGCCATCAGGCCGCCGGTCCCCGCCCAACGCCCAATGATGGACACTGCAGAGAGGAAACGCGTTGATCGCGCTTGCGCTCCCGGCCCAAGATTCAGGAGAGTTTACTCCTCCTGGTATTAACGAAATGCATTTGCCGGCAATCCTGCCGTGGGGTGCCGCAGAGGGATTCTCCAAGCAGATGCTGCTGGTCCTCCTCTCCGTCGTCTTTATCGCCGTCTTCTTCGTGCTTGCCGCACGCAAGGGACAGCTGGTACCCGGCAAACTCCAGTTCGCCGGCGAGGCCGCCTACGGCTTCGTCCGCAACGGAATCGCCAAGGACATCATCGGCGGCAAGGACTTCATCAAGTACGTCCCGCTGCTGTTCAGCTTGTTCTTCTTCATCCTGGTGAACAACATCTACGGCGCCATTCCGTTCTTCCAGCTCCCCACGTTCTCGCACGTCGGCGGCGCTTACGTTCTGGCGGGGATCGTCTACTTCACCTGGCTGATCATCGGCCTCAAGAAGAACGGCATCCGCTACTTCAAACTGGCCACCGTTCCTTCCGGGGTTCCGTGGTACATCCTGCCGATCGTTATCCCGATCGAGATCATCTCGAACTTCATTGTCCGCCCGGTGACGCACAGCCTCCGTCTGTTTGCCACCATGCTCGCAGGACACCTGATTGTGATGATCGCCGGCTACGGCATCGAGTTCCTTGTGTCGCAGGAGAACATCCTGCTGCAGGGCACCTCGGTCCTGGTCCTGGCAGGCGCCATCGCCATGTACATGCTTGAAGCCCTGATCATGGTCCTGCAGGCCTATGTCTTTACCCTGCTGACCGCGATCTACATTGAAGGCGCACTCCACGCCGACAGCCACTAGCCGCAGCGCCGCACGGCGCACGGCCTGAAGGCACCCAAAAGACTTCCCCTCGCGGGGATGAAGCAACCCAAACAACCTGCCACATGGGTGGCATCTTGAAAGGAAGAAAAATGGAAGGCTCCATCAACGGCTCAATCAACCTCATCGGTTACGGTCTCTCCGCAATCGGCGGTGGTATCGGTGTTGGTCTCGTGTTCGCCGCGTACATCAACGGTGTGGCACGCCAGCCGGAAGCCCAGCGCGTCCTGCAGCCGATCGCATTCCTCGGCCTCGCGCTGACTGAAGCCCTCGCCATCCTCGGCCTGGTCTTCGCCTTCGTTCTCTCCTGAGAACCGAAGCGGACATTAGAACCGAGTAGATAAGGACGGGTGAAACATGAATCAGCTGATCATCTCAGCCGCCACTGAAGGCGAAGAGGTTAACCCCCTCGTTCCCAACGTTTGGGAAATGGGCGTTGTCCTGGTTGGCTTCGTCATTCTTATGTTCATCGTGGTCAAGTTTGTTGTCCCGATGTTCGAGAAGACCTTCGCCGAGCGCGCCGAAGCCATTGAAGGCGGCATCGCCAAGGCTGAGAAGGCCCAGGCCGAGGCCTCTGCTGCACTCGAAGAGTACAAGCAGCAGCTGACGGACGCCCGCGCCGAAGCCAACCGCATCCGTGAGGAAGCACGTGCCGAAGGCGCACAGATCCTGGCTGACCTGAAGGAGAAGGCGGGCGCAGAGTCTGCCCGCATCACCGCTCAGGCCCACGCCCAGATCGAGTCCGAGCGCCAGGCCGCCGTCGTGTCCCTGCGTGCAGAGGTGGGCACGCTTGCCACCACGCTGGCAGGACGCATTGTCGGCGAAGCACTCAACGATGATGAGCGTTCAGCCCGCGTTGTTGACCGCTTCCTGGCAGATCTGGAGAACCAGAACGCGGGTGCTGCGAAGTAATGGCAGGCGTATCGAGCGAATCGCTGGCAACAGCGCTGGCAGGTCTGGAAGCAAAACTTCCGACGGCGTCGCTTCAGTTGGCAAAGGAACTCTTCGGAATTCTGGGAACGGTGGACAGCTCGGCTGGCTTGCGCCGCGCCTTGACTGACCCGTCCCGCTCAGGTGACGAGAAGTCGGCGCTGGTCAGGCAGCTTGTTGGCGGGAAAGTCTCCGCTGATGCTGCTGACGTCGCAGCCGGATTGGCCAGCTCACGCTGGGCAGCCGCACGCGACATCGGCGATGCACTCGAGACCCTTGCCGCAACGGTGGTCATTTCCGTTGCTGAAAACAAGTCCGCCGTTTCTGCCTCCGGAATCTCCGGCCTGGAAGAGCTGGAGAACGATCTGTTCTCCTTCAACCAGACTGTTGCCTCCAACCACGAGGTACAGCGTGCCTTGTCCGAGCCGCAGGCAAGTGCTGCTGCTAAAGCCACCCTCGTTGAGCGGCTGGTGCCCGGCGCAAGCGAGGAAGCAAAAATCCTCATCAAGCAGGCTGTCACGCAGCCCCGCGGCGTCAAGCCGTCGCGGCTGGTAGGGCGGTTCGCTGAACTGGCCGCCAAGCGACAGCAGCGCTGGATTGCCACCGTCAGCGTCACACAGCCGCTGTCCAACACGCAGCTGGACCGCCTCCAGGCGGGCCTGAATGCCATGTACGGACGCGAACTGAAGGTCAACCTCACCGTTGTCCCCGCACTGATTGGCGGCATCCGTGTCCAGGTGGGGGATGAAGTGCTCGACGCTTCCGTCCTCACCCGCCTGGGTTCACTGCAACGCCAGCTGGCCGGCTAGCCGGACAAGCACAACCACACTGATACAAACCCCGGTCATCGTGAGCAACGATGATCACGAAAACAGGAGAGCAGGGACTGCAGATGGCCGAATTGACCATCAACGCCGACGACGTCCGTAATGCGCTGAACGAGTTCGCGGCGTCCTACGAACCCGGAAACGCAGAACGCGTAGAGGTCGGCCGCGTAACCACCGCAAGTGACGGCATCGCCCGTGTTGAGGGCCTTCCCTCGGTCATGGCGAACGAGCTGCTTCGCTTCGAGGACGGCACGCTGGGCCTGGCCCAGAACCTTGACGTCCGCGAAATCGGCGTGATCGTACTCGGTGACTTCACCGGCATCGAAGAAGGCCAGGAAGTCCACCGCACCGGACAGGTTCTGTCCGTCCCCGTGGGCGACGCATTCCTGGGCCGCGTTGTGGACCCGCTGGGCGTGCCCATCGATGACCTCGGCGAGATCAAGGCTGAGACCACCCGTGCCCTGGAACTCCAGGCTCCCGGCGTGACCCAGCGCAAGTCTGTGCACGAGCCCATGCAGACCGGACTCAAGGCCATCGACGCCATGATTCCGATCGGCCGCGGCCAGCGCCAGCTGATCATCGGTGACCGCCAGACCGGCAAGTCCGCGATCGCGATCGACACCATCATCAACCAGAAGGCCAACTGGGCTTCCGGTGACGTGACCAAGCAGGTCCGCTGCATCTACGTGGCGATCGGCCAGAAGGCATCCACCATTGCCGCTGTCCGCCAGACCCTCGAGGACAACGGCGCGCTGGAATACACCACCATTGTGGCGTCTCCCGCATCCGACCCCGCAGGCTTCAAGTACCTGGCCCCCTACGCCGGTTCGGCGATCGGCCAGCACTGGATGTACGGCGGCAAGCACGTCCTCATCGTGTTTGATGACCTTTCCAAGCAGGCTGAGGCCTACCGCGCAGTGTCACTGCTGCTGCGCCGTCCGCCGGGACGCGAAGCCTACCCGGGCGACGTTTTCTACTTGCACTCCCGCCTGCTGGAGCGTTGTGCCAAGCTCTCCGACGAGCTCGGTGCCGGTTCCATGACGGGCCTGCCGCTGATCGAGACCAAGGCGAACGACGTTTCCGCCTACATCCCGACCAACGTCATCTCCATCACTGACGGGCAGATCTTCCTCCAGTCGGACCTCTTCAACGCCAACCAGCGTCCCGCAGTCGACGTGGGCGTTTCGGTGTCCCGCGTTGGTGGCGCCGCGCAGGTCAAGTCCATGAAGAAGGTTTCCGGCACGTTGAAGCTGGAGCTCGCCCAGTACCGGGACATGCAGGCATTTGCCATGTTCGCCTCGGACCTGGATGCGGCTTCCCGCCAGCAGCTGACCCGTGGTGCCCGCCTGATGGAACTGCTCAAGCAGGGCCAGTACTCGCCGTTCCCGGTCGAGGACCAGGTTGTCTCCATCTGGGCCGGCACCAACGGCCACCTGGATGACGTTCCCGTTGAGGATGTGAACCGGTTCGAGACCGAGTTCCTGGAACACCTCAAGCACAAGTCCTCCATCCTCACCACGCTGGCCCAGACCAACGTGATGGACGATGACACCGCAGCAGCCTTGAAGTCGTCCATCATCGACTTCAAGAAGGGCTTCTTCGGCGAAGGCGACAATCACCTGGTGGGCGCAGGCCACGAGGCACACGACGCCATCTCCGGTGGCGACGTTGACCAGGAAAAAATCGTCAAGCAGAAGCGCTAATTCCACTGGACAGGTGTGCCGGGCCCACAGGGTCCGGCACACCGGTTTAGGGAAATGTTAGGAAAGGATAAGTATGGGAGCCCAGATTCGGGTCTACCGCCAGAAGATCAGCTCGACCACGTCGATGCGCAAGATCTTCAAGGCGATGGAACTGATCGCTACCTCGCGCATCGGCAAGGCCCGTGCGCGCGTAGCAGCTTCACTGCCTTACGCGAACGCGATCACGCGCGCCGTTTCTGCTGTCGCCAGCCAAAGCGAAATCGACCACCCGCTGACCACTGAGCCGGAGCAGATCCGCCGCGCCGCAGTCCTGGTAATCACCTCGGACCGCGGATTGGCAGGTTCTTACTCGGCCAGCGTCCTCAAGCAGGCGGAAGGTCTCAACGAGCTGCTCCACGCCGAAGGCAAGGAAGTCAAGACCTACCTCGTCGGACGTAAGGCCCAGGCCTACTTCGACTTCCGGAACCGGCCCTATGAACGGGTCTGGACCGGAGGAACCGACGCGCCGGAGTTCGCCACGGCCCGTGAAATCGGTGCAGCACTGCTCGCCGAGTTCGCAGCCGACTACGAGGACGGCGGCGTTGACGAGATCCACGTCGTTTACACCCGCTTCAAGTCGATGGTCACCCAGGAACCGACGGTCATCCGTCTTCTGCCCCTTGAGGTAGTGGAAGAGGAAGCTGCATCGGAGTCGGAGCTGTTGCCGCTTTACGAGTTCGAACCGGAAACGGAACGCGTCCTGGACGCGCTGCTGCCGCGGTACATCGAATCCCGCCTCTTCGCAGCAATGCTGCAGGCAGCAGCTTCCGAGCTCGCCGCCCGCCAGCGCGCCATGAAGTCGGCAGGCGACAACGCAACGGACCTGATCAAGAAGTACACGCGTCTGCGCAACACGGCCCGTCAGGCCGAAATCACGCAGGAGCTTTCCGAGATCGTTGCCGGCGCGGACGCCCTCGCGTCCTAGTCCGGCCCGGTACCGGTTCCCGCGGGACCTGCACCACAACAGATAAACTTAACCCCACGCCATCTACTGAGTGAAGTGAGAGAGATGACTGCCACTGCTACCGAACACGTAGCCGCAACGTCCGGTGCCACCGGCCGCATTGCGCGCGTTATCGGCCCGGTTGTCGACGTCGAATTCCCGGCTGACGCAATCCCGTCGATCTACAATGCCCTCACCACCGAGATTACTCTCAACGGTGAGACCAAAACCATCACGTTTGAGACCTCCCAGCACCTGGGCGACAACCTCATCCGCGCCATCTCCCTGCAGGCAACCGACGGACTCGTCCGCGGCACGTCCGTGGTGGACAGCGGCGCCCCCATCTCCGTTCCGGTTGGTGACGGCGTCAAGGGCCACATCTTCAACGTCCTGGGCCAGCCCCTGGATGTCACCGAAGCAGAGCTGGAGACCACCGAACGGTGGCCCATCCACCGCAAGGCTCCGGCGTTCGCCACCCTCGAGGGCTCCACGGAGATGCTCGAGACCGGCATCAAGGTCATCGACCTTCTCACCCCTTACATCAAGGGTGGAAAGATCGGCCTGTTCGGCGGCGCCGGCGTGGGCAAGACGGTGCTGATCCAGGAAATGATCACCCGTGTGGCCCGTAACTTCGGTGGAACCTCCGTGTTCGCCGGTGTTGGCGAGCGTACCCGTGAGGGCAACGACCTCTGGGTTGAAATGGAAGAGGCAGGCGTCCTCAAGGACACCGCCCTTGTATTCGGCCAGATGGATGAGCCGCCGGGAACGCGGCTCCGCGTGGCCCTGTCCGCACTGACCATGGCGGAGTACTTCCGCGATGTGCAGAACCAGGATGTGCTGCTCTTCATCGACAACATCTTCCGCTTCACGCAGGCCGGTTCCGAGGTGTCGACCCTCCTGGGCCGCATGCCTTCCGCCGTGGGCTACCAGCCCAACCTGGCTGACGAGATGGGCCTCCTCCAGGAGCGCATCACGTCCACCAAGGGCCACTCCATCACCTCGATGCAGGCCATCTACGTTCCCGCGGATGACTACACCGACCCGGCCCCGGCCACGACCTTCGCGCACCTGGATGCAACCACGGAACTTTCCCGTGAAATTGCTTCCCGTGGCCTGTACCCGGCCGTTGACCCGCTGACGTCGACCTCCCGCATCCTGGATCCCCAGTACATCGGCAAGGACCACTACAACACGGCAGTCCGCGTGAAGCAGATCCTGCAGAAGAACAAGGAACTCCAGGACATCATCGCCATCCTCGGCGTTGACGAACTCTCGGAAGAGGACAAGATCGTCGTGTCGCGTGCACGCCGCATCCAGCAGTTCCTTTCCCAGAACACCTACACCGCCAAGCAGTTCACCGGCGTCGAAGGCTCCACGGTTTCCATCAAGGACACCGTCGAAGGCTTCACGGCGATCTGCGACGGCGATCTGGACCACATCGCGGAGCAGGCGTTCTTCAACGTCGGCGGCCTCGATGACGTCGAGCGCCAGTGGGCCAAGATCCAGGAACAGACCAAGTAATATGGCTGAGCTTGAGGTTGAGATTGTCGCAGCGGACCACTTTGTGTGGTCCGGAGCGGCCAAGATGGTCAAGGCCCGCACCAGCGATGGTGAAATCGGAATCCTGCCCGGCCACTCGCCCCTGCTGGCGATCCTGGCTGAAGGTGAACTGGCCATCCAGCCGGTGACCGGGGACCGGATCGCCGTGGATGTTGACGGTGGATTCTTCTCCGTGGACAACAACCGCGTCGTCATCGTTGCTGACAATGCCCAGCTGGGCGGCTCGGCTACCGCTGGGATCCGCTAGCACGCCCCTGATGGACGCTCCGGTAATTACGTTCATCGCCATGGCAGTCATTTTTGGGCTGCTGGTATTTGCACTGTGCCTTTCGGGGGTGCGCCGCTTCAACCTGCGGCGTGCCCTCGGCACGGTGGACGCCTCCATTTGCACGGCTGGAAACAGCTGGCAGATGGGGGTTTGCCGTTATCAGGACAATGACCTGGAGTGGTTCCGGCTGCTTTCCCTCAGCGTCCGCCCCAAGCACCGGTTCAAGCGCAGCTCCCTGGAGCTCCTGGGCCGGCGCAAACCCACCGAGGATGAGGCCGTTAAGGTCCAGCCCGATGTGGTGATCGTTGAACTCCGCTATGAAGGCGAGGACCTTCGGCTCGCCATGAAGTTCGATGCCTACACTGGCCTGTCCTCGTGGCTGGAAGCCGGACCGGTCATCGGCGTAGGGACCTGGCGCTAGCCGCCGTGGAATGGTTTTACAACATCCGGCTCACTGACGGTCCGGTCTTTTGGACGGCAGTGGTCCTTGGCCTTGCCGGTGCCATCCACCTGGCAGTCCCGCCGGCCGCCACGGGCCCGGTCCGCTGGCTGATCCGCGTCCTGGCCGCCGCTGCCGCCGCGTTCGCCCTGGTGGCCGCAGTGCACTGGGCCCTGATCAACATCCTTTCCGTCTTCCCCGAAAACATCCCGGACGCCGTCTTGATCTGGCTGGTGCCCGCCGTCGGCGCCCTGCTCCTGGCCTTCCTGAGGCTGCCGGGGAACTCCTGGCGTTCCCGCTGGACCAGCCTGGTGGCAGTCCTGCTGGTCGCGACGCTCTCCGCTGTGCAGATCAACGCCTACTTCGGCCTCAACCGCACCGTCAGCGACCTCCTGGGCACCGCCGTGGCCAGCGTGCCTGTCCTGGAACCGGCCCTGACGCGCCAGTCCGGCGCCCCCGACGGCGTTACGCTCCAAGGTTGGAAAGCCCAGGGTGATCTCCCGGCCGGGGGAGAGCTCCGCAGGTCCGCCATTCCCGGCACCCTTTCCGGCCTGGCAGCCCGCGACGCCTACATTTACCTGCCGCCGGCCTACTTTGCCGCCAACCGGCCGGCCCTGCCCGTGCTTGTCCTCGTCGCCGGACAGCCCGGCGGGCCCGCCGACTGGCTGACCGGCGGTGCACTCCGGGGCCACCTGGACACCTTCGCCGCTGCCCACGGCGGACTTGCCCCCGTGGTGGTGGTTGCCGATCCCAATGGTTCGCAGAACGCCAACACCATGTGCATGGACAGCGCGATTGCCCAGGCAGACACCTACCTGGCGAAGGACGTGGTGCAGTGGATCAGCACCACCTTGGCGGTGGATACGGACCACAGCCGCTGGGCGGCGGGCGGGTTCTCGTTCGGCGCCACCTGCGCCGTGCAGATGGGCACCCGGCATCCTGACCTGTTCCCGGCCGTCCTGGGCTTTTCCAGCGAGGCCGAACCCGCCGTGGCCAAGGAGCGCCAGAAGACCATCGAAGCAGCATTCCCCGGGGACCCGGAGGCTTTCGACCGCCAGACGCCACTGGCCATCATGGCAACCGAACGCTTTGACGGGCACGCCATGTATCTCACGGCCGGTGCCGATGACGCAGAATTCGTGGCGTACCTGGATACGCTCACCACCGCGGCCCGGGACGCCGGCTTTACCGTTGAATCGCAGCGGGTGGAGCATACGGGCCATTCGTGGGACACCTCGTCCCGCCGGATCGAGGATGCGCTCCAGTTCCTGGCCGGACGCTGGGGGCTCCCCGGGTGAGCGCCGCCAAGCAGGAAACCACCGCGCGACTGGCCTGGACCACTGTGGCCCGTCCTGTGCTGCAGCGTTTGGGCCGTAACCTGGCAGCGGTCCCGTTCACGCTCGGTGTCCTGGCCATCTTCTGGATAACCGCGGCGGCCACGGGAAGTTTCCTGGCGGGGCCGCCGGAGCACCTGCTCGAAGTGGCAGGGGTCAGCCTTCCCCGGCTGCAGGCCGGGTCCTGGTGGTCCATGTTCACCAGCCTTTTCTTTGCCACCAACCCCCTGGCCTACCTGGCTGCCTCGCTGATGATTGTGGTGCTGCTGGGCCTGGCCGAACGCCGGCTGGGCACCAAGGCGGCCATCGGTCTCCTTGTGCTGGGCCAGTTTGCCGCCGTGACGCTGTTCCTGTTGGTGACCCAGCTCGCCGTTGCGGTGGGGGACGGGTGGCTGGACCGGATGGCGGACGTTGTCCTGATCGGCCCGTATGGCCCGGTCCTCGCTGCCGGACTGGCCGGCAGTGCCCGGCTCCCGGTCCTGTGGCAGCGCCGGCTCCGTACCGTGGTGCTTTCCATCTCGCTGCTGCTGGTCCTGTATGTGGGCCACGCGGAAACCGTCATTGGCCTGATCGGGGCGTTGCTGGGCCTGCTGGCCGGATGGTGGATCCAGGGCGACGGCGGGCAACCGCACCGGCACCGCTCCACCGGCCGCGAAGCCCGGAACCTCCTGGCCCTGACCGTGGCCGTCTTTGCCGTGGGTCCCATCCTGACGGGCATTGCCCGCTCGCCTACCGGTCCGTTGGCGCTGCTGCGCGATGTGGTGCTGAACCCGATGCCCACGCTGGGCCAATTGGCCTTTAACTGCGGCGCCACGGTGGAGGCATCCTGCCTCGAAGCCGGCCGGGCCGGCTTTGCCGGCCCGTTTGGCCTGGCGCTTGCAGTGGTTCCCGTTGCGCTGCTGCTGATCTGCGCGGACGGCATGCGCCGCGGACGCAGGCTGGCCCTGAATATTGCCCTGGTCATCCAACTGGCCGTCACCGCCCTCGCCGCCGTTTATCTTGCCCTTTTCGCTTTGCTTCCGGCGCGGCCGCTGGGTCCACGGGCGGCACCGCTGGGGACTGCTTTTGCCCACGTGCTGCCCCTGGTGGTGGTGCCGCTGCTGCTGGCCCTGGTGCTGTGGCTGAACCGGCGGCATTTCCGCGTCCAGACCCTGCCTGGAGCCCGCCGGTTGCTGGCGGCTGTGGTGGGCGGTACGTGGCTGGTCCTTGCCGGGACTTACACTGTGGCCTGGTTCGGGTCCGGCGGGCTGTCCCGCGACGGCGGTGTGGCGGGCCTCTTCGCAGAGCTGGCCCGGCAATACGTTCCGGTGCCCATTCCACAGCACTTCCAGCGCCTGTTCACGGACCGCAACACCGTCGAAGCGGTGCTCTTTGCCTACTCCGGGCCGGTTTTCTGGGTGATCGCCCTGGTGGCGGTGTGGTGGATTTTGGTGGGCGGCCAGCAAAGCAGCGATTCCGGCAGGCAGGACCGCAGCCGGGCCCGTGACCTGCTGCACCGCGGCGGCGGCCCGTTGTCCTGGATGGCCCTGTGGGAACCAAACACCTACTGGTTCAGCCCTGATGGGAACGGTGCCATGGCCTACCAGCAGCACGGCACTGTTGCCCTGACGTTGGGCGGGGCGTTCGGGCCCGGGCCTGCCCAGCCCGCGGCCACCGAAGGGTTCCTGGCGCACTGCCGCAGCCAGGCCCTGATTCCGGCGCTGTACTCCTGCGATGACAGGATATGGCCGGAGCTGCGGGACCGCGGCTTCCACCGGGTCGCGGTGGCGCAGGAGACCCGGCTGGCGGTCCGGGAGATCGAGTTCAAGGGCAAGGAGTGGCAGAACGTCCGCACGGCATTGAACCGCGCAGCGAAGCTGGGTGTGACGGCGGTCTGGGGGCCTTACAACGAGCTGCCCGCGCCGCTGCGGTCCCGGCTGAACGAGGTGTCCGAAGGGTGGGCAGCAGCCAAGTCGGTCCCCGAGATGGGCTTCACCCTCGGCGGTGTGGACGAACTGGATGACCCCGAGGTGCTGTGCTGCCTCGCCGTGGACGCCGGCGGGACGGTTCACGGGGTCACCAGCTGGCTTCCCGTTTACGACGGCGGCCGGCTGGTCAGCAGGACGCTCGACGTGATGCGCCGGGGACCTGAGGGGTTTCCAGGGGTGATGGAATTCCTGATCGCCTCCGCCGTCCTTGAACTGCGGGACACCGTGGAAGTCATTTCGCTCTCCGGCTCGCCGCTGGCCAGCAGGCCCGGCGACGGAAACCCGCCGGCCGCCGTCGGCAGCCTTTCCGCAGCGCAAACCGCGGCGGAAGGAGGCGCCGATAACCTGCTGAGCATCCTTGATCTGGTGGGCCACGCCCTGGAACCTGTTTATGGCTTCCGTTCCCTGGCGGCCTTTAAATCGCGTTTCAAACCCGAATACCGGTCGCTTTATCTTTATTACCAGGACCCGCTGCACCTGCCCGCAATTGGCAGGGCACTGACGCGTGCATACCTTCCCGGGTTGTCCCTTTCGCAAGGTGCAAGGCTGGTCCGCAAACTGGTTTCGTGAAACAAATTGCGGAGCGTGTTTCCGGCCCTGGCAACAATGAGCGGTGCATGCCGGGAATGGCAACGGACCCGGGTGGACAAACAAATGGTCCCCGGCAAAAGCCGGAGACCATTTGAAAAGCGTTGGCCGCAGCTGCGGCCGGGGGCGGAGCCTAGACCAGCGTGACGCCGGTGGCCTGGGGGCCCTTGGCGCCCTGGCCGATTTCGAACTGAACGCGCTGGTTCTCGTCGAGGGTCTTGAAGCCGCCCGTCTGGATTTCCGAATAGTGGACGAAGACATCGCCGTCGGCGTCATCCGGCGTGATGAAGCCGAAGCCCTTTTCAGCGTTAAACCACTTGACGGTTCCCTGTGCCATGTATTTCTCCTCATTGTGGAAAGGGTCTAAGAACGGCACACTGCGTGCCGGCCTTGGTCACTCCGCGGGAAGAATCCTGGCAGCCGGGCCGGTAAAGGAACGGGGTTGCAGGAGCTTCACGCTCGCAACATGTCTTGCGAGCATGAATAACACCTACACAAAGACTGTTCCAAGAATTTCATGTCCGTTCCCGCAGGTCAACGGTTTGGAATGCACAACAGGAAGAAAATAAGGTAACAAAACGGTGAAATGCCCAGCGCCTGGCCTGCCGGGGGCGCTCTGGCCTAGAAGAGCCGGGACCCGCTGTCGTCCACGCCCCGCATGGCGTCATAGTCCAGGGTGACGCAGTGGATGCCGCGGTCCGCGGCGAGCACCTTCGCCTGCGGCTTGATCTGCTGGGCGGCGAAGATGCCACGGACCGGCGCCAGCAGCGGATCCCGGTTCAGTAGTTCCAGGTAACGCGTGAGCTGTTCCACTCCGTCAATGTCGCCGCGGCGTTTCAGCTCAATGGCCACCGTGGCGCCGTCGGCGTCCCGGGCCAGGATGTCCACGGGCCCGATGGCCGTGAAGTACTCCCGGCGAATGAGCGAGAAGCCGGTACCAAGGGTCTCGATCTGGTCGGCCAGCAGCCGCTGGAGGTCCGCTTCGACGCCGTCCTTAATCAGGCCTGGGTCCACTCCCAGGTCGTGGGAGGTTTCGCTGAACTTCTCGTGGATGTTAATGATCAGCCGGTCGTCCGTCTTCGCCGACTGGACGGTCCACTGCTCCACCACGCCAAGTTCCAGGTCCACATCGTCCGGGGACGTCACCCGCAGGCTCGCCGGCGGGCTCATCCAGTTCAGCGGCTTATAGGAGCCGCCATCCGAATGGACCAGCACCGACCCGTCCGCCTTGACCAGGAGCAGCCTGGTGGCGAGGGGGAGATGGGCCTTGAGCCGGCCAACGTAATCTACTGAGCATCGGGCTATGACAAGTCGCACGCCGTACAGACTACCGGCTGGCGCCCTGTGCCAGGGTCCGGCCCCCGCTGAAGCTGGGGCAGAATGGAAGCATGCCCCGCTCCAACCGTCCGCGCCGTCCCGTGTCAGGCAAGGGTGCTGCACCTGGCCGCAGCAGCGGAAAAAAGACCGCCGGCGGCGGCGTGCCGGAACTGGACCTCGAACGTGCCAGGGCCGGCATCGCGCGGCGGGAAAGCGCGCCGGACGGTGACTGGATGGTCCGCACCATGACGGCACGGAATGCCGAGAAGACCTACATCTGTCCCGAATGCTCCACCGCAGTGGTGCCGGGAGTCGCGCACCTGGTGGTTTGGAAGGACGACCACCTGTTCGGCGCGGCGGCCGGGCTTGCAGAGCGGCGGCACTGGCATACCAACTGCTGGATGTCGCGCAGTTACCGTTACCGCTGAGCCCTGCGGGCAGCCCGGGCCCCGCGTTGGCTAAGCTGGCAGGCATGACTTTTGATCCGGCGTCGTACGCATTCACCCAGTCCACGGGCCCGGCCCCCATCAGGGCGTCCACTGTCCTGCCCGCACGCCGGGAAAACGTGGAGCTGCTGACGGCTGACGGGCACACCCTGGTGGGCGAACTGGCCCTTCCTGAATCCGGCCCCGTGCACGCCACGCTGATCACCCTGCACCCGCTGCCCACCCACGGCGGCTTTATGGATTCCCACGTGTACCGGAAGGCGTCCTACCGGCTGCCGGCCCTGGCAGGCATCGCGGTGCTGCGGTTCAACACCCGCGGCACCACCTCGCCGCGCGGGACAAGTACCGGTGCGTTCGAGGAAGGCATCGGTGAGCGGAACGATGTTGCGGCAGCGGTCCAGTTCGCGGTGGACCGCGGCCTGCCTAACCGCTGGCTGGTGGGCTGGTCCTTCGGCACCGAACTTGCCCTCATGTACGGCGCCGTGGATCCCGTGGCCAGCCAGGTGGAAGGTGCTGTGCTGCTGTCGCCGCCGCTGCACCGCGCCACGGACCAACATCTGCGGCAGTGGGCGGACGCCGGCAAGCCGCTGGCCGTGCTGGTGCCCGAACACGATGACTACCTGCAGCCGGCAGAGGCTGCCGAGAGGTTCGCACTGGTGCCCCAGGCACGTGTGGTGGGGGTGGCCGGCGCCAAACACCTGTGGGTGGGGGAGAAGCACGCCGCACGGGTGCTCAACGAGATTGTGGCCACTGTCAGCCCGGCAGGGCTGGGCGGGGAAGGCCTGCCGCAGGAGTGGGCCGGTCCGGCCGCCACCGCTCCGGCCTGAGCCTGCCCGGCTGTGGCTTAGTGCTGGTCCTGCCGGACGATGTAGATTTCCCGGACCAGCAGCAGGACAGCTGCTGCGGTGGGGATGGCGATCAGCGCGCCGAGCACGCCCAGCAGGCTGCCGCCGGCAATCACAGAGATGACTGCGACGGCCCCGGGGACCGCTACTGCCTTCTGCATGATGCGGGGGGAGATGAAGTACGCCTCGAACTGCAGGTAGGCGAAGTAGCAGATGGCGTAGATGACGGCTGTCTGCCAGCCCACCGTGAGGGAGATCAGCAGCACCACAACAGCGGCGATCAGCCCGCCCACCAGGGGGATGAACGCGAGCAATGCCACCACAAACGCCAGCAGCAGGGCGAATGGAATATGCAGGATGGACATCACAATGAAGGCGTACGTGGCATTCAGCAGGGCCACGCAGACCTGGCCGATCACATAGTTGCCCACCGATTTGGTGATCTCCTCAGCCAGGGCTTCCACCCGGTTCCGGCGCGAGCGGGGGGCCAGGCGGTAGCCCCACTTCTTCATGGCCGGCAGGGCGGCCAGGAAGTACAGGCTCAGGACCAGCACAATCAAGGCGCCGAAGAGGCCGTTGGCCACGGTGGAGCCGAAGCCCACCACGCCCCCGAAGATCCCGCTGACGGCTGCCGGATCGTTGACGAACTTGTCCAGTTCGTCCTGGATGCGGTCGCGGACCCCGAACTGGTCATCGAGGTTGACGAAAAAGTCCGAGTTGATGAAATCCCGGACCCAGACCGGTGCCTGCTCCACAATCTGGGTGACCTGACCCACGATGGTGGGGATCAGCGTGGCGAAGAATCCGACAACAGCGCCTGCCAGCACCGCCACCGCAAGCAGGATGCCCACGGGGCGGGGGACCTTGCGGTTTTCCAGCCAGCCCACCACCGGCTCCAGGCCAAGGGCGATAAAGAGTGCTGCAACGATCCAGAGGAGAAGCTGCGTGGTGTTGGAACCGATCCAGTAGACCAGGAGGGCGAGCCCCACGCCCACAGTCCCCATAAAGCCCATGTACAGCGGATGCTGCGGCGACATCCGCGGACCGGGACGGCCGAACTGCGCCTTCACCTTGCTCTCCTCGCGGTCCCCGCCTTCCTCGGCGGCGTACTCCGGCGGCATCTCGAAGCGGAGCCGCGGCTGGGCGCCGGGGAGGGGCTGGCGGAGCCTGCGGACCACCTGGCCCAGGGCTGCGGCGGCGGTACCCTTGCGCCGCTTCGGTGCCTGACCCTGCAGCGCGTCCGCCTGCCCCTCGGTGCTGCCTGGGTTTTCGGTGTCCGCGGAGGATGCGTCCGTCTTGTCAGTCACTGGTTTTTGGGGCCTGTTCCGTGCGTGGCACCGCGCCTGCGGGCCGTTGTGATGATCATCGCAAACACTATCAGCCGGCCCGCCAGCACCGGCGGCGGTACCGCCGCCACCGGCTCCAGCCGGCGCCCGAGCGGGTCCCGGACAGCGCCCGTGGTAACAAAACGGTTACTATTGAAGGTAAACCCCCGCTGATGATAGGTGATCCCTTGCGTTTAAAGACTGCAGCCGCGCTGGTGCTGCTCGGCCTCCTGACCCTCCTGGCAGGCATCGGCCAGCAGACCATCTGGGCTCCGTCCGAGACCTTCACCGTCTCCGCGCCGGCCGACGGCACTGACGCACCCGTTACCGTTTTCGACCAGGGCCTGCGCACCCTGCATGGCGGCACCGCCAGGATCACCGTGGAAGGCGACGGGAACTTCATGCTTGCCTCCGGCCGACCGGACGACGTCGCCGCCTGGGTGGGCGGGGCCGCCCACAACACTGTCAACGGCGTGTCCGAGGACAAGAAGTCCCTTCAGGTGCAGCACTCGGAGGGTGAGGCCACAGTGCCCAACCCGGCCGGTTCCGACCTTTGGGTGACCACCGAGAACGCCAGCGGCGAACTCGATTACACCTGGACCCCGCCCGCAGACGGTGAATGGTCGCTGCTGCTGGCCACCGACGGCACCAAGCCGGCCCCGGCCACCGTCTCCATGACGTTCCCCAACGACACCGCTACCCCGTGGGCGGTGCCCCTGATCGTCCTGGGTGCCATCATCATGGCGGCCGGCATTGCCCTGGCCCTGCTCTCCGCGCGCAAGCGCAACGGCGAAGGCGATGGTGCAGGCAGCGGCTTCGCACAGCGCGCGCGGGAGCGGAAGACCAACGGCTCTTCGGCACCGCTGGCCATGGCGGCGGCAGTCCTGGCGGCCGTGGTGGTTGCCGGTTCCGGCACCGCAGCCGTGGCGGCCACGCCGGCTCCTGACGCCTCCGGGTCTGCGGCACCGGCCAAGGACGAGGCAGCACCGTCGCGGGTGCTCCTGGACGCCCAGTTCCGCCGTGTCCTGGAGCAGGTCTCCAGTGCGGTGGATGCCGGCGATGCCGCCAAGGATGCCGCGCAGCTCGCCACCCGCGTTGGCGGTACCGAGCTGGAGGTCCGCACCCAGAACTACAAGATCCGCTCCCAGGTGGGCTCCTACGAGGCACGGATGCCCGTCCGGTCCACCAAGCTGCTCACCACTGTTGTCACCACCAACCGGGACTGGCCGCGGTCCGTTCTGGCTGTCACCCAGGGTGACGGGAACGTGGTTCCCCAGCTCCTGACCCTGGTCCAGGCCTCGCCGCGGGACAACTACAAGCTGGTCCAGACCACACCGCTCCAGCCGGGCACCACCTTCCCGAACATCAGCCGCGAGGGTACCGAAACCCTGGCAGCCGGGGATAAGACCGGCCTGCTGTACACGGCCGAAGAAGCCATGGCAGGACTTGCCGACCGCCTGGGCAACGCGGAATCGCCCTACAAGGACAAACTGGTGGAGGGCGAGTCCTCTCCCTACATCGCCGACACCCTTTCGTACCAGGCCGAAGTGGTCCAGTCAGGCCAGAACGGTAATTTCGCCTTCACCCACAAGGTGGATCCAGCCAGCATCACGGTGTTCCGCACCGCTGACGGCGGCGCGTTGGTGGAAGGCCGCATCAACTTCGGGTTCGAAGGCACCCCCAAGGCGGCCGGTGACAAGCTCACCATCGGTGACGACGCCGCCGCCCTGGCAGGCGGCAAGGAAACCACAACGGGTATGGTCCTCAGCTTCGTGGAATCCATGGCGGTTTATGTGCCGCCGGCCGGCAGCACCGATCCCATGAAACTTGTTGCCGCCACCCGCGGCCTTGTGGGGGCCTCCTTCAAGTAGTCCGGTGACCGCAGTACCCCCGGCAGCGGCCGGAGTGGCTAGAGTGGAAAGCATGAGTTCGCCTGCTTCCCGCCCTGTCCCTCCAGCCGCTGCCAGCCTGCTTAACCTGCGTGGCGCCGTCGATCTTTCCAGCCTCAAGCAGCGCCCCGCCGCTCCCGCTCCCGCCAGCGGCGCGCCGGCGCCTGGTGCACCGGCAACGGGCGACGGCGGCCCGGAACTAAGCGTCAACGTCACCGAAGCCAACTTCCAGCAGCTTGTGGAGCTGTCCGCGCAGGTACCGGTTGTGATCGCGCTGTGGGCGCCGTATTCCCCGGAATCCGCGGGCATGCTCGAAACCCTCGAGCGCGTGGTGGCCGGCTACGCCGGAAAGCTGGTGCTGGGCGCCGCGGACGTGGAAGCCTTCCCCCAGCTGGCCCAGGCGTTCCAAGTGCAGGCCGTGCCCACCGCCGTTGCAGTCCTTAAGGGCCAGCCTGTTCCGCTGTTTGAGGGCGGTGCAGAGGAAGCGCAGGTGCGTGGCATCCTGGATGAACTTTTGAAGGTGGCCGCAGCCAATGGGGTGACCGGCAGCCTGAACGCCGGGCCGCAGGAGGAGCAGGAACCTGCGCCCCTGCCGCCCCTTCACCAGGCCGCCTATGATGCGATCGAGGCCGGCGACTACGAGGCCGCCGCCACCGCCTACCGCCAGGCGCTCAAGGAAATGCCTGCGGACCACGAGGCGAAGGCGGGGCTTTCGCAGGTGGAACTGATGGCCAGGCTGCAGCCACTGTCCGCCCCGGACAGCGACGCCCTGCGCAAACTGGCCGCCGATGAGCCGGACAACATCGACGCCCAGCTGGGGGTGGCGGACCTGGACGTTTCCGGCGGCCACGTGGAGGACGCCCTGAACCGGGTGGTCACCTTCATCGGCCGGAACTTCGGACCCGAGCGGGAGACTGCCCGGATCAGGCTGCTGGAACTGTTTGAAGTGGTTGGCGCCTCCGATGAGCGCGTTGCCAAGGCACGGCAGGCCCTGGCCCGGGTGCTGTTCTAGTGCCGGGCCTGTTCGAGCCCCTGGCCCTGCGCGCCCTCGAACTCCGGCACCGCGGGTGGGTCTCGCCCATGTGCCAGTACAGCTGCGATCCCGACGCCGCGCCCGGAGTACCCAACGACTGGCACCTGATGCACCTGGGTTCCTTCGCCGCGGGCGGGGCGGCGCTGATCATCACCGAAGCCGCGGCCGTCAATGCGCAGGGCCGTATCAGTCCCAGGGATGCCGGGCTGTACAACGACGACCAGGCGGCGGCCTGGCAGCGGATCACCTCCTTTGTGCACCGGCACGGCGCCGCGGACGCTAAGATCGGTGTCCAGCTCGCCCACGCCGGCCGGAAGGCCGCCACTTACTGGCCGTTCTCCGGGGAACAGGGCTCGGTGCCCGCTGC
Source organism: Pseudarthrobacter sp. MEB009 (assembly GCF_030208875.1). NCBI lineage: Bacteria > Bacillati > Actinomycetota > Actinomycetes > Micrococcales > Micrococcaceae > Pseudarthrobacter > Pseudarthrobacter sp. MEB009. The sequence continues at coordinate 487,943 of NZ_JARVTC010000007.1, forward strand.
CGACGGCGGCTGGGACACCGTGGGACCGTCACCGGCCGCTTTTGACGGCTACGCGGTTCCGGCGGAGATGACGGAGGACCAGATCCGTGGCGTCATCGCGGACTTTGCCGCCGCCGCCGTGCGGGCCGTGGCGGCGGGATTCGACACGGTGGAGCTCCACGGTGCCCACGGCTACCTGCTGCACCAGTTCCAGAGCCCGCTGATCAACCGCCGCCAGGACGCCTGGGGCGGCAGCGAGGCAGGGCGCAACAGGCTGATGCTGGCAGTGATCGATGCTGTCCGCGACGTCATCCCGGACAGCATGCCCCTGCTGCTCAGGATTTCGGCCACGGACTGGGCGCCGGGCGGGGTGGATTTGGCCGCATCCATCCGGCTGGCCCGGCAGGCAGTCGCCCAGGGTGTGGACCTGATCGATGTCTCCAGCGGAGGCGCTGTACCGCAGCAGCAGATTGCTCCCAGCCCCGGCTACCAGACAGGGTTTTCCGCCGCCATCCGCGCGGACGCAGGCGTCCCCACCGGGACTGTTGGCCTGCTGACGTCCGCCGGCCAGGCTGAACACGCCATCGCCACCGGCCAGGCGGACGCCGTGTTCCTGGGCCGGGCGGCCCTGCGGGATCCGCACTGGTGGCTGCGGGCCGCCTTCGAACTGGGTCATGACCTTCCGTGGGCGCCGCAGTACGAGCGCGCCGTGCCGCGGCGCACCTTCTGAGGCGCTGACACCCATGGCACATCGGGAAGAAGTACCGGATGAGGCTCCCCGGGAGAAAAACCCGGCCGACGGGAGCCGCGGCGTGGGTCCCGTCGACCAGGAGCTGGAAGCGAAAATCCTCGAACTCCTGGCGGCCAGGGCCGCAACGTCCACCATCTGTCCTTCGGATGCCGCCCGGGCAGTGGGCGGGGACACCTGGCGTGACCTGATGGAGCCTGCCCGGCAGGCAGCCCGGCGGCTGGTGGACGCCGGGCAGGTCAGCATCACCCAGGGCGGGACCGTGGTGGATCCGTCCACGGCCAGGGGACCCATCCGCATCCGCCGGGCCAGGTAGCCGGCTTAGCCCAGTTCGCCGGTGCCGGCTGCCGTCAGTGGCAGGATCCGGTCCCAGAATTCGGCCGGGATGTCCCAGCCGGCAAGATCCACAGCCTCCGCAACCCGGTCGGGTTCCGACATACCCACGATGGTGGAGGTGACGCGGGGGTCCCTGGTGGAGAACTGCAGGGCAGCGGCGGCCAGGGGAACGGAATACTCGGCGCAAAGGGCAGCCATCCTCCGGACACGGCCGATGATCGCGGGGGAGGCGGGCCGGTAGCAGTAGTTGGGTTCGGCGTCGGGTCCCTTAACCAGCATCCCGCCGCCGAACGGGGCAGCGTTCACGAACGCCACACCACGCTCCGCCGCATCCCGGATGAGGGGCCCGGCGCTCTGGTCCACCAGCGTGTAGCGGTTGTGGCTGATCACAACGTCGAACACGTCCAGGGCGAGGTACTTCAGTTCCAGGTCGATGGGCCCACCCGCCACGCCCAGGTGTCCGATCACACCTTGGCTGCGCAGGTCCAGGAGCGCTTCGAGCGGCCCGCCGGCAGCAGTACCCTCCTCGAACGTGATTTTTTCGGGGTCGTGCAGGTACACCAGCGGCAGGTGGTCAAGCCCCAGCCGGTCCAGGCTTTCCTCAACGGACTGCCGGACCCGCGCGCCCGAATAGTCGGCAACGCCACGGATCGGGTCCACTTTGGTGGCCACCACCACCCCGTCCGGAACGCCGCCGGCTGCGGCGATGGCGGCTCCGATCCGGCGCTCGCTGTTGGTTTCGCCGTACTCATTGGAGGTATCGATGAAGTTCAGGGGTCCCGCAAAGGCCCTGAGGATGGTGTCGACGGCGGTGTCGGTGCCGCGGGGTGCCGGGTGGCTGCCCAGGGAGCTGGTGCCCACGCAGACGGTGGAGACGGTCAGCCCGGTGCGGCCCAGGGTGCGGTAGTCCATTCGGGAATCCTTCGGTTCAGACGGCGGGGAAACGCTTTCTTCTCCAGTATGCCGGTCTGCCCCGGCCGGGATGCCCGCTCGCCGCCCCGCGTGTCAGCCCAAAAGATCATCGGCGTAGCACCAGCGCCAGTCTTCCCCGGGTTCGATGCTGCGCATGACAGGGTGGCTGGTTTCGTGGAAATGCAGCGAGGCGTGGCGCCCGACGGAGGAATCGCAACAGCCCACGTTCCCGCATTCCAGGCACATCCGCAGGTGCACCGTGGCCGTTCCTTCACGCCGGCACGCTGCGCAGAAAGCGCCGGGCGGGACCGCGGGCTCTGCAGCTGCTGCCAGATGCCCGCAGATTCCGCCGGGCCGGGCGATCCCTTCACCGCCACCGCCATCGGAGGAGTCCAGCTCGTCCAGGGCCGCATCCAGCATGGACTCCTCGATGTCCAGCCGTTCCAGCACCTCACTGATCACCTCGTGCGCAAACTGCCCACCCCGCCGCAGGTCCAGGACCTTGGTCCGTTCGGCATCCAGCATGGCCATCCGCAACCGGGCATACCCCTGGCTGGGCGTTGCGGCGTCCGTCTCGGGCCGGCCCAGCCGTTCCCAGGCGGCCAGGCCCCGTTCCTGCGTCCGGCGCTTGAGCATGTCCATGACTTCCGGCGGGTCAGTGTCCCGGCGCAGTTCCGCCAGCCGCCCCAGGCCGGCGTCTGTGGCCAGCTGCATCAGCGAAGCCCGGTTCAGGGCGTCCTCGCGCCGGTCCGGACCCTGCACCGCCAGCAGCCTGACCAGAACAGGGAGTGTGAAACCCTGCAGCACCAACGTCCCGCCAACCACCACCAGGGCAGCCAGGACCAGCACATTCCGGTGTTCCAGGTCTGCGGGCAATGTCAGTACCGCGGCCAGGGTGACCACGCCCCGCATTCCGGCCCAGGAGACAATCGCCGCGGCCTGCCATGGTGGTTCCGGCTCGGCTTTCCGGACCGAGGGAACCAGGCGCGGCAGGAACGTGGCCGGGAACACCCAGACCGGCCGGAGCAGCAGCACCGCCAGGAGGATCACCGCGCAGCCCAGCCAGACCCGGCCGGCACCCAGCGAGTCGTCCTGGACACCCTCCACGATGGCCCGCACCTGCAGCCCGATCAGCAGGAACACCGAGTTCTCCAGCAGGAACTGCACCGTGTCCCAGTTGCTGCGGGCACTCTGGCGGGCTGCGCCGTTGGGCATGGAGGGTGCCTTGAAGCCCATCACCAGCCCGGTCACAACAACAGCCAGCACCCCGGAGGCATGGATGGCCTCAGCGGGGAGGTACGCCACAAAAGGGGCCATCAAGGACGTGGACGTGTTGATGGCCACGTTGCTGACCCGCTTACGGACCTCCGTGAGGACATAGGCGGCCGCGAACCCCACAGCCAGCCCACCGCCGGCGGCCACCAGGAAACCGCCTGCGACCTCCAGTGCGGAAACGGACCCCGCGATCGCCGCGATCGCAGCGCGCAGGCACACCAGCGCGGTGGCGTCGTTAACCAGCGACTCGCCCTCGAGGATGCTGACGATGCGGCGGGGCATGCCCACCCGCCGCGCGATGGACGTGGCAGCCACGGCGTCCGGCGGGGCCACCACGGCGCCCAGGGCAATGGCCGCAGCCAGGGGGATCTCCGGGAACAGCCACCACACCACAAATCCCACGGCGATGGTGCCGAACACAACGTAGCCCACGGACAGCAGCCCGATGGACCTGATGTTGGAACTGAAATCAAACAGCGAGGACCGGAAGGCGGCGGCATACAGCAGGGGTGGCAGCAGGCCCACCAGGACCAGTTCGGGGTTGAGCTCAACCTCCGGGATGAACGGCAGGAAGGATCCCGCCACTCCCGCCAGGACCAGCAGCAGCGGAACGGGAAGGTCAAGCTTCCTGCCCAGCGCGCTGACGGCGCAAACCACGGCGACGATGACCAGCAGGCCCAGGGCAATGTGCATGAGGCAAGTCTGACAGGCTGCGGCCACAGGACCGCCCCAACGGGAGCGCGCGCGGGGTGCTCCTACGCCTATTTCACTACTCCTCCGGGAGGACCCGCCGCCCGGGGGTCGAAGGCTAGTCTGGCTTTATGACAGCTCTGCAACCTGAACAGGCGCCACGGCCCGGTACGGCACCCGCCCTGTCCATCAATGGCCTGGCAAAACGGTTCGGCGGGAAAATCGCGGTCGACGGCATCAGCCTTGATGTGCCGGCGGGTTCCTTCTACGGCGTTGTGGGCCCCAACGGCGCCGGCAAGACCACCACGCTCTCGATGGCCACCGGGCTGCTGCGGCCGGACTTCGGCACGGCAGCCGTGCACGGCGTGGACGTCTGGTCGAACCCCTTGGAAGCCAAGAAACTGATGGGGATCCTCCCTGACGGCGTCCGGCTGTTCGACCGGCTCACCGGCGAACAGCTCATCACCTACGCCGGCCTGCTGCGGGGCATGGACAGGGAAGTGGTGGCCACCCGCGTGCGCGAACTGCTGGCTGCCATGGACCTGACCAAGGATGCCGGGACGCTGGTGGTGGACTACTCCGCCGGCATGACCAAGAAGATCGCGTTGGCATCCGCCCTTATCCACGCCCCGCGGCTGCTGGTCCTGGACGAACCGTTCGAAGCGGTGGACCCGGTCAGTGCCGCCAACATCCGCTCCATCCTCGACGGCTATGTGGGTTCCGGCGGTACGGTGATCGTTTCCAGCCACGTGATGGACCTGGTCCAGCGCATGTGCGACCACGTGGCAGTGGTGGCCGGTGGCAGGCTGCTGGCCGCCGGAACTGTTGACGAAGTCCGCGGCGAAGCCTCGCTCGAGGACCGGTTCGTGGAACTGGTGGGCGGCCGAAGCACAACGGAGGGGCTCGAATGGTTGCGCACCTCCTAAGGCTCAAACTCACACTGCTGCGAAACGGCCTCCGCCGGAGTCCGTGGCAGCTGGTGGGCATGGCGTTCGGTGCCCTGTACGCCCTGGGCATCATCGGGCTGCTGATTTTCGCCCTGGTGATGCTACGGACCGAACCACTGGAGCTTGCCTCCACTGCGGTGGTCCTGGGCGGGGCCGCAGCCATCGTCGGCTGGGCCGTGATCCCGGTTGTGGCCTCCGGAACGGACATGACCCTGGACCCTGCCCGCTTCACTACCTTCGCCATCCCGCTGCGGAAGATGCTCCCGGGCCTGGCGCTGGGCGGGCTGATCGGAATCCCCGGCATCGCCACCGCCCTGGTGGGACTGTCCACGGCCGTGACCTGGTGGCGCGGGGTGCTGCCGGTCCTGGCGGCCGTGGTTGGCGCGGCCCTTGGCGTCCTGACCTGCATTGTCATCTCCAAGGTGACCACCACGGCGACCGCAAGCCTGGCAGCTTCCCGCCGCTTCAAGGACGTCAGCGCCATCGCTTTTATGGTTCCGCTGGTCCTGCTCGGACCCATCATCGCCGGCGTGACCCGCGGCATCACGGATTCCGCGGCCTTCCTGCCGGAACTGGCCCGCACCATGTCCTGGACGCCGCTGGGCGCCTCCTGGGCCCTGGCCGGGGACGTCGCGGCAGGCGACGCGGGACCGGCGCTGCTGAAGCTGCTGATCGCCGCCGCCACGCTGGCCGCACTGGCGTGGGCGTGGAAGTCCATGCTGGAACGGGCCCTGGTGACCCCGCCCTACAGCGGCGGCAGCACCAAGCGCAAGGGCGGCAAGCTGGGCCTGCTGGGCCTGCTGCCACCAACCCCCACCGGCGCCGTGACGGCCCGGGCGCTGACCTACTGGCTGCGCGACCCCCGCTACTCAGGGTCCCTGGTGGTGATCCCGCTGCTCCCGGTGGTGCTGGTGTTCACCGGCGCCCAGAGCGGGGATTTCAGCAGCCTGGCCATCCTGGCGCCGCTATCCGCCTTCCTCCTGGCCTGGTCGATCTCAGCCGACGTCTCCTACGACAACACTGCGTTTGCCCTGCACCTCGCCACGGGTGTCAGGGGCACCGCGGACCGGTTGGGCCGGGCCATGGCCTGCCTGCTGTTCTCCCTTCCCACGGTACTGGTTTTCGCCGTGGCATATGCCGTCCTGACCGACACCTGGTATGCGTTCCCGGGGCTGCTGGGACTAACGCTGGGCATCCTGTTCAGCGGGCTGGGCCTTTCGTCTGTGGTGTCTGCCCGGTACACCACGCCCGTGCCCTTGCCCGGTGACAGCCCGTTCAAAAAGCCGCCGGGCAACGTGGGCCAGACCATGGCCGTCCAGTTCGGCGGCATGGGCGTCCTGCTGGTCCTGGTGATCCCCGAGGTTGCACTGCTTATTGCCGAACTGGTCACCGGCAACAGGATGCTGGGCTGGATCAACCTGGCCGTGGGCCTGCTGCTGGGTCTTGGACTCTTCGCCGGCGGCATCCGGCTGGGCGGAAAATGGCTTGACGCCAGGGGGCCGGAACTCCTGGCCCAGGTGGGCGTCAATAAGTAATGCCTTTCACCGGGGCCGCTGCCGCACGGCAGCGGCCCTTGGCGTCCCCGGCGCCTGTTCCAACACGCCCGGGCGCGCCGGCTGTCCCTGCGCTGCACCTGGTCCAAACGGGCACCCGGGAGGTCCCGGCGTCGAACGCCAGGCCTTCGGAAAGGCTAAGATGGAAGGCATGACTAGCATGACGGACCCTCTCGAAAACGATCCGCGGCGCGAGCTGTCCGGGGCTGGAACGTCCACGGCCACCATTGAGCGCGAGGAACTCCGCCAGGAAGTGGAGCCCGGGGACCGGGAGCGCTTTTCGCACTACGTGCGGAAGGAAAAAATCATGGAGTCCGCCCTCAGTGGCGAACCCGTTATTGCCCTGTGCGGCAAGGTCTGGACGCCGGGCCGGGATCCCAAAAAGTTTCCGGTCTGCCCCATGTGCAAAGAGGTTTATGACGGCCTGCGGCCCAGCAACGACGGCGGCAAGGGCTCCGGCGGGGACAAGGGCAACAACAAATAGTGACGGAAACCCTCTTTGGTGGCCCCACCCTGCCTCCGGCATACCCGGAACGCGCAGCCTGGGGAACCGCCCCGAAACTCCGTGCCTGGCAGCAGGAGGCCCTGGACCTGTACATGCAGGCGGCCCCCCGCGACTTCCTGGCCGTCGCAACGCCCGGCGCCGGTAAGACCACATTCGCGCTGCGGGTTGCCTCAACGCTGATCGAGGCCGGCACCGTCAACCGCGTCACCATTGTGGCGCCCACCGACCACCTCAAGCGGCAGTGGGCCGACGCCGCCGCCAAGGTGGGCATTGCGATCGACCCCAACTTCAAGAACTCCGACGGCCAGCACGGCCGCGGCTTCGTTGGGGTGGCCGTCACATACGCCCAGGTGGCCAGCAAACCGCTGCTGCACCGGGCCAAGACGGAGGCCGCCCGCACCCTGGTGATCCTCGATGAGATCCACCACGGCGGCGAAGCCCTGTCCTGGGGCGACGGCCTGCGCGAGGCGTTTGATCCTGCCATCCGGCGGCTGTCCCTGACAGGTACGCCGTTCCGGTCGGACACCTCACCCATCCCGTTTGTGGAATACGCCCAGGACCGCGACGGCATCCGCCGGTCGAAGGCGGATTACACATACGGTTACGGCAGTGCCCTGCGCGACCATGTGGTCCGCCCCGTGATGTTTATGGCCTATTCGGGCCAGATGCGCTGGCGCACCAGCGCCGGCGAGGAAATGGCCGCCTCCCTCGGTGAGGCCGCCGTCACGAAGGACATCACCTCCCAGGCCTGGCGTACGGCGCTTAACCCCACGGGGGAGTGGATCCCGGCCGTCCTGGCCGGCGCGGACAAGCGGCTCAGCGAGGTGCGCCGCACCGTGCCCGACGCCGGCGGCCTGGTTATCGCCACCGACCACGAGGATGCCCGCGCGTACGCCGGCCAACTGAAGCGGATCACCGGCGAATCGCCCACCGTTATCCTCTCGGATGACGCCAAGGCTTCGGACAAGATCGACGAGTTCACCGCCAGCGAGAAACGCTGGATGGTTGCGGTCCGCATGGTGTCCGAAGGTGTTGACGTCCCGCGGCTGTCCGTGGGCGTGTACGCCACGTCCACCTCCACCCCGCTGTTCTTCGCCCAGGCCGTGGGACGTTTTGTGCGTGCCCGCAAACGCGGCGAAACGGCGTCGGTGTTCCTGCCGTCGGTGCCGCAATTGATGGCGCTGGCCAACTCCATGGAAGCCGAACGAGACCATGCCCTGGACCGTCCCGAAAAAGAGGACGCCGACGGCCTGTTCAACCCCGAAGACTCACTCATGGCGGACGCCAACCGCGAGGACAAGGCATCCGACAGCCTCACCAAAGGCAAGTTCGAGGCACTGGATTCGCAGGCGTCCTTTGACCGGGTCCTGTTCGACGGCGGCGAGTTCGGTACCGGCGGCGAAGTGGGTTCGGACGATGAACTGGACTTCCTGGGCATTCCAGGCCTGCTGGACGCGGAACAGGTGGGGACCCTCCTGCGCCAGCGCCAGCACGAGCAGCTGAACCGGAAGAGCAGGTCTGCGCCCGTGCAGGCGGCCGCCCCGGCCATGCCGGACCACCGGATGCTGATGGACCTGCGGAATGAGCTGGCCAAAAACGTCTCGGCCTGGTCGGCCCGGACCGGCACCCCGCACGGTGTGGTGCACACCAAGCTGCGGACGGTGTGCGGTGGCCCTCCCGTGGCCCAGGCCAACGAGGAACAGCTCCAGTCGCGGCTGCGGAAGCTCCAGGACTGGTTTATCGGCCGCACGTAGGCGCGTGGCGGACCGCCACGGGTCGAGGCGTTATTTGGCTTTGACCACCGGCAGGTCATCCCAGTGCGTGGTGTACCGCGGCGTCAGCCTGTCCCGCTTGGTGGCCCACTTCGATCCGGACCTGAGGCCGCCGTGGCCCAGCCCGATGCTGGCCCGGCCGAACCGTTCCGCAACACCATCCAGGATGGGGCCCAGGGTCCGGTCCGGCGTGTCCAGGAAGTCCATCAGGGTGTCCTGGCTGCCTGCCGGACTCAGGTCCCTGACGGTGACGCCCACCCGCATATAGGGGGTGCCTTCGCGGATGTCCGGCAGCAGGCGCTGCGCCGCCCTGATGATCTCCAGGGGATCGGCGGTGGGGGAGGGGAACGCCACGTCCACGGAGTGGGCCACGACGGGTCCGCCGTTAAAGGACGAGGTCCGGGCGAAAGCGTTGAGGTTCCCGGTGACCAGCTTTTTCCGGGCAAGGCGGGCTGCTGCGCCCTGGGCGTAGACACTCAGGGCCTGCCCCACTTCCCTGACACTGCTGGCGGGAGTCACAAACGACCGGGAAAACAGGATCTGGCTGTGGCCCCGGGTTTCGTCCAGGGTGATGCAGGGGGTTCCCTGCAGTTCCAGGACCGTCCGCATCAGGACCACCGAGAAACGCTTGCGGATCACCAGGGGATCGGCATTGCGCAGGTCCCAGGCCGTGATAATCCCGACCGCGGCGAGCCGGGTGCTGTTGCGCCCGCCCACACCCCAGATCTTCTGCGCCGGAAGCTTGCGCAGCAGCCGCTCCTGGTCCGCGGGGCTGATGCTGTCCCAGTGGCAGACGCCCTGGAAGTGCGGGTTGTTCTTGGCCCATTGGTTGGCAAGTTTGGCGAGGGTTTTGGTGGGGGCCAGCCCCACGCAGACGGGCAGTCCCACGTGGCGGCGCACGCCGCGGCGGATGTTCCGGCCGGCGGCGTGCTGGTCGGCGGTGCTTCCGGGCAAGGTCAGGAAGGCCTCGTCGATGCTGTAGATCTCGGTGGCCAGCGAGTGCCTGGCCAGGTACTCCATCACCCGTGCGCTGAGGTCCCCGTACAGTTCGTAGTTGCTGGACAGGCCCACCAGGCCCCAGGCCTTGGCCTGCGCCGAGATCTGGAACCAGGGTGCGCCCATGGCGATGCCCAGGTCCTTGGCCTCGGCGCTTCGGGTGATCACACAGCCGTCATTGTTGGACAGGATCACCACGGGCCGGTTTTCCAGCGATGGGTCGAAGGCGCGCTCCGCGGAAACGTAGAAGTTGTTCACGTCCACCAGGGCGAAGCACTTTGCCGCGCGGTCGGGGCCGGCTTCAGACACGGTGCAGGCACCGGGTGGCGACGCCCCACACGGCCAGGTCGACGCCGGCCGTCACCGTGATGGGGGCCAGGCCGGGATCGTCAGCGGTGAGCGTGAGCTCGTCCCCGGCAAGGTGGAGCCTGCGGATGATCAGCTCGCCATCCACAACGGCAACCACCACGGAGCCGCTGCGGGCCGTGAGGGAGCGGTCCACGATCAGTTCGTCCCCGTCGAAAATGCCGGAGGCCCGCATCCCGTCGCCCGCCACCCTGAGGATGAACGTGCTGGTGATGTCGTTGATCAGGTGCTTATTGAGGTCGATGCGGCCGGAAAAATAGTCCTGAGCCGGAGAGGCAAAGCCCACCGGCAGGAATGACTCTCCGGTCCCGGCTGCTCCTTGTCCGGCGCTGTCCGCCGGCTCCGTTGGGTAGGCCATGGTGTCCCTCCATTCCGATTCCCCCCAGTCTAATCGAACATGTGTTCGAGCCAGGCCGACGCGGGGGCGGTCCGGAGGTGACCCGCAGGTACAGGCCGTGGGACTAGGCGATCTCGACGCCGCCCAGTTCCATCTCCGCCACGGCCTCGTCGAGGTCTTCGGCGATCCCGGCTGTCAGGGAACGGATCACGGTGACGCCGTAGCCTGCCTGGACCGCATCGAGGGCGGTGGCGCGCACGCAGTAGTCGGTCGCCAGCCCGACCACCACCACGTCCTCCACGTCGTTGCTTTGGAGCCATTCATCCAGGCCGATGGCGTCCCCGTCCGGTGCTGACTGCGGCGAATCGTTGGCCCCGGGCATTGACCCGGGCTGGCGCTCGCCGGTGGGGACAACGTCCTCGGGGGCAAGTAGGCCTTCGAAGCCGGAGTAGGCGGCCGTGAACTGGCCCTTGCGGAAGAAGGCCTCGATGTACTCGGTGTCCAGGTCCTCGTGCAGCTCCGCCCCGCGGGTTCCCGCCACGCAGTGCGGCGGCCAGCTGTCCTTGAAGTCGGGGGCAGCGGAGAAGTGGTTGCCCGGATCGATATGCCAGTCCTGGGTGGCCACCACATGGTCGAATTGGCCCTGGTGGGCGTCGACGTATTCGCTGATGGCAACGGCCAGGTCCGCCCCGCCGGTGACGGGCAGTGCACCGCCTTCGCAGAAATCGTTTTGGACATCAACAATGATCAGGGCGCGGGACATCAGCTCTCCTCGTAAACGGTGGGGATGGCGGCGTCGCCGCGCTGGAGCCGGTGGACCACCGAGGGCAGTTCGGCCATGGAATCCGCGTGCCGTTGCCGCGCGCGCTGCACTCCCTCATAACCGGTCCAGCCGGGCAGCAGTTCGCCGTTTTTCATGAACTGCTGCAGGAGCTGGCGGTCGTTGCCGTCGTCCTCGGGCCGGTGCCCCACCCCGACCATCTCGGCGGTGGCAGTGCCGCGTTCGTTCAGCTTGCGCAGGGCATATTTGCGGCCGCCTACGCTGGCCTTATTTTTGGCTGCCTTGGCGACGGAGACGAAGTTCCCGGCGTCGTCAGTGCGGCTGACGAGCTTGTAGACCATGCTCGCCGTCGGCGCGCCGGAGCCCGTCACCAAAGACGTGCCCACGCCGTAGGAATCCACCGGAGCGGATTGCAGGGCAGCGATGGCAAACTCATCGAGGTCGGAGGTGACCACAATTTTGGTGTTCACGTTCCCCAAATCGTCCAGCAGGCGGCGGACCCATTGCGCCTGGGCCACAAGGTCACCCGAGTCCAGCCGTACCGCGCCCAGTTTGGGCCCTGCCAGGTCCACGGCCGTGCGGACGGCGGTTTCGACGTCGTACGTGTCCACCAGCAGCGACGTGCCGGCGCCAAGGGACGCGATCTGGGCCTCGAAGGCGTCGCGCTCATTGTCGTGCAGGAGCGTAAAGGAATGCGCTGCGGTGCCCACGGTCTTGATGCCGTAGCGCACGCCGGCTTCCAGGTTGGAGGTGCTGTCGAAGCCGGCAATGACAGCGGCCCGGGCAGCAGCGGACGCGGCTTCCTCGTGGGTGCGCCGTGACCCCATTTCGATGCATGGCCGTCCGCCGGCCGCGCCCACCATACGGGAGGCCGCCGAGGCGATGGCACTGTCGTGGTTCAGGACGGACAGGAGGTAGGTCTCCAGCATGCAGGCCTCGGCGAAGGTGGCCTCGACAATGAGGATGGGGGAGTTGGGGAAATACGCCTCGCCCTCGGCGTAACCCCAGATGTCGCCGGTGAACCGGTAGTCGGCCAGGTAGTCCAGCGTCTGCTGGTTCACCACCTTGGTGGCAGCCAGGAACTCCAGTTCGGCCGCGCCGAACCGGAAGTTGGCGATGCCTTCCAGCAGCCGTCCCGTGCCCGCAACCACGCCATACCGGCGGCCATCCGGCAGACGCCGCGCGAAGGCTTCAAACACCGATTTGCGGTGGGCTGCGCCGGAATGCAGGGCAGCCTGCAACATGGTCAGCTCGTAGTGGTCTGTGTAAAAGGACGTGCGGGGATGGTCCCAGCCGGCAGAGGTGCTCACGAAAATCACTCTAGTCCCCACCGGCTCCCACGTCTCGCTGCGCTTCGCCGCGGGTCCCTCGCCGGCGTGGCCCCACCCACCGGCTCCCACGTCTGGCTGCGCTTCGCCGCGGGTCCCTCGCCGGCGTGGC